>DATMXL010000224.1:0-23515 GCA_035561555.1 Bellilinea sp.
TCCAATTATAGAAAAAATTATTACGGATACCTGTTCATCGCCCCTTTTATCATCGGGTTCCTGGTATTTGGACTCTACCCGCTCTACAACACCATCGCGTTGAGCTTCACCAACACAACCATGATGAAAGCGAACGGTGCTTTTGTCGGGTTGCAAAATTTTGAACGCCTGTTTGCCGACAAAACATTCTTTACTGCCATCAGCAATACCTGGTCTTTATGGTTGATGAACTTTATCCCGCAGTTGGGGATTGCTCTACTGCTCTCGGTGTGGTTTACCAACACCCGGCTGCGGATCAAAGGCGGCGGCATCTGGCGTATGCTGTTTTATATGCCTAATCTGCTCATGCCATCGGCTATCGCCGCGCTGTACTTTAGCCTGTTTTCCTATTATGGACCGGTCAATCAGTTCATGGTGCGCGCTGACCTGCTGCCGGAAGCGGTTGACTTTATCCGCTCGCCGGACGTCATGCGCGGTTTGGTGGTTTTTATCCAATGGTGGATGTGGTTTGGTCAGACAACCATCCTCTTAATGGCTGGCATGACCTCGATTTCTGTGGCTGTGTACGAAGCGGCGACCATTGACGGCGCCAGTATCTGGCAGATGTTCCGCTACATTACGCTGCCGCTGATCAAACCGGTCATGATCTTCATTTTGGTCACTTCACTGGTTGGCGGGATGCAGATGTTTGACATCCCATTCCTGTTGACGGATGGTCGCGGAAGTCCGGCAAATTCCATCCTGACCAGCAATATTATGATGTATATGAAATTCCGCAGCAGCCAGGGACACATCGGAGCTGCCAGTTCCGTTGGCGTGGTGGTGTTCATCATGACCACTTTTGTCGCACTGCTGATTTTCTACCTTCTGCGTGAAAAGACTGACAAGAAAGTCAAGGAGGTGCGGTCATGAGCGCCGAGACTCAAGTTTCTGCCAGCCTGATTACCGAGAAAAAGACCAATTACCGGTTCAGACTCAATCTTACCCGCTTTTTTATCTACCTGGTCCTGGTTATTCTCCTGTTAATCACCATCGTCCCGGTATGGCTGCTGATGGTCAATGCCACCCGCTCGACCGTCGAAATTCAACAAGGAATCAGCCTGCTGCCAAGCAAGTATTTGATTTCCAATTACAACATTCTGCTGAGCAGAGGGCTGGATTTACCACGCGGGTTTCTAAACAGTTTCATAATTTCCGGTCTAACCACGGTCGTTACCGTCTATTTTTCAATGTTGGCGGCCTATTCGCTGGTGGTATACAACTACAAGGGTAAACAAGCCATTTACAACTTTATTCTGGTGCTGGTCATGATCCCAACCCAATTGTCGATCATCGGCTTCTACCAGTATATGGTCAAGATCGGGCTGGATGATTCTTACGCCGCGCTGATTTTGCCAACGATTGCCTCGGCTGGGGCAGTATTCTTCGGCAAGCAGTATCTGGAATCCATCGTCCTGACCGAGCTGATCGATGCCGGACGCATCGATGGTGCCAGCGAGCTGGGTATTTTCCATCGGATCATGTTCCCCATTGCTATCCCGGGCGCCTTTACCATGGGCATTTTTGCCTTTGTGGGCGCGTGGAACAACTTCTTCAATGCCTTCATCCTGATCTCATCGCGGGACAAGTACACCATGCCTATGCTGGTGCAAACGTTACGCGGCGACGTTTACCGCCACGAATATGGCGCCATTTACCTGGGCCTGGCGGCATCCGTAATCCCCATCATCATCATCTACTTCCTGTTCTCCCGCTACATTGTCAACGGCATTTCCATGGGAGCTGTGAAGGAATAAGACAGGAACGCAGATACGCGTTATGGCAGGACAGCTTCAGGTGAAATTAGTGCTCATTTTTCTAAAATGAGTCGGTCGAATTTTTAAAATCAACTTCCAGCAGAGGTTACTGTGCGGTTCGGACATTTTGACGACACTCAGCTCGAATATGTAATCAACCGGCCGGACACACCTCTGCCGTGGATCAATTATCTGGGGTCGGAAGCCTATTTCGGCATCATTTCCAACACTGCCGGCGGATATTCCTTCTACCGGGATGCCAGACTGCGGCGCATCACACGTTACCGCTACAACAATGCTCCTTTAGATGAAGGCGGGCGCTACATTTACCTGCGTGATGACGGCGCAGCGCAGCCGGATTACTGGTCGCCGAGCTGGCAACCCACCCGTACCCCGTTGGACAGGTACGAATGCCGGCACGGGATGGGGTATACCGTTATTGCCTCCGAACGCGCCGGAATCGCCAGCGAAACCACCTATTTCGTTCCTTTAGGCGAGAATCTCGAAATTTGGCAATTGAAAGTAACGAACCGGCGGGATGTAGCGGTCAAAGTATCGGTCTTTTCTGCGGTTGAGTTCTGCCTGTGGGATGCCGCCGAGGATGCCAATAATTTTCAGCGCAATTACTCCATCGGCGAAGTGGAAGTAGCCGACGGGGTGATCTACCACAAGTCGGAATACCGCGAACGGCGCAATCACTTTGCCTACCTGGCCTGCTCCGAGCCGCTGGCGGGTTACGACACCCAGCGCGAGGCCTTCCTGGGACCCTACCGCGGCTGGCACGCGCCGCTGGCAGTGGAACAGGGCGAGACAACCCAATCCCTGGCGGCTGGCTGGCAGCCGATTGGCGCGCAGCACATTCAGCTCGAACTGCAGCCAGGCCAGACGCGCACGGTCATTTATTTGCTTGGCTATCATGAGAATCTGGCCGCAGAGAAATTCGACCCGCCGGGATCTCAAACTATCAACAAGCGCAGCGTGCTGCCGGTGATTGAACGTTATTTGCAGCCAAAGACTGTCGAGACTGCTCTGGCCGATTTACGCGCCTACTGGCAGGGGTTGCTGGATAAATTACAGGTCAAGCTGCCGAACGAACACGCTCAGCGCATGGTAAATATTTGGAACGCTTACCAGATGATGGTCACGTTCAATTTTTCGCGTTCAGCCTCCTATTTCGAATCGGGAGTCGGACGCGGCATGGGATTTCGCGACTCAAATCAGGATCTGCTGGGTTTCATGCACTTGATTCCAGAACGAGGGCGCGAACGCATCCTGGATCTGGCTGCCACTCAACTGGAAAATGGCGGGGCTTATCACCAGTACCAACCCATGACGCGCCTGGGCAACAACGATATTGGCGGCAACTTCAACGACGATCCGTTGTGGCTGGTGCTGGCGGTGGCGGCTTACCTGAAAGAGACTGGCGACTGGAGCATCCTGTCTGTTCCGGTGCAGTTCAACAACACCCCGGGCAGCGAAGCACCGTTGTACGTCCACTTGCAGCGTTCGATGCAATACACGCTGGACCGGCTGGGACCGCACGGCTTGCCTTTGATCGGGCGCGCCGACTGGAATGACTGCCTGAACTTGAACTGCTTTTCGGAAACCCCAGGGCAATCCTTCCAGACAACCACCAGCAAAGACGGCAAGACCGCCGAGAGCGTATTCATCGCTGGATTATTCGTGCTGGCCTGCCGAGAAATGGAAGAAATCGCGGGAAGATTTGCTGCACCGGAAGAAGCGCAAAACTATACAGGACACCGGCAGGCAATGGAAGCTGTTTTAGGAACTTCCGGCTGGGATGGCGAGTGGTTCCGCCGGGCCTATGACGATGCTGGCGCACCGGTCGGCTCGCGTGAATGCCAGGAAGGTCAGATCTTCATCGAGCCGCAGGGCATGTGTGTGATGGCTGGCGTAGGGCTGGAAAACGGCCAGGCTGTTCAGGCGCTGGATGCAGTTCAGCGACGTCTGGGAACACCGCATGGGGTGGTGCTGCTGGAGCCAGCTTACAAGCAGTATTACCTAAACCTCGGAGAAATTTCATCCTATCCGCCGGGGTATAAAGAAAATGGCAGCGTGTTCTGCCACACCAATCCGTGGATCATGATCGCCGAGGCGATGGTAAGGCACGGCGACCTGGCATTTGAGACCTATCTGCGGATCAACCCCTCGTACCGCGAAGAAATCAGCGAGCTACACCGCTGCGAACCCTATGTGTATGCGCAAATGATTGCCGGCAAGGAGGCCGTCAAACCGGGCGAGGCCAAAAACTCGTGGTTGACAGGTGCAGCTGCATGGAATTATGTGGCAATCACCCAATGGATCTTGGGCATCCGTCCGGCCTATGACGGACTCATCGTTGACCCGGTGATCCCGGCCGAATGGACGGGATTTACGGCTGAGCGTTCATTCCGCGGCGTGAAATACAACATTCAGGTGGAACGGCGCGGTGCTGGCAATCATGCCAGCCTGGAGGTGGACGGGCAGCCCGTACCGGGGACCCTGGTGCCGCTGCCGCCAGTCGGAAGCGAAAGCGTTGTGGTTAAGGTGATTTTGGATTAAGAATGGGTACTATAAAGTGATTTTCCGGAAAAACCGCCTGCTGCCTGTCTTGCTGCTGATCGCTGTAACGCTTTCAGCCTGCAATCGCGTCACCGGGACGGAAACCCCCATTCAACCTCCTGAGATTAGCGTAACAGAAACGGCAACGCCTGAGGTCCTCCCGCCATCCGATCCGGTCGAAGCCCTGCTGGCGCAGATGACTCTGGCTGAAAAGATCGGGCAGATGACCCAGGTCGAGCAATACAGCCTCAAAGCGGGGGATAGCGATAAATATTTCATCGGCTCTGTCATCAGCGGCGGCGGCTCAGTGCCGACCACCGCGGACACCCGCGAGTGGGCAGAGACCTTCGTCCCGCCAGCCGCACCGCAAACTCGTCTCGGCATCCCAATCCTGTACGCGGTCGATGCGATCCACGGTATCGGGGCGCTGTACGGCGCCACCGTTTTCCCGCAGCCAATTGGCCTGGGCGCTGGCAACCATCCCGAACTCATGCGGCAGATCGGGCAAGCCACCGCTGAGGAGATGCGCGCCATCGGCATCTCCTGGAATTTCGCGCCAATTGTGGCGGTGCCGCAGGATATTCGCTGGGGGCGCACGTACGAATCTTACAGCGAAGATACGCAAAGGGTGGTGGCGCTTTCCACAGCTTTCATCCAGGGGCTGCAATCGCTGCCGAAGGACTTTGTCGCAGCTGAGGGTCAAAGCCTGTACACCCTGGCGACCCCCAAACACTACCTTGGCGACGGCGGCACTGCCTTTGGCACCTCCACCCAAAACATTTTCAAGCCGTATCTGATCGACCAGGGCGACACGCAGCTCACTGAAGCTGAGATGCGCGAGTACTTCCTGCCAGCTTATCAGGCGGCAGTCGAGACCGGTGCTATGAGCATCATGGTGTCCTTCAGCAGTTGGAATGGCACCAAAATGCACGCGCAGAGCTACTGGATCAACGACGTGCTCAAAGGGGAATTGGGCTTTGAGGGTTTTGTGGTTTCCGACTGGGGCGGCATCGACCAGATCAGCGAAAATTATTACGAAGCGGTCGTAACCGCCATCAATGCCGGCGTAGATATGAATATGGTGCCGTACGATTACGTCAAATTCATCAATGCCATGGAACGGGGTGTGATGAAAGGTGACATCACCCTCGAACGCATCGATGATGCCGTGCGGCGTATTTTGAATGTCAAATACCAGTTAGGGTTATTCGGCGATACCCAATCAAACCTCGGCTCATTGGATGATATTGGCTCAGAGGCACACCGCGCGCTGGCGCGTCAGGCGGTGCGCGAATCGCTGGTACTGCTAAAAAACGAAAATAGTGCCTTGCCGATCGCGAAGGATGCGGACTCTATCATCGTAGCCGGTATAGCCGCTAACGACATGGGCATTCAATGCGGCGGTTGGACCACCGAATGGCAGGGAGAGACCGGCGATGTGCAGCCTGGAACGACCATCCTGGAAGCCATCCGCGCGGCGGTCTCGCCTGCCACCACCGTCACGTACAGCCAGGATGGCCAGTTCGAGGGGACAGCCGAAATCGGCATCGCTGTGGTTGGCGAGACGCCTTACGCGGAGGGGGTTGGCGATGCCAGCGACCTGTCACTCAGCGACAAAGACCTACAGGTTATTACCAACCTGCGCGAACACAGTCAAAAATTGATCGTCATCCTTATCTCCGGTCGTCCGCTGGTGATCACGGAACAATTTCCGCTGGCTGACGCCTGGGTGGCAGCCTGGCTGCCGGGCACGGAAGGCGCTGGTGTGGCTGATGGTTTATTTGGCGACTATCCGTTCAGCGGCACCCTGCCTTACACCTGGCCACGCAGCAAGGACCAACTGCCACTGAATACGCATACTGTCGAAGGACTTACCGGCTGCGCAGCACCCTTGTTCCCGTTCGGTTACGGGCTGGGGGTGGGCAGCAGCCAGCCGGCTGAATGGTTGAATTGTCCATCCAACATGGATTGAAATCTTACTTTTATAAGGAGTGCTCTTGGAATCACAAGCGATCGAGATCAGGAATTTTTCAGGGGAGGGCTACCAATCGGTATTGAGTTTCGAGTCCTGGCGGGTAGCCGTTTTGCGCTACCACGACGGGTCTCACCCTGACAAGATTCACACCATTGAACGCCATTGCCAGACGGACGAGGTGTTCATCCTCACCGAAGGGCGGGCGGTATTAATTGTAGGCAGCAACGGGGACGAGGTCGGCGAACTGCAGGCAGTGGTAATGCAGCCGGGCAAGATTTACAATATTAAAAAAAACTCCTGGCATACCACGCTGCTTGGCAAGGGGGCGCACATCATTATTGTGGAAAATGATGACACCGGTAAAGAAAATAGCGAATCAGCGGCGTTGACCAACAGTCATCGGAACGCGCTTCTGGCGATCGCACACGATTTCTGGGCAGGTAACTAAGAGGAAATGGAGACCCACATGTCTGACTATCAACCCAAACCCGAGCATAAATTCACCTTCGGCCTGTGGACGGTGGGGTCAGCCGGACGAGACCCGTTTGGCGGACCGGTGCGCAACCCCAAGACACCCGCAGAACTGGTTTACCTGCTGGGCGAGGTGGGCGCATATGGCGTCAACTACCACGATAATGACTTCATCCCCATCGACGCCACGGCGGCGGAAGCAGCAGCCATCAAACGCGATTTTCGCAAGGCGCTGGACGATACCGGGCTGGTTGTGCCGATGGCGACCACCAACCTGGCCTTCGACCCAATTTTCAAGGATGGGGCTTTTACCGCCAATGATCCCAAGGTGCGCGCTTTCGCCATTCAGAAGGCTATGAAGGCCATCGACCTGGGGATAGAATTTGGCGCCAAAGTGTACGTCTTCTGGGGTGGACGCGAAGGCACTGAAACCGATTCGAGCAAGAGCGCAGTGGACGGCTTGCTGCGCTACCGCGAGGCGCTCAACTACCTGTCGGAGTACGTGATCGACAATAAATATGATCTCCGCTTTGCGCTGGAAGCCAAGCCTAACGAACCGCGCGGCGATATCTACCTGCCGACCACCGGTCACATGCTGGCGTTCATTGAGACGCTGGATCATCCGGATATGGTGGGAGTCAATCCGGAAGTGGCACACGAGCACATGGCGGGCATCAACTTCATGCACGGCGTGGCTCAGGCCTGGGATGCAGGCAAGTTGTGGCACATCGATCTGAATGACCAGTACCCCGGGCGCTACGATCAGGACCTGCGCTTCGGCTCGCGGGACATCAAAGCCGCCTTCTATCTGGTCAAGTTCCTGGAAGATGTGGGCTATCCCGGTTCCCGTCACTTTGACGCACACGCCTACCGCACGGAAGACTATGAAGGCGTGAAGGATTTTGCGCGCGGCTGCATGCGTACCTACTTGATTCTGAAGGATAAAGGCGCGCGCTTCAACGCCGACCCGGAGATACAGGCGCTGCTGGCTGAGATTCAGGCTGAAGACCCGGCAATGGCACTGCTGACCGGAAAATATTCAACTGATAAGGCCAAAGCGCTCAAAGCGCAGCCGTTTGACCGCGCCGGCATCGCCAGCCGCGGGTTGAAATACGAAAAGCTGGACCAACTTACCGTCGATTTGCTGCTCGGTACCCGCTAAACAACGGCTTTCGGGAGGACGCTATGGCTGGACAAAACAATCTGCCGCGGCTGCGCCAGATCAAAAAACAGGTGCACAAGCTTTTGGCGCAGATGACGCTGGAGGAGAAGCTGGCTCAGCTGCAGGCGTATTGGGCCTACGAACTACAAACCAGCGGTGCGCTGGATGCGGATAAAATCAGAACGAAACTGGCTTTGGGCATTGGCCAAATCACCCGCAACGCCGGAGCCAGTTATGGTACCCCGCTGGAAGCAGCGCGTTCTGCCAATGTGCTGCAGCGCTTCCTGAAAGACCAGACCCGTCTGGGCATCCCGGCTATCGTCCACGAGGAGTGCTGTGCCGGAGCCATGACCTTCGGTGCTTCGGTTTTCCCGCAGCCTATTGGTTTGGCCAGCACCTGGCAACCGGAACTGGCTAGAAACATGACAGCTGTCATCAGCCGCCAGCTGCGCGCCATCGGTGCGCAGCAAGGGCTGGCGCCGGTACTGGATATCGGCCGCGACCCGCGCTGGGGGCGGATCGAGGAGACCTTCGGCGAAGACCCCACCCTGGTCAGCCAGTTTGGGATTGAATATATCCACGGCTTGCAAGGAGACGATTTAGCGACAGGTGTGATGGCCACGGGTAAGCATTTTGTGGCGCACTCCTTCTCGCAAGGTGGATTGAACTGCGGGCCAGTTCACCTGGGCTGGCGCGACCTGTGGGATGTGTATTTAGCACCTTTCCAGGCAGCCATTCGCGATGCCGGTTTGGCCTCGATGATGAATGCTTACCCCGAGCTGGATGGCGAGGTGGTAGCGGCTTCGAAGACGATTTTAACCACCTTGCTGCGTGAAAAGCTCGGTTTTGACGGTCTGGTGGTGTCCGACTACGATGCTGTGGTGATGATTCATAATTATCACCGCGCGGCTGAGACTACCAGGGCAGCAGGGGTGAGAGCGCTGACCGCCGGCATCGATGTCGAGTTGCCAACGGTCGTTTGCTACGGCGACGATCTGAAGGAGGCAGTCACTTCCGGCGAAATCTCGCTGGAAATTGTCGATCAAGCGGTGAGCCGGCATCTGCAAAAGAAATTCGAATTGGGATTGTTCGAGAATCCTTACATCAACGAAGGCGAGGTGGCGGCAGTTTTCGAGACCAAAGAAAACCGGGCGCTGGCCTACCAGCTGGCTTGCAAGAGTATGGTCTTGCTCAAAAATGACGGGCTGCTGCCTTTGACACCCGAGATCAAACGGCTGGCTGTCATCGGGCCGAATGCCGATTCAACCCGCTGCCTGCTGGGGGATTATTCCTTCACGGCGACGGCGGAATTATTGTCGTATGCTCCACCTCCAGGCTCGGCTTTTGCCGGAATCAGCCGGGAGAAGATGCAGGATCCGGGCGTTACCATGCCTACGGTGCTGGAAGGCATCCGCCAGGCGGCGGCAGCTACAACGATTCAATTCGTCAAAGGCTGCGAGGTCAATTCGTCTGACGAGAGCGGATTCGACGCAGCGGTTCAGGCTGCCAGCCAAGCAGATGCGGTCATCCTGGTGCTCGGGAATGTTTCTGGTCTGGCACCGGAATGTACCACCGGCGAATTCCGCGACACGACCGATCTACGCCTACCCGGCGTGCAGGAAAAGTTGGCATTGAAGGTACTGGAGACCGGCAAACCGGTGGCGCTGGTGTTGGTCAGCGGCCGGCCGGTGGACCTGACGGCGCTGGCGGACCCATGTGCAGCGATCCTGCAGGCCTGGGTACCAGGCGAGGAAGGCGGTCAGGCCGCAGCCGACATTTTGTTCGGCAAGATCAACCCAAGCGGCAAACTGCCGCTGTCCTTGCCGCGCTCCGCTGGCCAGGTGCCAGTATTTTACAACCATAAACCCTCGGGCATGCGCTCGAATATTTTCGGCGACTATGCCAATGAACCGGTGACACCGCTGTACTGGTTTGGCCACGGGCTGAGCTACACCACCTTCAAATACAGCCAGTTAGCCGTGAATCGTTTGGAAGTCGGTGCCAGCGGAACGGTGGACATTTCGCTCACCATCGAAAATGAAGGTAAAGTCAGCGGCGACGAGGTGGTGCAACTCTACATCCGGGATGAATATGCCAGTTTGCCGCGGCCGGTGAAAGAACTGAAAGGTTTTGCACGCATCAGCCTGAAGCCTGGAGAAACCCGCCAGGTTACATTCCATCTGCCAGTCGATCAGCTGGCGTATTACGATGAAGACCTGCAATTGATGGTCGAGCCGGGAAAATTCCTGGTCATGGTCGGAAGCGCCTCAAATGACATCCGGCTGCAGGGAGAATTCAGAGTCACGGGCACAGAAAATCTACCAGTAAAAGACCGGGTATTCGTCTGTCCGGTCGAAGTGCGTTAGCGCAGGATAGCTGGGTAAAGGGTACACGCAGATGAACTATTTCATGGGCATTGACGTTTCCACCACCGGCAGCAAAGCCTTGCTGATTGATGCAGCCGGGACAGTCGTGGCGTCAGCCTCTGCACCCCATAGCCTCTCCACACCGAAACCGTTGTGGTCGGAGCAGGATCCACTGGAATGGTGGGCTACCACCAAGGTCAGCATTCAGGCGGTGCTGCAGCGCAGCAACGTTGCCGCTAGCGCCATTAAAGGCATCGGTCTGACCGGCCAGATGCACGGCCTGGTGCTGTTGGACGGGGCCGGCGCAGTGCTGCGTCCGGCGATTTTGTGGAACGATCAGCGCACACAGAGCCAATGCGATGCGATCCATGCACGCATTGGACGGGAACGCTTCATCCAGATCAGCGGCAATGTGGCGCTGACCGGCTTCACTGCACCCAAGATTTTGTGGGTGGCCGAAAACGAACCTGAAATCTATGCGCGGGTGCGGCATGTTTTATTGCCAAAGGACTACATCCGCTACCGGCTGACGGGTAAATTTGCCATGGACAAGGCTGACGGCGCCGGAACGGTATTGTTCGACCTGCGCCAACGCGACTGGTCGGCAGAATTGCTGTCAGCCTTGAATATCCCGCCAGAATGGATGCCGCCGACCTACGAGGGTCCCGAATTTACCGGCGAAGTATCGGTGGCAGCAGCAGCTGAAACTGGTTTGGCGGCGGGAACGCCAGTGGCAGCCGGCGGCGGCGACCAGGCCGCTCAGGCGGTTGGGGTGGGTGCGGTCGAGCCGGGAATCATTGGGCTGACCGTTGGCACCAGCGGGGTGGTGTTTGCCGCCACGCCAGCGCCATTTATCGAACCAGAAGGCCGGCTGCACGCTTTTTGCCACGCCGTACCGGGTATGTGGCACCTGATGGGCGTGATGCTCTCGGCAGCCGGCAGCCTGCAGTGGTACCGCGACACGCTGGCTCTCAACATGAGTTTTGATGAATTGCTGCAGGAAGCTGAGAAAGTCCCGGCGGGCAGTGAGGGCTTGCAATTCCTGCCTTATTTGAGCGGCGAGCGTACCCCTCATCCGGACCCGCAGGCGCGCGGCGCCTTTATCGGGCTAACCTTGCGGCATGGGCGCGGTCACCTGACACGCGCGGTGCTGGAAGGCGTAGCTTACGGCCTGAAAGACAGTTTTAAGCTGATCCAAAACGCCGGTCTGGAGCAGATTGTGCAAGTGCGGGCATCCGGGGGCGGCACCAAGGGCCGACTCTGGCGCCAGATACTGGCATCCGTGCTGGAAAGCGAGCTGGTCACGGTCAATACAGCGGAGGGAGCCGCTTTCGGTGCCGCGCTTCTGGCCGGGGTGGGCGCGGGTGCCTGGTCGAGCGTCCCGGCAGCCTGCCGCGACACCATCCAGATCACTGGCCGGACGGCGCCGGATGACTCGCAGGTTGACGCTTACCGCCAGGGTTATGCCATCTACCGCGAGCTTTACCCTCTGCTAAAAAGCACTTTCGCGAAATTATTTCATTAATCATTCCACCTTTTTTACCGGAGCCAATACATGACGAATTTTCTTCACTTTCCGACGGATTTTCAATGGGGTGCAGCCACGGCTGCTTTTCAGATCGAAGGCGCGGTGCATGCAGATGGGCGCAGCGACTCGATCTGGGATGTGTTTAGCCACACACCGGGCCGAATCATCGACGGCAGCAATGCCGACACCGCCTGCGATCATTATCACCGCTGGAAGGAAGATATTGCGCTGCTGAAGCAGCTGGGGATACCAGCCTACCGCTTCTCGCTGGCCTGGCCGCGGATCCTGCCGGCAGGGCGCGGCAAAGTTAACCAGGCTGGGCTGGATTTTTACAGCCGACTGGTCGATGAGCTGCTGGCAGCCGGCATCTGTCCATTGGCGACTTTATACCATTGGGATGTGCCGGCTATACTGCCAGACGCGTGGTTGAACCGCGCCACGGTGGATGCCTTTGTCGAACTGACCGCGGCTGCCACCTCGGCTCTGGGCGACCGGGTGAAGGACTGGGTCACCATCAACGAGCCTTTCTGCCCGAGCATTCTGAGCTACAAGGTTGGTGTGCATGCTCCCGGGTTGCGCGAGCCGTACAAAGCGCTGCTGGCGGCGCATCACTTGCTGCTGGGGCACGGTGCAGCCATGCCGGTTATTCGGGAGAATTGTCCCGGTGCGCGCGCGGGCATTGCGCTAAATTTGTCGCCGATCCACCCGGCCAGCGATTCGGAATCCGATGCGGCGGCAGCGCGGCATTCAGACGGGGAACTCAACCGCTGGTTCCTCGACCCGCTTCACGGGCACAGCTACCCGGCTGACATGCTGGCTGATTTTGTAAAGACGGGAGCACTGCCATCTTCGCAGCTGGATTTTGTCGAACCAGGCGACATGGACGTCATCTGCGTCCCCACCGACTTCCTGGCGATCAACTATTACACCCGCAGCGTGGTGAAAGCTGGAGCTCACTTTGCGGAAAATCCCGATGACATCTTGATGGTGACCCCAACCACCAATCATGACGATATGAACTGGGAATGTTATCCAGCCGGATTGTTCGAAATCCTCACCCGCGTGTCGCAGGAATATAGTCCGCGCGAGATCATCATCAGCGAAAACGGAGCCAGTTTTTCCGACGCTGCGGACGGGAGCGGCGCCATCCATGACGAACGGCGCATTGCCTACCTGAGCGGGCATTTCCAGGCTATGGCGCAGGCAATTCAAGCCGGCGTACCGTTGACCGGATATTACCTGTGGTCGCTGATGGACAACTTCGAATGGGCGCTGGGGTATACCCAGCATTTCGGAATTATACATGTCGATTTTGCCAGTCAAAAACGCACACCCAAAGCCAGCGCTGCCTGGTACCGGCGGGTGATCGAACAAAACGGTGTAGCGACACAGGCATAATTAACGCCTGCAGCACTCCAAACCGGTTAAGGGTGGGATAATACCGGCATACCTTCTTTTCGATTGGATAATGTCATGAGAGTTCACGGCGGCATGCACGGCATGCTGAATGCACCTGACGAAAAACCTAAAATCACACGGCAGCTGCTGCGGCGGGTGCTGAATTACGCGCGGCCTTACCGCTGGTCGCTGGTAGCCATGCTCATTCTGATTCTTGCCACCACCGGGCTGTCTTTACTGACGCCGCTGATCTTGCGGGATTTGATAGACAAAACCATTCCATCGAAAGACACTCAGCGCCTGGTTTTACTGGCACTGGCGCTGCTGTTTATCCCCACCTTGAACGGATTTTTAAATGTGATTCAACGCAGGCTGAACTCGCGGGTCGGCGAGGGCGTAATTTACGATCTGCGCATCGGTCTGTACGCCCGGCTGCAGCGCATGTCGCTGCGTTTCTTCACCAATACCAAGGTCGGCGAGTTAATGAGCCGCATAAACAACGACGTGGTCGGGGCGCAAAATGCCATCAGCAGCACCCTGGTAGGCATCATTACTCAAAGCGTCCAGGCAGTTGCCGTGCTGGCTGTGATGATCACGCTCGAATGGCGCTTGACCTTGATCAGTGTGGTCATATTGCCGCTGTTCATCCTGGCGGCGCGGCTATTAGGCAACCGCCTGCGCGATATGGCACGTAAACAAATGGAAGCCAATGCTCAGATGAACGCCATGACCAACGAGACCTTGAACATTGGCGGCACGCTGCTGGTAAAACTATTCGGCCGCCGCGAACTGGAAGTGGACCGCTTTGGGCAACGCGCGGCACAGGTGCGTGATCTTGGAGTAAAACGTGCGCTAATCGGTTCAACCTTTATGGCCATTATTGGTTTGATCAGTGCAGTGGGCATGGCTTTGTTGTATGGTTTGGGCGGTTATTTCGTCATCAGTGGAGCATTCACAGTTGGCAAGATCGTAGCGCTAGGCGCTTACCTTGGCAGCCTGTACGGCGCATTGCAGGGTCTGTCCAATGCTCCAGTCGAGTTCGCCACCTCGATGGTCAGTTTTGAACGTGTATTCGAGGTGATCGACCTGCCAGTGGACATCCCTGAGAAGCCAGATGCCGTGGTTCTGCGGGATATCCGGGGCGAACTGGAATTCGAAGATGTGACTTTCAAGTACGAGTCCGGCGACGAAGTGTTTCTCAGCAATGTGCACCGCTACGGCAGCATGGACAATGTCACCGCTGTCCTGTCTGGCAGTCATTCCGACTCGGATGAGGCGGCACCCCGCAGCCAGGCGCGCACGACCGCACTGGAGAACATCAGCTTTCGTGCTCAGCCAGGACAGCTGGTGGCACTGGTGGGTCCCAGCGGTGCCGGAAAAACCACCCTGACCTACTTGATTCCGCGCCTGTATGACACTACCAGCGGCACGATCCGCATCGATGGGCATGACCTGCGTCAGGTGACGCTGGAATCCCTCGCGTCGCAGATCGGCATGGTCACTCAAGAGACTTACCTGTTCCACGACACCATCCGCACAAATCTACAGTATGCCAAACTCAACGCCAGCCAAGCAGAGCTGGAAACCGCCTGCCGGGTTGCCAATATTCACGACTTTATTCAGGCGCTGCCGGAAGGCTATGACACCATCGTTGGCGAGCGCGGCTACCGCCTCAGCGGCGGTGAAAAACAGCGTATTGCACTGGCACGGGTGATCCTGAAGGATCCGCGCATTCTGGTGCTGGATGAAGCCACCAGCAGCCTGGACAGTGAATCGGAGTCGCTGATCCAGGATGCACTGGGTAAGGTGATGGCGCAGCGCACCAGCATCGTCATAGCCCACCGCCTGAGTACCATCCTGGCAGCTGATCTGATCCTGGTGATCGACCGCGGACGGATTGTAGAGCGCGGCACCCATGACGACCTGCAGGCGCAGGATGGTTTATATGCCAGCCTGTACCGCACCCAATTTAAACGCGAGCTGGCTTGACCAGTGCACATATCACCTGACCGGTGTTTGTGTGATTGTGTGATAATGAAGGAAGTCCAAATAATATTCAACAGAAACTGCTCTATCGAAAGGTTTCACTATGGAGGATTCAATGAAAGGTTTTCATACGGATATCGAGAAGGATACGGTGGAGAACGAGTACTTTCGGAAGGTGCTGTTCACCGGACCGAATTCGCAGCTAGTGGTCATGGCGCTTAAACCCGGGGAAGATATCGGGATGGAGACGCATGACAAAAATGACCAGTTCATCCGCATCGAAGCCGGGAAGGGCAAGGCGGTAATGGCTGGAAAAGAATATCCACTTAAGGATGGCATCTCTGTGGTGGTGCCGGCTGGCACCGAGCACAATATTATCAACACCTCAAAGACTGAATCGCTCAAGCTATATACCGTTTATTCGCCAGCCCACCACCCAGATGGCACGATCCACAAGACCAAGGCTGAAGCCGAAGCCGAGGAGAAAAAACGCAGCAATTAACACCTGTTTGATAACCCATAATGGCTGGTGGACCTTCCTGAAGAGGAAGAGCTTTGAATTTGTTTGATGTGATTCAATGCTGCAAATTGGTTTTCAATGCCAATTTGCAGCAATTTCCTAATTCGAAATTTGCTTGAAAACAAACGAAATCAACCAGCTATGAAAATAAATATTCCTGGAATTCATTCATAATAGAGTGCATCATGGACGAACAAATCGCAACCGCACCTCCCACAACCAGCATCAAAAAGCTGCCGCGCAACGTCTGGGCGGTCAGCTTCACCAGTTTTTTCATGGATATTTCCAGCGATATGGTGCTCAATATCCTGCCGCTGTTTTTGGCCAATGTGCTTGGCGTAAAAACCGGGACCATTGGTATGATCGAAGGTGTGGCAGAAGCGACAGCCAGCCTGCTTAAAATGTTCTCCGGCTGGCTTTCCGATAAGTTGGGGGCACGCAAATGGCTGGCAGTAGCCGGATACACACTCTCCGCCATTTCTAAACCCTTTTTCTATTTCGCCGGCAGTTGGGGACTAATCGCTGGCGTACGCTGGGCTGACCGGGTGGGCAAAGGTATTCGCACGGCACCCCGGGATGCACTGGTGGCTGATTCGACGCCTAAAGAGATCCATGGTTTGGCCTTCGGCTTTAACCGTG
This sequence comes from Bellilinea sp., assembly GCA_035561555.1. Lineage (GTDB taxonomy): Bacteria > Chloroflexota > Anaerolineae > Anaerolineales > Anaerolineaceae > Bellilinea. The sequence goes on from DATMXL010000224.1 coordinate 16,404, forward strand.
CCATGGATAAAGCCGGTGCCTTTCTGGGGCTGCTGGTCGCGGCGCTGGTGGTGTGGCTGGCTCAAAAAACCACGGTTGATCTTACCCGGTCTACGTTTCAGACTATTGTGTTGATCAGTATGTTTCCGGCACTCCTGGCTGTGCTGACGCTGGTGTTCGGCGCTAAAGATGTACCGGTCAGCAGTCAGCGGACGGCGCCAAAGTTTTCACTGAAGCATATGGGGAAACCGTTCAACATTTTTCTGGTAATCATCAGCATCTTCACCCTGGGCAACTCATCTGACGGATTTCTGGTGCTGCGCGCGCAGAACCTGGGGGTTTCGGTGGTGGGCATACTGGTGATGCTGGCGGTGTTCAACCTGGTGATATCGCTGGTCGCGACCCCGGCCGGGTCCTTATCCGATCGCGTGGGGAGGCGTAAATTAATCACCGGCGGGTGGTTGGTATACGCGTTAATCTACTTTGGCTTCGCTCTCGCAAATTCAACCTGGCAGGTATGGTTTTTATACCTGTCGTATGGACTTTACTTTGGCCTGGCGTATGGGACCTCCAATGCCATGGTAGCCGATCTGGTGCCCGATAACATGCGCGGCACAGCTTACGGCACCTATCATGCGGTGATTGGGCTGCTGGCTTTCCCAGCCTCTTTAATTGCCGGCATCCTTTGGCAGGGCGTGGGCAGATGGGGTGGTTTTGGTCCGTCGGCGCCTTTCCTGTTTGGCGGTGCTTTGGCCTTGATCGCGGCGCTGTTGATGATATTCTGGATGCCGAAGACAGTTATCAATTCGTGAGGTATTCTCACCGGAAACCAGGTGATCACGCTGTTTTGAACCCATTTTTGTTATCATTGCTCATTGTCCCAGACTCAACTCCGACCAAAGAGGCAGCATGCCTGAGCATTCATTCTTTGTACCCAGCGCTGAATTGGCACTGGCCAATCCGGAGGTCGTTTTTACATTTCCGCAAGTGCGCTTTAGCCTGCTCACCTCACACTTGATTCGCATTGAAGCCAGCCCGGACGGAACCTTTGAGGACCGACCAACACAGCAGTTCTGGTACCGCCGCCAACCTGTGCCGCAGGCTAAAATTGCGTTTGGCCAACATTCATTGACCATTGAAACGGATGTGTTTTCGCTAAAGTACCAGGATTTGCCCGCCGGCCTGACGCCGGCCGCACTGCAGGTAACCGTTCGGGAAACCGGGCTGATTTTCCATCTGGATGATGCCAATCCCGCCCAGTTGCCCGGCACCACCCGGACGCTGGATGGGACCAACGGACCGGTGCGTTTGAGCCCCGGGTTTATCTCCCGCTCGGGCTGGGTACAACTGGATGACACCTCAAGTCTGGTGTTCAATAGCGACGGCTGGCTGGAGCCGCGTCCAGCGAAACCTGGTTACCGCGACCTTTACCTGCTGATCTGCGGGTGGGATTACAAGTCCGCGCTGCAGGACTATCAGGCGGTTTCCGGCAAGCCGTCCTTACTGCCGCGCGCTTTCCTCGGCAACTGGTGGTCGCGGTTCTGGGAATACTCCCAGGCAGACGTTGAGCAGTTAGTCGAGCGTTTTCAGGAAGCAGAGATCCCGCTCTCGGTATTTATTATCGATATGGATTGGCACATTACCCAGACCGGCAATACCAGCGGCGGCTGGACTGGTTTTAGCTGGAATCGCGATCTGTTTCCCGACCCGCCGGGCTTGCTGGCTGGGCTGCACCAACGAAACCTGTTGACGTCGCTCAACCTGCATCCGGCGGATGGCATTCACCCGCACGAGGACCAATATCCCGCGGCAGCCCGGGCTTTAGGCCTTGACCCAGCCAGGAAATATCCAATTCCCTTTGACATCGCCAGCCAGGATTTCGCCAGGGTGTACTTTGACCTGTTACTGCATCCGTTGGAAGATATGGGAGTCGATTTCTGGTGGGTCGACTGGCAGCAGGAACAACACACCGCTCTCAAAGGGTTGGACCCGTTGTGGTGGTTGAACCACCTCCATTATTATGACCTGGTGCGCGGAGGGGCGCTAAAACGCCCGGTGATTTTCTCGCGTTGGGGCGGTGCTGGCAATCAGCGCTATCCGATCGGTTTTTCAGGCGATACGATCGTCAGCTGGAAATCGCTGGCGTATCAGCCGTTTTTTACAGCGTCAGCCGCCAATGTGGCATACGGCTGGTGGAGCCACGATATTGGCGGTCACATGTTCGGCATGGAGGATAAAGAACTGTACACCCGCTGGGTGCAGTTTGGAGTCGTCAGCCCCATTTTACGCTTGCACGCCACCAAAAATCCGTTTATTGAGCGGGTGCCGTGGGCTTATGATGCTGAAACCTTCAAGCTGATCGGAACCGCCATGCGCTTCAGGCATGCGTTGGTGCCCTATCTATACACCATGGCACGCCGCAATGAGGTAGAGGGGCTGCCGCTAATCACACCGCTGTATTATGAGTATCCGAACGAAGACAGCGCATACCAGGCCAGCAGCCAGTATAGGTTCGGCAATCAGTTGATGGCAGCGCCGGTGGTGACCCCGCTCGACCCCGATCTCAACCTCAGCCGGCAGGTGATCTGGTTTCCGCCCGGAACGTGGTTCAACTTTTTCAGCGGGGAGAGGATCCTGGGTGGACAATGGAAGGTTGTGTACTCCGGATTGGAGGAGATTCCGCTCTTCGCCAGAGCTGGCGCAATTGTGCCGCTGGCAGCCGAGACTGGCGAAAATGGCACTGCCAATCCCGCCGCGCTCGACCTGGTGGTGTTCCCGGGGGCAGACGGGCACTTCAGCCTGTACGAGGATGATGGAGTCTCACAGGAGTATCAGATTTCGGGCGGATGCCGCACCGCATTTGATTCGATCTGGGATGGTAACAAGCTGACCGTCACCATCGTACCGGCGGAGGGAGACACAAGCGTTATCCCACCTACCAGAAGCTATCGCATCCTGCTGCGCGGGGTAGGACGGCCAGCCAGTGTGCAAGTCCATCTGAACGTTGGCGAGCTTGAGAGTGTTTTTGGCTATGATGAAATTACCCGCACGGTAATGGTGAACGCCTTGCCAATGGGCGTTCATCAAACCCTGCGGATGGAAGTGGATGGCATTGCTCCCCTTGATGCCCAGGCTGAGTTGAAGGCTGCCATATTGCGCATTTTACGCCGCGCAAGGATGGGAACCGATGCCAAATGGCAGATTAACGCCCGGTTGGATCAATTGCTGATTGATGATTCTGTGCTGAATGACCCCAGTCTGAAATTGAAACCAAGTCACATATTGGCGCTGAAAGAAATGATCGGAAAGCAATAACAAAGAATCTCCCCGCCGTTGCCGGCGGGGAGTGCTTTTATTTCATTTCAATCGACCAGAACCATTCGTCAGTTTCCTCCCATTATGGAGTAACGTTGGTAATGCGCCCTTCAGCCTTGGGATAGACTGCTGGATCAATCGGCGTATTGGCTGGCGGTGTGCCATACTTGAACTGCACGAAGTCAATGAGCGCATCCAGGTCTGAGACCCCGATGCGGGTAACATTGGTTCCGCCCAGGAAAGTGGAAAAACCGTCGCCGCCGGTGGCAATGAACTCATTACAGGCTACCGAGTAGGGTGTGGCATCCGGCAGGATCGGCGTACCATCGGTGAGGGTTAGCGAGGTGATGCGTGAGCCAACTGGTAGAGCAAGGTTGAAACTATATTTGATACCCGAAACCTGCAACAACTTCACCGATGTCTGCGCGGGTGGGAACTGCTGCTCCAGCAAGGCATAAAGCTGACTGCCTGTTAAATCCAGGGTAGCCAGTTTGTTGTCGAACGGCTGAACGATGAAGAAATCGCCGTAAGTGATGTCATGGGGATAGGTTGAGTAGCTGATATCTGCCCGAATTCCGCCAGGATTCATGAAGGCGATCTGGGTGCCAGCCTTCCAGCGTTGTGCATCCGCGATTAGATCCCCCATGGGAACTTCTTTAATGTAGCGATCGTTTCCACCTCGAGTAATTATGCCGAGGGTGGATGCTTTCACCGCATTAACGATCGGTGCGATTTCCGCTTGATAGTCTCCCACTATTGCAGCAATTTCAGCGTCGGGGGTGATACCATCATTGTAGGTGGTCACCACCTGTAACTTGGAGGAGGCGATACTGTCGTACATCCGGTCGTACTGCAGATCGGAAACGCCGATGGCTGTGCCTGATGAATACTGCTGGATGGTCGGCACTCCGTTGATTTTGCCCGTCCATCCGCTATGCGAGTGACCGGAGAGGATAAGGTCTATTCCTTCCAACCCCATTGTCGCCATTTCGCCGCTGACGACCCCACCATATATATCCGGCATATGAGCCAGAAGGACGATGATGTCCGCACCGGCATCGCGCAGGTTCTCTGCCAGTTCTACTACCACAGGTGCAGGTTCGCGGAATTCCAAACCGGTTGTACTACCCGCCATAACAATCGACGGGGTGTACTGACTGGTCACGCCGATCACGCCGACCTGCTGTCCCTTGATATCAAACATCACGGTGGGGACCAACCAATCTGGACGGGTATCGGTGCCTTCCATAAATACATTGCCCAGCAGAATCGGGAAATCCGCTTGAGCCATGCGTTCTTGCAGCCGCACCTTGCCCCAATCAAATTCATGGTTGCCTACAACGGCTGCCTGGTAGCCCATGGCGTTGTAAACGTCGATGACCGACTCGCCAAACAGCAAATTGGAGATGGGCGTGCCCTGCATGATATCGCCCGCGTCGAAGAGCGAAGTTCCAAGCGGATTGAGGGCTTTATAGTTATTGATGTAGGTCATGTTGTAAGCCGCGCCGCCTACCAATTTGCTACTGACCAGTTTTCCGGTTTCCAGTTGCCCATGGAAGTCATTGGTTGAGAGGAAGGTAAACAGCGGGAAACGCGCTTCGCGTACCCAGGCCAGAGCTTCGGCGTTGGTGACGATCTTCTCAGGCAGCAGCTTATTGTCCACTGGGGTGAACACGCCTGCCTCGATCAAACAGGCGGTCGCATCCTTGGCCCAGCCCAACAGGCGATTAAGATCAGTATAAGCTTTGAGGATTGACGGGTCGCAGGCAAAGTCCCATAGATCACCCATCGCCACATCACCCAGCAGGAAGAAGGCTTCCTGACGGGTTAATCTTGCCCCAGTCTTAGTCTTGAAACGCGGGACGTCCATGTAATCATGTGCTGAGCCTTCGAAGGCAGTCCAGAGCAGTTCCGCATAATCCGAGCGAACGACGGAATCTCCGGCCGTGGTGGACAGCCATGTGTTCACCGGCGGCATAAGGGTAAAGTTTTGTACGAAAACGTCTTCCGGCGAAATGGTGCCGCGCTCCATGATCCAGTCCGTGATGAGCTCACGTACCTCAACGGTGGATTGGTAGAGTTTGGGAGCGGTCGGGAACTTGCCAGTAGCCCGGTAGTTGTTGAGCGCCACCCGAACAACCTGGTCCATGGCAAGGTATTCGCCGTTAAGCTTTAGTTCCACCACCCGGTGACCAACCGGTTTGGTTACGTCTAGACGATACTCGACACCCGACCACAGGTCATAGTTGTAGTCGCGCACCGCTGAATTAACCGTCACGCCGCCTGGTTCGTAGAAGTACTGGTTGAAGTATTCGGCAGTCCATTCCAGCTCGTCTTTGATCTGCTGACCAGTGGCTTCGATAACATACAACGTGTTGTCATAAATATAAGCCGCATAGGCATCTTTGAGCTTAATCGGGCCCGCAGCCAACTGAGCCTGGTTGGTAAAGAGAGCTGCCAGCGAGGCTTCGACCGGGAAACCAGCTTCGGCCGCGGCGTCCATCTGCACCTGGTTGATCAAGTCAGCCATTGGGCCGTCCTGAACCCGGGCGATAAAGCCGCCGGGGAAATCAGCGGTCGCGGTGCCGATGGGGGTATTAATGTAGGTCACGGTGGTGTTATGGTAAGGCTGAGTTATGGCGGTGATAGCTGAGTCCTCAGCATAGCTCCCAACCGCTGGAGTTGTACTGGATTTGGCAGTAACTGACCAATCCGTCCCGCCGCCGCTCATAGTAATTTGAATATTGGAAATATTGCGGCCGTGGTAGTTGGGTTCAGTGATCAAAACACCATTAATCACTTGACTTGCCACGTTAGCATGCGCATGTCCGGCCAAAATCACGTCAATTCCCGGAACTTCATTGGCTAGGAACTTGGCGAAGTTTTCCTCGCGGCCGTAGCCGTAGGTCTCATCGAGGCCGGTATGCGCAGCGACCACGATCACATCCGCGCCTTCGGTGCGCATGATGGGAACATAGTGGTTGGCTGCGATCATGGCGTCGCCAAAGACACAATCCACAATATTCTCAGGCCGTTCCCAGTGGGTCACCGCGGGCGGGGTAAGGCCTAAAATGCCGACCTGCACACCGGCCACATCCTCGATGACATACGGCTGGAAGGTGTAGTCACGACAGCCTGTGACATTGGCAGAGAGAAGCGGGTATTCCGCCTCAGCCTTATATTTGTTGAGAACAGTTGGCCCGTAATTGAACTCGTGGTTCCCAATGGTGCCTGACACGAAATTCATTTCGTTCATCACCGCGGCAAGCGGATTCATCACGCTGGTATCGATCATGTTGAAGTAATAGGCCAACGGGTTTCCCTGGATGGTATCGCCATTGTCAATGAGGATGGTATTGGGATTGGTGAGGGCCACCCCCTGGGCGTAGGTCCAAATCTTGGCCAGCCCACGCGCCGACGATCCGGTAGGCACACTGTCGGTGAAATAATCGTAGTTATCGACATTGCCATGGATATCGGCTGTGCCAAGGATAACGATATTGCGAGTTTCTGCGGCAATGGCAGTGCCGGTAGGCCTTACAACTGAAATAGCCAGGCTCAGTACGAGAATTAGAGCCAATAACACTTGAAATTTCTTGGTCATCATGTTTCTCCTGTCCCTGAAAATTATTAATTTTGTTATTTGCATCCGTATCGGATCTTAACGAACCTTCCCTACCTAAATTCCCGAAGGGAAAGCAAACCACCCTCCCAAGCAAGCGGGGGAGGTTGATCCAAATCGATGCCGATGCCAACTATCCAGCCCAATTGCGGATAGAAGGCAAGTTTATCCAACCTTAATTTCAGCTGTCCCCTCC
>DATMXL010000225.1:0-10853 GCA_035561555.1 Bellilinea sp.
AATTTCAACCATTCCTGCATGGTCAGGTATTTTTTTGTCACCCTGACCGCAAGGAAGGGTCTGTGCTTAGGCTGTGTAGACCGGGATCCTTCGCCTGCCCTTCGACAAGCTCAGGGACCGGCTCAGGATGACAATGTGGGTGGGTTGGGGATAGGACGACAATTAATATTTGAATTTCGCGGTAATTCGGACTATATCGATCCTGTAAATTCGCCACGGCTAAAAGTGCAAAAAAGCTGCACCCCCACGCCTGAGAAATTGCACATATTGACATATTGAATTGCACCCCCCTTTTCTGTTACGCTATCCACGAAATAGAACAAATTATCTATTTCAGAAAGGACGGGCGTATGCAAAAGGTTGAACCCCCTCCCCAGGAGGCGGAAAGCAGGCCGAAAAACAAGCCGGCGCGGAACGAGAAGCTTTCTGACGAGATTCGTCTTGTGCGGTCGTTGATCCGCACCATTGACGGCATGGCCTCGCAAGACGATGGTCTTGAAAAGATGCTCAACGTGCTGAGTACTGTTTCGCGCGCCTGCGCCAGCCTGGCATCCCTGCTGCGGGCCGAGAAAGCGCTGGAAGAAAACCAATCCGGCACGGATTATATCCGGGCGGCATTGAACAATATCCGCGAGGATATGAAGCGCAAGGGGATCGACTCGATCCTCACCTCGGGCCTCGACTAGGCACCCTCTTTTCAGCGGGCGGGCAGCGTCACGGACTTCCCCGCGCGCACCGCGCACCTCAGGGGCGTATTCTCTGTGCGCCGGGCACCCTGGGCTGCCCGCCCAAACCTATGACAGAAAGGAGATCGATGGAAGAAGAAACTGGTAAAGACAGGCTGGACGCCCTTGATCAGAAAACGGTCGAAATCATGATGGCGGACCCGGTGGCGTTCATCGAACATGGATCCAATCTCAAGCTGCGCAGCTACCAGGTGGAAGTGGCGCTCACGATTATAGCTTCGGTGATTTTCAAACGCGGTCTAAGTCTGGTGGTGCTTTTCCCGCGCCAGTCCGGCAAAAACGAACTGCAGGCGCAGGTGGAGACTTTCCTGCTGGCGTTTTGCCAGGCTGACGAGGCGGAGATCATCAAAGTGTCACCCACCTGGCGCCCGCAATCGATCAACGCCATGCGCCGGCTGGAGCGGGTGCTGAAGCGCAATCCGCTGACTTCCAAGGAATGGAGAAAAGAAGCCGGCTACATCTACCGCATCGGCACGGCCCGCATTTTCTTCCTGAGCGGCGCGCTGGAATCCAACATCGTGGGCGCCACCGCCAGTCTGCTGCTGGAGGTGGACGAGGCGCAGGACCTGGAAGCTGAAAAATATGACAAGGACATCGCACCCATGGCAGCCTCCACCAATGCCACGCGGGTCTTCTGGGGCACAGCCTGGACCAGCCAGACACTGCTGGCGCGCGAGCTGCGATCAGCGCGCGAGGCGGAACGGGTCGATGGTCAACGCCGGGTGTTCGTGGTGGATGCGGAACGCGTGGCGGCTGAGGTGCCAGCTTACGGCAAATTTGTAGCTGCCCAGGTGGCGCGGCTGGGACGTACGCACCCGATGGTGCGCACCCAATTCTTCAGCGAGGAGATAGACAGCGAGGGCGGCATGTTCCCGGCTGAGCGCCGGCAGCGCATGCAGGGTCAGCACTCGGCAGTGGAGGAGCCGCGGCCCGGGCACACCTACGCGCTGCTGCTGGACGTAGCCGGCGAGGACGAGGCTGCCGAGCAGGGCGGCGACCCGGCAAACTGGGCGTTGCAATCACCCGGCCGGGATGCCACAGCGCTGACGGTGGTGGAGGTGGATTTGAACAGCATTGCGGATCCGCAGCTGCGCGCGCCGGTTTACCGCTGCGTGCAGCGCCGTCAGTGGCTGGGGGTGCGCCACACCGACCTGTACGCCGAACTGGTGGGGCTGGCGGAAAAATGGCAGGCGCGCTGGCTGGTGGCGGACGCCACCGGCGTCGGAGCCGGACTGGCGGCTTTCCTGCGGCGCGCATTGCCCGGACGGGTGGTGCCGTTCCAGTTCAATGCTGCCAGTAAAAGCAAACTTGGCTGGGATTTTTTGAGCGTGGCGGATAGCGGCCGTTGGCTGGAGCCAGCCGGCAACCCCAGCGTGCTGGACAGCCTGTTTCAACGTCAGCTGCAGCACTGCCAGTACACGATCGCTACCGGACCGGAAAAGCGCATGAGTTGGGGCGTACCCGACGGTACGCGTGACCCGGCTACCGGCGACCTAGTGCATGACGACCTGCTGCTTTCGGCAGCCTTATGCGCTCTGTTGGACAGCCAGCCCTGGGGCAGCATCAGCCCGGCACTGGTGGTACCCGGCCGCGATCCCTTGCAAGACCTGGACAGCGGGTTTTGATCCGCGAGGAAGGAGTTCTATGAAAGATACGATTTGGACCAGGACGGTAGGGCGGTTGTTTGGAGGCGAGATCCGGCGGCAAGTGCGTGCCGGCCTGGCAGCCGAGAGCGATGCCACTTTTCTGCTGGGAGCAACAACTGGCAGCAGCAGCGAACGCGACCGGCTGAGGCCCAACCGGCAGGAAGTGCTGGAGCAGGCGCTGGAAGCCTGGCGGGTCAATCCGCTGGCGCGCCGTCTGGTGGAGTTGACCACGCAGTACGTGGTCGGAGGCGGGATTTCGATCCACTGCAAGCACACGCCTACAGCGCACTTTCTGGAAGAGTTTTGGAATCGCCCGCTCAACCGCATGGCGGTGCGGGTCTTCGAATGGTGCGATGAACTATCGCGCAGCGGCAATCTGTTCGTGCTGCTCTCCACCGACGCAGCCGGCATGAGCTACTTGCGGGCGGTGCCAGCCGCCGACGTGGCAGAGATCCACTCGCGGGCCAATGATGTGGAGCAAGCCCAGGCTTTTATGCCGCGTGCCTCGCTCGATCAGCTGCAGCCGGCGCCCTGGCCGGCCTACAACCCGCGGGAAGACGCGCCCGGCGCCGATGGCAGCTTTTCTCCGGTGATGCTGCATTACGCCATCAACCGACCGGTGGGGGCGCAGTGGGGCGAACCGGATCTGGCGCCGCTGCTGCGCTGGTTGAGCCGCTACGCCAACTGGCTGGAAGACCGCGCGCGATTGAACCGCTTCCGCACAGCTTTTCTGTATGTGGTCAAGTCACGTTTCAGCAGCGAAAGTGACCGGCTGGCACGGCAGCAGCGCTTGAATGCCAGCCCGCCGACACCCGGCTCAATCCTGGTCACCGACGAAAACGAAACCTGGGAGGTCATTTCGCCCAAGCTCGAATCGGACGAAGCCAACACCGACGGGCTGGCGCTGAAGAAGATGATCGCTGCCGGAGCCGGCGTGCCGCTGCACTTCCTGGCGGAACCTGAATCCAGCACGCGGACCACCGCTGAGGCGGCTGGCGGACCAACCTACCGCCGCTTCGAGCAGCGTCAGAGCTTTTTCCTGTGGCTGGTGCGCGACCTGCTGCAGGCGGCGCTCAACCGGCGGGCGCTGCTGGACGGGCGGATCGACCCGCGGGCACGGGTGGAAGTGAACGGCGCCGATCTATCCTCGCGCGACAATGTGGCACTGGCTATGGCAGCCAATCACATCTCAGCCGTGCTGACCGAGCTGCGCGACCGCGGCTTGATCGACGACGGCGAGATGCTGCGGGTGGCGTACCGCTTCTTTGGCGAGGTGCCGGATATCGAGGCTTTGTTGGAACGTGGAAAAGCCGCCGCTGCGACAGGCTCAGCGAACGCTTCGACAAGCTCAGCGAACGGTAAGAAGGGGTCAGCGACCACCAGGCGCCGCGGCAAGCTGCCGGACGGCAAGGTGGATCTGGTCACCGGCGAACCAAAATGGGATTGAAGGAGGTGCAGATGAAGGAAATACGGCAGGGTTTGATGCAGCACAGCGCAAAACTGCAGTTCGACGGTCAACCCGGCCCGGGCGAATTCGAAATCCTGGCTATTACCGCCGGAGAAGGGAACGGCTGGCAGTTTTCGGCCGAAGTGCTGCAGCAGTCACTGACGCTGTGGGACGGCTGCGAGTGCTTTGTGGATCACGCGCTGGAGGGTCACAGCCTGCGCGATCTGGCGGGAATATGCCATTCACCGCAGTTTGAAGCGGGGCAGCAGGGAATTCGGCTCAAACTGCGTCCGGTTGGGCCGGCTGGACCGCTGCTGGCGGAAACGGGACACGCCATGCTGGCGGATGGACCCAAACCAGCCGTGGGATTCTCGGCTGACCTGGTCTTCGAAGCCAATGGGCAGCAAGTGACTCGCATTTTGCGGGTGTTAAGTGTCGATCTGGTGCTGGAGCCAGCCCGCGGCGGTCAATTTTTGCGGGCATTGAACCAGCGCAATTCAAATTTCACAGGGAAAGGGAAAACCACCATGGAAGAGCAAGACAAGAAGAACGAAACCACCCCCATCTCAGCACCGCCGGCAGCCGATGTGCGCGCTGAACTTTCCGGGCTGCTGTTGGAGACCAGCCTGGCAGCCGCACACCTGCCCGCCAGCCTGGCCGAGCGCGTGCGCCAGCGTTTTGCGGGACGCGCCTTCGATCCAGTTGAGCTGCAGTGCGCCATCAGCGACAGCCGCGCCCTGGTCAGCGAACTGACCGGTGCTGCGGTGGTGCAGGGTCCCGGGCGGGTGAGCGGCATGTTCTCCAGCGAGGACCAGATCAACGCGGCAGTGCATGACCTGCTGGGCGCGCAGCGCCCGACGAACCTCAACGGCCTGCAGGTGCAAAAACTAAGCGGCATCCGCGAGCTGTACACCCTGATGACCGGCGACGCCGATTTCTACGGCGGGTATGACCCCAAACGGGCGCAATTTGCCGCCACTGCCGATTTACCCGGGCTGCTGAAGAACGCACTCAACAAGCTGGTGGTGATGGGCTGGCAGGAACTTGGACGCAGCGGCTACCGCTGGTGGGAGCCGGTGGTTTCGGTGCAGCACTTCACCAGTCTGCACGACATCACCGGGGTGCTGGTGGGCGAGGTGACGGTGCTGCCGGCAGTGGCAGAAGGCGCGGCTTACACCGAATTGGGCGTGGATGATTCGGCCGAGGTGGGCGCCTGGGGCAAGTACGGCGGCTATGTTGGACTGACGCTGGAAATGTTCGAGCGCGACCAGACGCATAAGCTGCGGCAGTACCCGTATAAGCTGGCGTCAGCGGCGCTGCGGCGGATTTCGGCGCTGGTGGGGGCAGTGTTCACCGCCAATGCCGGAGTGGGTCCGCTGATGACGGACACCTTCAATGTGTTCAACGCCGCCAACCACGGCAACCTGGGCAGCGCGGCGTTGGATTCGGCCGGCTGGGAAGCTGCCAGCAAAGCTATCTACGAGCAGCCCATGCTGGTCAAGGCTGGCGGGACGGCGCCAAAGCTGGCGCTGGACGGGCGCTATCTGATTGTGCCACGCGCGCTGCGCTTGAGCGCCATGCGCATCCTGTATCCGTCTTTCGAGCGTGAAGCGACCATTTTCTCCGAGAATCTGCAGCGCGGCGAGATGGGCGATGTGATCACCTGCCCGGAGATGAGTGACGCCAATGACTGGGCAGCTGCGGCTGATCCCAAACTGGCGCCGGCTATCATCCTGGGCGAGCGTTTTGGCCTGCTGCCGGAAATCTACATCTCCGACAGCGAGACCAGCGGGGCGCTGTTCACCAATGACGAGCTGCGCATGAAAGTGCGCCACTGGGTCAGCGTGTTTGTGGCCGATTACCGGCCTTTGTATAAATCCAACGTGGCGGCGTAACCGGACGAATTGTAGAGGTCGGCCTGCGTGCCGACCCTGAGAATCAGGCGGGGATGTCCCGCGAGGGGACGCGAAAACCGCGGAACCCCGCACCTACGGAAATGGGTGGAACGGGGCGGGGTTCCACCCCGCCCCTACAAAAAACAGAAGGAGGTTGAAATGAGTATTTGGGATCAGGTTCACAAGGTGCTGCGCTCGCGCAAGTTCTGGGCGCTGCTGGCGGCTCTGACCGCGGTGGCAGCCGGGTTGAGCAGCGGTCACATCGATGTGTGGCAGGCGCTGCAGGCTGCCATCGCGGCACTGGCGGTGTATTCCACCGGTGTGGCCATCGAGGATGCCGGGCGCACTCCGGCCAAACCGGAGAACAAAGATGAGTCACGCTCAACGCAGCGCTAAAACCAGTACCCAGTCCAACCTGCCGCCGTTTGCTCTGCAGGCTGCAGCCAGGCTGGGAATAGAGGTGGCAGCGCTGCAAGGTTGGGCGCTGCGACCGGACGGCAGTGTGGTGTTGTTGTGCGCAAACGGCATGAAGTTCGTGGTGGCGCCCGAATAAATGAGGATCGGGGCGTAGGGCTGGAAACCCGCTCTACGCCCCGGTCAGGAGCACGGAAGGAGGCAGAATGAATGCATTGGGAGTAGATGTCAGCCGCTGGCAGCGTACGGTCGATTGGAAGACCCTGCGCGCGGCGGGTGTCTCGTTTGCCATCATCAAAGCCAGTCAAGGGGTGGCGATCAGCGATGCACTGCTGCAGACGCATTTTGCAGGTGCGCGCCAGGCCGGCATGGTAACCGGTGTATTTCACTGGGTGGATCCGACCTTACCGCCGACCGCCCAGGTGGAGCATTTCCTGAAAACCTGCCAGGGGCTGGATTTTGACTTTGCAGCGCTGGATGTGGAGCAGCACTGGCAATCCTGGCAGGAGTGGGCACGCAACCAGATCGTTCAGCGCGTGGCACCGGAACGCATCAGCAGTGCGGCGCACGAGGCGGCTGTGGCATTGCGCGCAGCCACGGATAAACAGGTGGTGATCTACACCCGTCCCAGTTTCGTTCAGGAGTATGCGCTTCCCATGCAAGCCTGGCTGTCGGAATGGCCGGTGTGGCTGGCTTACTACCCGTATCCGACTGGCAGGGTCTGGGCTACCTGGGAGAAGCTGGTTAGCCATCACCTGCCGCGCATCCCCGGACCCAAATTGGCGCCGGGATGCAGCACGTGGCAATTCTGGCAGTTCAGCGGTGACAAGTTCGTGCTGCCAGGCACAGTCTCGCCGCTGGATTTAAATTTCTTCAACGGCAGCGAAGCTGATTTACGCGCCTGGATCCATGAACGGGAGAAAGCTCAGGTTGAAATCAGCGATTCAGACAAACTGACACGCCTGTGGCAGGCGCATCCGGAATTGAGGCAGCCATGAGCGATTATGCCGACCTGCTCATTCGCGTGCGCGCCGGGCTGATGGATACGCCAGCGGCGGTGTGGCAAAGCAGCGAACTGGACGAAGCCTTACGCCAGGCGCTGGCGGATATGAGCCTGGCGTCCGGGGCGAGCTATACACTGACCGGACTGGATGAGGCATTAATCACCAGCCTGCCGGCGCAGTATTTTGCTGCTCTGGTGCGCGGCGCGGCAGCTTATGCACTGTTGTGGCGCGCCATCGAACGGCTGGATGCTTTCAGCCTGCATCCCAACCTGTCCTCCGCTGCTCTGGCTGCGGCGGCAGCGCTGTTAGCGCGTTTTGAGGTGGGGCTGTCTCACCTGACGGCGCTGCGCACGACAGAAATGCAAACGGCGGCAGTGTCACCGTACCCGACGGGCACAGAGATCACCCAGCCGGGGTGGACGCTGCCGGATGATTTATCCACAGGCGGAGGTTAGTGTCATGCAGGCTCTATATTTTGGCGATGCAGTGGGCAATGAGCGGCTCTACCTGCACGGGGAGGGAGTCGTGCCGCCGGTGCGCGAGGCAGTGCGGCAAGTGGAGCCAAACCGGCTCCCGGACAGGTTGGTGGAGGAGGTGATCACCATCGCATGCAAAGCCGGCGATATCCGCGGGCTGATCACACAACTGGAACTGCGCCTGAGACTGCTGCAGGATGGAATCCAACCCTGGCATCTCTGGATGGAGGCTGGCGCGGGCAGCACACCGATAGGTGCGCCGCTGCTGGGCGGTCGGCTGGAGTTGTTGGGCGGCGGCACGGCGGACCGGCTGAGGGGCTTTCAGGGCTTACGGCTGCGCCTGGTACGCCGGGATTGGCTGGCCGAGATACCCGATTCGGTCCCGCTGCAAAATGCGCACGGGGTGGATGTGGTGGATGGCTTGACCGTTTTCAACCATGCCGACAGCGGCAGCGGGCATGTCAATTTTTGTGATGTCAAGGGTAACCAGATTCTGGGGTCGCAGCCGCAGCCTGTACGCCTGATCCTGGAGGTTGGCGGTCCGGCCATCCGCCGGTTAGGGAAGATTGTGGTTTCGGGCGGGATCGACCTGTGGAATGAGGCCGGGTCCTTCGACCATGTGCTGGAGGGCGAGTCAGCCAGCGCCGGGGCTGGCTGCAGCGCGACCAGCGCAGTCCCCAGCAGCAGTGCCAGCAACGGCATTTATCAGACCTTCCAGTGGTCAGTTGTGACCGAATGCGCCGTATTGCGCTGGACGATCAGCAACGAACGGCTGGCATGGCTGGCAGGACGCGGGCTGCATCCCGTGGCGCGCTTCCAGACAGCACCGCCTGCCAACACCCGCTGGCGCTGGAGGCTGCTGGCTGCTGATGGGAGCACCCAACTTGACCAGTCTGCGCTGGTATTGCTCGATTCAGCCAGCCAGCTGCAGGTGTTGCCGGCATTTTTTCCGCCGACGCCGGGCAGCACAGCGCCGTATCAGGCGTGTGTGCTGGAAGCCTGGCTGGAGTGCACTACGGCGGGAGTAAAACAAATCGGACTGGATTTCGTTCAGCTTTTCCCGCTGGAGAATTTCGCTATTTTCCAACCCGTGGGCGGTATTGACGAGAATCATAACCTGGTGATGGACTGGACCAGCGGTGAATGTTTTAGCGAAGCTGAAGCAGACGGCGCGAAATTGGTGACGCACCTGGTGAGCGGGTCGGCTATTGCGCTGTACCCACAGCGGAACCACCGCATCTACTTGCTGTATGAAACGGATACCGGCTTTGCGATTAGCGACATCGTGCGCTTGCGGGTGGAGGCTGGGGCACGTTGGTTGAATCTGTAGCAGGCAAAATTTCTGTTTCCGGAGGGCTTATGGAACAAATGCAGGTCCGTTTGTACTCACGCGATTTTTCGAGGATTGTCCAATCACCCATTGAATTTCGCGCCGATCGATTAACCTGGAAGGCGCTGGGCGGTCCGGCAGAAGCGCTGCTCACAGGCAACCCGACCCGTAAAGATTGGCTGACCTGTTCAGCAGAATGGGCAGTGGATGCTCTGGCTCTGCCGGTGATGGTCACCAACCAGACTGGCGAAAAGGTCTGGTGGGGTTACGTTCAGCGGGTGGAATTGCAGGAGAATGGCCTGCGGCTGGTTTATGATCTGGCAGAACTTGCCAACCGGATCTGCGTGGAATTCTGGCAGCCGGAGCCGCAATTGGAATGGACCGGGGCACGAACGTTCACTAATTGGGCGGATGATCCGGACAGCCAGCGGATTTATGGGGTTAAGGAACGCATTTTCAGGCTGCGCTCCATGGACGAAAGCGAAGCGCTACAGTCGCGCGATGGGCTTTTGGCGCAATTCAGCCGCCCGCAGCCGCACGTGAGTCAGGTTGCTGCCGGTCAAAGGCTGCCGCGGGTGCGTCTGGTCTGCAGCGGTTGGTGGGAGACTCTCGATTGGCGTTACGCGCGCTTCAATGACGGCTACCAGGGATTTGTCAAGCCAGGTCTGACTTCTCAAAGTTTTGGACGAATAGCCAACACCGATGCCCGCGTTGCGCAAAGTTTTCAGACATCGTATGGCGATTGGTTGTGCGGCGAAGTGGTGGTGAATATTCGGGCAGCGGGCAGCAATACCGACCAGGTGATCTGCGAACTATGCGCTGACGCCGGTGGTGTGCCTGGCAGCGTTCTGGCCAGTGCCGCGGTTAATGCCAGTGCCGCGAGCAATGTGCGCTGGTGGGTAAAGTTTCTGTTCGGCACCCGTCCGGCGATCCTGGCCAATACGCCCTACTGGCTGGTGTTTTCCCGCAGCGGTGCGCTCAGCACCGCGAATTTTTACCAACTCTATACAGACACAGCCAACAGCTACCCGGGTGGAAAGTTGATGAATTGGAATGGCAGCGCCTGGGTGGATGTGGGTTCAGGAGCGGCGGACATTAATTTCTATACCACCGGCTTCATCAGCCGGCTGACACGCATACAGAAACTGGCTGCGGTTGAGCGCGGCGGCCAATTCTTGACCGGTCTGCAGGTGAATAGCATAGTAGGCGGCGATACCTTGCTGCGGCGCGAGGGCATACAGGATTGTCAGAGCGAACTTACAGACCTGCTGGCGCAAGGGGACAGCAGTGGAAAGCGTCTGCTGGCTCTGGTTGAGGCAGACCGCCGGTTAGTGATTTTCAGCCAGCCCGCGGAAGCTGATTGGCAAATCAGCCTGGACAGTAAAGGAGTACTGCGCCGCCGCAGCGGACGCGCGGTATGGAGTCACGACCTGCCAGCCGGTCAGCGTATGCAGTTGTCCAACGGCTGGCTGCAGACCCATCCGCTGATCGAAACGGTGGAATGGACTCCAGAGGGTGGCTTGCAGGTGAAATGGTAATTTATTCATATGCGGCGCACCTCGAAGGTGCGCCGCAAGTTTAAATTTATTCATGCGTGCAACACACCCATCAGAAATAAAGTGCTGTGACCGAAAAAGCGAATTAACATCGTAAAAAAAAATCCGTGATGGGGTGTATCTTTGAGGAGGTAGGAAGAGCAAATTTTGCCGGACCGAGTTTTGAGACCACCGGTCAGCTTACGCGCGCGGTCAGGAAATACGATTACATATGTTCGCTTCGGGAGATAACTAGCTATTGGGATGAAATGCTCGAATAGCGGTGGCTTGGTTGATCAACAGAATGTCTGAAAGTGGTTGGTAAAGTTAGCAAAAGAACAACGATACAAACTAATTCTT
>DATMXL010000226.1:0-6722 GCA_035561555.1 Bellilinea sp.
GTCAATCGCCTGGGTGCCCCCCTCACCCCGGCGATTGACGATTACAGGTAAAATTTTAACGGTGACAAAACAGGGCTGCGACACAGCTCTGTTTTTGTTTAAATCGACCCGGATGGTTCCAGCGCGGACCTAGATTTCCCAGACGTACTGCACCAACACGCGAATCTTTGGTTGTCCGTTTACTACGGTGAAACCCACTGCCCAGGTACGCCAGTCCAATTCATTGTCTTGCGGCTCTGGTGCACGGAATAGCGCCACAAACGGCATGTCCGCAAACTCCGCTGGCCAATCCACCAGTGCGGTAGTCGGCCCGGTTCCAACGCCGGTCGTCAGATTCTGGCAACTCTGGGTGAAGCTGCGGTCGAAAACGTCCAACAGGCTCGGCAGTACCTCAACACTGAAGGTGCCTTCCACAGGCAGCCCGCTACCCGCCTGGTCTCCCCAGATGTATGCGAACGTGCTGGTGAACAGCCCGCTGATTTCATCCGGTGTTATGTGTACAGGCGGGTTCGCGAGACGATAGTAGATATCCAGCCCGTCAACCGGATCGACGAACTCAGCCAGTGCTGCGCCATCCTGGTTCTTGACAGCCGCAGTAAGCCCTTTAATGGCTGCCTGCACCCGCGAGTCGGAACAAAAAGCGATGCCAGCGGTTGGTTCAAGCGCCGGCACGGCAGTCCCAGGTGTTGGAGAAACAACAATCACTTTGGGTGGAGTGTTACTGGCCTCGATCGGAAGCGGTGTGGTTGGTGCTGCCGTAGATGTTGCCGTCGGCGCACCTCTGTCGAGTGTGCAGCCGCTGAGCAAACTAACAATACTCATCCATACCATCAGCTTAGAAAAGCGTTTCATGTTTTCCTTCTCCTGGCTAGTAGCAGAGCACAGATGTAATGCAAATTTTGAACTTCTCGCCTATTTAGGATCGTATGCAGATTACCCCGGCGGCACCTGGACCAACATGAGCGCCTATGGCTGGCGTTACCTCATGCGTCATGATTTTTAAGCTGCGGGGAATAAAATCTTGCAGCAATTGTTGCATTTCATCGACTTTGGACTGCGCCAGGGTATGAACGAACGAAATACTCTCGAGGGGTGCCAGGGTCGCAACGATTTCTTGAACTCGTTTAAAGGCTCTGGCCGTGGTAACCGCCATTTCCATTTTGATCAGGCTGTCATGGAAAGAGATGATGGGTTTGATCTTGAGCATTGATCCTAGGATCGCCCGATAGCGTGCCACCCGCCCGCTGCGTCGCAGGAATTCCAAAGTATCCATTACTGCATAAAGGTAGGTGCGTTGGCGGAAATCCGCAAGTATTTTGAAAATTTCTTCGATCTCCACGTTTTGGATGACAGATTTGGCCGCTTCCAGCGCCTGCAGCCCTAACCCCAGTGAAACCTGACCAGAATCAACCACCCACACAGGAATTCTGGAAAACAATTCCTTGGCCTGGCGCGCTGCGTTGATGGTTGAAGAAAGAGTCTCAGCCACATGGATTGAAATAATTGCCTGAGCGCCATCCTCTGCGGCTTTCTCATAGGCCTCGACAAATGCCGCCAGACCTGGCGCAGCGGTCGTTGGTGATTGGGGATATTCCGGCAGACGAGTATAAAACTCCTGGCGGGAAAGATTTACCCCATCCAGAAACGATTCTCCGTTGATATTGATGTAGGCTGGCACAACATCTATGTTCATTTCCCTGGCAATCTCACCGGGTAAATCGCTGGTACTGTCCGTGACAATTTTGATTTTCATGTCGCCTTATGCACCTCATCCATGACGGTTTCGATAACATCCAGAGCTTGCCGCACCAATTCCATATCCGCCTGCGAACCCATATGACCGATGCGGAATATTTTTCCGGTCAACGGCCCATAGGAACCGCCCACTGCCAAACCGTGCGCCCGTAATCGCCTGTCAAAATCCTCCCAGCGGATGCCTTGAGGCACATACACAGCAGTTACCGTAGGAGCCGGCACCGCTTCCGGAACCGGGAACAATCGCTGCTTCATACGGACAATACGCTCGCGGCAATAGGCTGCCACCTGTTCGTGGCGTTGATATACATTTTCCAACCCCTCGTCCAAAATTCGTTGCGTTGCAGCATGCAGTGCTGCCAGGCCATGCCAGTTGGGTGTGTAGGGAAAATAGAAATTCTTCTGCGCCTCGCGGAATGGAAGTAGTGCGTCGTACCCGCTGTAATTGACCTCGGCAGCGATTTCCCAGGCGCGCGGACTGACGGTCAGGAAAGCCGCCAACGGCGGCGCAGACAGCGCTTTTTGCGAAGCCCCCAGGCATAAATCGATGTACCATTCGTCGGTCAACACTGGACAACCCCCCGCACTGGCGACAGCATCCACATACAGCAGCGGAACCTCGTAATGACTCTTCAGCCTGCCCAGACCGTCCAATGGGTTGAGTGTACCGGAGGGGGTTTCGCAGTGCACCGCGGTGATCATTTTCGGCTGGAAGGCTAAGATCTCCCGTTCAATTTCAGCCAAGTCTCCCAGGGTCTCATCATAACGCAGCCCAACCGTATGCACGTCCGCACCCAGCGCCCGCGCCATGTCGCCAATGCCGTATCCAAAAACTCCAGTACCGACCGCCAATACTCGGTCGCCTGGGACCAGCACGCTTTTTAACCCCGCCCACAAGCCCAACATGCCTTCGCCCGTCATGATCGCGATCGGGTTGCGCGTGGCGTAAATGGCTTGCAGGTTGGCTTCCGTCCGTTTGTACAATTCGAGAAAATCGCGCTCGAGGTCTCCAGATCCGAAGTCAACATTCATGGCATCCAGCACGCTCTGCGGCACCCGCACGGGACCTGGAATCATGGGGATGGGGTAAATCTTCATGGCAGCCTGCCCTGTCTGTCTTTAAGGCTAATGTGTCTTCCAAATTATGCCATGTTTATTAAATTTTGCATGTTCTATTTGACCAGCATTACAGCATCGCCCAGCCGCCCAAGGTATAATATACAGGCTATTTATAAAATTATTGATGAAAACGGAGGCAACCTTGAAAACCAGCGTCGTTGAACGCTTTACCCGCTACGTCAAAATTTTCACGCAATCCGATCATGATTCCACTACGTTCCCCAGTACCGCCCGCCAGTTCGACCTGGCCCGTTTATTGGTCGAGGAACTGCAAGACATTGGTCTGGTGGATGTCTTTATGGATCAGAGCGGCTATGTTTACGGCACACTACCAGCCAATACTACTGCCCCCGCGCCGGTGATCGGCTTTGTGGCGCATATGGATACTAGCCCCGATTTGACAGGCAAGGACGTTAAACCGCAGTTTGTCGATTACAACGGCGGTGACATTATCCTCAATCAGGAGAAAGGCATTGTCCTATCTCCGCGCGAGTTCCCGGACTTGAACAAATATATTGGCAAGACGCTCATCACCACCGACGGCACGACCCTGCTCGGCGCAGATGACAAGGCTGGTCTGGCTGAGATTATGGCAGCCATGGAATACCTGGCGGCGCACAGTGAGATCAAGCATGGTGTGATTAAGGTCGGCTTCACCCCTGACGAAGAAGTTGGTCACGGCGCGGATCGTTTTGATATTGCCGGTTTTGGTGCCGATTTTGCCTACACCATGGACGGCGGCGAGATCGGTGAACTGCAATACGAAAACTTCAATGCCGCCGCCGCAAAAATCATTATCCAGGGACGCAGCGTGCACCCCGGTTCGTCCAAAAACAAAATGATTAACGCCAGTCTGGTAGGGATCGAATTAAACAATCTGCTGCCTATCGAAAAACGCCCGGATAATACCGAAGGCTATGAAGGCTTTTTCCATTTGACTCATTTCAACGGGGATGTTGAAACGGCCGAGTTGAAGTACATCATCCGTGAGCATGACCGCCAGACCTTCGAGGCGATGAAAGCCACCCTCAAATCCAACATCGATCAGTTGAACGCAAAATACGGCGATCGCATTACGCTGGATTTGGTTGACTCGTATTACAACATGAAGGAAAAAATTGAGCCGGTCATGCATGTGATTGACCTGGCGCGCTCCGCTATGGAAGCTGTCGGTGTCACCCCGTTGATCATCCCCATTCGCGGCGGCACGGACGGCGCCCGCCTGTCTTACGACGGCTTACCCTGCCCGAATATTTTCGCCGGCGGTCACAACTTCCACGGACGCTACGAATACATTCCGGTGTTCGCCATGGAAAAAGCGGTCGAGGTCATCCTGCAAATTGTGCAGAAGGCTGTGAAACAGTAATCCTCATTGATGATTAATGAGAATTCGTCCCGACAACGGAAATTGATTCGCCTGCCATTTCATGATTACTCCTTGGCAGGCGGTTATTTTGTCACCATTGCCACGTGGCATCGAAAACCGATATTTGGACACATCGAGGGTCAAGTCTTTCAAGAAACCAGTTTCGGCCGAATCGCGAAACGTGAATGGTTTAGAACTGCAGAACTCCGCCAGGAAATCACCCTTCACCCTGATGAATTTATCGTCATGCCAAACCACATTCACGGAATTGTGTGGATAAACCATTAAGCGGGATTTTCTGTAGGGGCGCAGCGGCGCTGTGCCCCTACCACCGGAAATTCAGCCAATCAGCCGCTCGGAGTCATCGTTCGAGCCTACAAATCTGCAGTAACCTATCACATCCATTCACAAACAAGTTTTCCGGGTCCAAAGATCTGGCAGCGGAATTATTGTGAGCACATCATCCGGAATGAGGAAGATTATTTAAATATATGCCGATATATCCAGGAGAATCCTTTATCTTGGGGATCTGACAAAGAAAATGAAGATTATTAATCCTGACCGCTATTCTTCCTTTACGGCTGACAAAATCACGCTGTAAATCTTCGCGCCGCTGACTTCGCCGTGGCTGGCACTGCGCCGGACTGCTCCGACTTTGAATCCGGCTTGAGCTACTAAATCCAGCATCTCAGCCTCGATCAACGCGCCCGTGACGCAATCTGACCATCCGGTTGCTGTGGCGCGCGCCTCTTTGCCAACCGGTCCGCTGAACACCATATCGCTGATTTCCAGCCGGCCACCAGGTTTGAGCACGCGGTACGCTTCGGCAAATACCTTGCCTTTATCTTCGGTGAGATTGATCACGCAATTGGAGATGATCACATCCACACTGTCCGATTCGACCGGTAAATCGGCGGCATCGCCGCGGCGGAACTCGACGTTGCTAAAACCATTCAATTTGGCGGAACGTCGCGAGCGCTTCAACATCGCCGGCGTCATGTCCACTCCGATCACGCGACCCGCTGGTCCGACTCTCTTGGCTGCCAGGAACGAATCCAGCCCACCGCCCGAACCGATGTCCACAACCACCTCGCCGGGTTTCATATTCGCCATGGCGATCGGGTTGCCGCAGCCAAGCGAGAACGCCGCGGCCTCCGGCGGCACCTGTGACTGCTCTTCAGGACTGTAATCCTGATCAAAATGTACTTCCCCGTTCTTCAACCCTTCCAGACTGATTACCGGTTGGCTGCAGCAGGCTGACCCGCCATCCGCAGCTGAATCTCCGCTGCAACAGCTGTTTTTCTCCGCAATCGCGCCGTATTGCTCCTTCACCAGGTCGCGCATGCCGCTCACCCGCTGCGTACCAGCTGCAAAGAAAATGCTGACCACAGCCTCCTCACTGCCAGCGGTCTCGCTGTGACTCCTGCAGCTTTGCTGCGTGTCACCAACCAGTACATTGACCAACCCGGCTTCCGTCAACCAGGCATGCACCTGAGTGCGCTCAAAACCCAGCCAGATATCCGACATTTCCGTCTGCATCCAGGCGTGCGTATGCGCATCCATGTCAGAAATCAGAAGCCTGCCGCCTGGTCGTAGCACCCTCACCATCTCGCGAATGGCTGACAGCGGCTGCGGACAATGGTGCAGGTACAAATTGGCAAAAACGGCATCCAGCGAGGCATCTTCAAAAGGCAGCTGCATCCCGTCGGCTTCATGGAAGGTGATGTTGTCAAACCGGGCCAGGTTATTACGAGCTTCTGCGAGCATGGCTGCCGAACCGTCAACCACATGCACCGCCATGACCTTGTCCGCCAGCCCGGCGGTCATAAAGCCGGTCCCGGCGCCGATATCCGCCACAATCATGTCGGGATGCAAGTAAGCCTTGCGAATAACGGCCTCTCGGACAGCGTCACTGAAGTAAGCAGAGCGGATACCATCCCACTGGTCAGCTACGGCCTCAAAATATGGTTTCGATGGATTGGATTCGGTCATGATATGCCTCTTTATCGTAAATTTACGATCTAAAATTTCCACAAAAAACACCCGATGGTGTTTTCCGGAAGTGAATTCAGCCTTTTGTTGGAAGCGAACAGCAGTCCGGCAGCCAACCTTCAATCTGCTCTTTGAGCCAGCGCACGCCGTCAGGATCCAAACAGTAGCAGGTTGCCGGACCGTCAACTTCGCCGCGCACCAGGCCAGCCTCGCGCAATACTTTTAGATGCTGGCTGACGGTGGACTGAGCCAGCGGAGTGGATTGAACGATCTCGTAGGTCAGGCAGGTTTGGCGAGCTGCCAGCATTTCCATGATCTCGAAGCGGATGGGGTTTCCCAGCGCCTTGAGCATTTTTGCCAGACGGATATCGGTAGAAGTGATTTTATTTTCTTGCAGCATGGAGGTTGAACCTTATATCGTAATTTTACGATTTTATTCTATGCGTGTCAAGGATTAAAATCATATGGCTGGGGATATAATCGTCACAAG
>DATMXL010000227.1:0-8623 GCA_035561555.1 Bellilinea sp.
CCCAGCAGGGATTTGAATCGCCAGGTAAGTTTTTCCGCACTGGGTGAAACAGGGGTCTCTGGCGCTTGTGGTGACCCATGGCTTCCCGCTGATTCAGCGGCTGCCTGCGCCTTCGCTCCGTAACCTGCCTGTGCAACTGCCTGTTCCATCTGGTCCAGCGTCACCAGTTGGGGAACATAAGTGACCTTTGCCGTTGCCTTATCCAGGTTGACAGTCGCCTGCAGCACCCCCGTCAGGTCACTCAAAGCGCTGCCAACGTGCGATGAGCATGAAACGCAGCTCATACCCTCAATTGACAGTGTAATTTCCTCTGAAGGAATTTCATAGCCGATCTGGGTAATCGCGTACTGAAACTCGACCAGGTCAACCTTGAGCGGATCAAAGGAAATGTTGGCGGTGTTCGCTTTCAGATCAACTTTTACGGCCGAAACACCGGGCAACGTACCAATGGCTCGTTCCACGTTGGATGCGCAACCAGTGCAATTCATGCCCAGGATTGGTAGTGAAATTTCGGTCGATGATGGTGTTCCCATAATTCTCCTACCAGTAATTGTGTAAGTAGTTGAGTTGAGTCTATCCGGTTTTAACCTTCCCTGCAAACCCGGGAAAGTATTTACGCCCTGACCCGGTTTTGAATGACAACCATTCGTACGAGCAAGGGAACTGCGACCGCAAGGCCGATCAGGCTGACGACCTGAGCCTGGTTCAAACCGAAGGCAAATTCACGGTAGCTGCTCAATAAGGTTATGAAGAAGCGACCGATCGAATACAGGGTCAGGTAAACCAGGAAGAGTGCGCCATCTGGCAGTTGCTTTTTTCGCAGCCGCCACAAGACTACAAATATCGCGCTGTTAAGCAGGATTTCATAAATGGGCGTCGGCGTATAAAAGACACCCAACTGCGGTACCATAGCGTCCGGGCTGGTATATGCCAGTCCAAATGGACCATTGGTTGGCTTGCCAACTGAATCGCCGGTGATAATGCAGGCAACCCGGCCGATAGCCTGGCCTAATACGACCCCTGGAGCAAAGGTATCCAACAGGCGGGCAAGGTTCCAATGTTTTCGCCAGGCAATGATGGACAGAGTAATTAATCCACCAACGATGCCGCCCCAAATCGCCAGACCGCCTTCCCAAATGGCAAAGATCCGCCCAGGATCCTTGGAAAAGACATCAGGCCAATGATCAATCACGTGAAATAAGCGGGCGCCGATCATACCTCCGACGACCACCCAAACTCCAAGATCAAAAACCGCGTCTTTGGTATATCCTTTTCGACCGGCCTCTTTAATGACCAGCCAAAAGCCAATTCCGATCGCCAACATAACGATCAGACTGTACCAGCGTAAATGAAAATGGCCAATCGATAAAATGATGGGATCAATGGATACGGTGATCATACCTGGCTTTCAAAATGGGTCCCCGCAGGTCAACTGGAGGGGTCTTGGTTGCCTGCGGGGCTAAGGAGAGGAAAGAAGGGGAAATGATCTAATGGTGATGGGTATGGGCTGATGGTGCCTTCCCCAGATATTTGTCGGGATTGCTTTCAAATGACTTTTTGCATCCAAGTGAGCAGAAGTAGTAGGTTTTACCCTGATACTCCGTTTTTCCAGCAGCGGTTTTTGGGTCCACGCTCATGCCGCAAACAGGATCGATTTCCATAATGGTGATGGTTAACCTCCTTTTGCAAAATATGCTACGCCAATTGGAAAAACTGGCGTGTGAATGTCACAAGTATAAAAAATTTTCAACCTAAGGGGTAGGGTAGGAACGCGCAGACGCCTGTAGGTATTTTTGCCCATTTCATAAGACTTCAGCCTGCAGACGGGATACGCAAAAATACGCGTGAACTTTCAGGCAGGGTTGCCGGTGACATAGCGGCCTGCTTCTCTTAATATCAATGCATAGTTTGAATCCCCAGGAGAATCTTCATGTCAAAGACAACCAGCATCATATTGGCAGCTTCCGTAGTGGTACTCGCAGGAGCTGCAGCAGCTTTGTTCGTTTTCAAACTTCCATTAAGCACGGTCTTCGTGGGTTTGATGGTTCTGATTTGCCCGCTCTCGCATGTGTTCATGATGAAATACATGGGTCATGGCCACGGTGGCGGCGAGCATGACCATACCGCGGCTGGACAGGACCATTCCGGCCACCATGAACAGCCGAAAGAATTAAAAGGGAATGCAGTTAACCGGTAAGTATTCACGGCGGGATTTTCTAAAATTCTCTTTACTAGGCCTTTCCAGCCTGGCTTTCCGCAATTACCGCCTCCCAGAATTCCCGCAGGCAGAGCGCCTGGGGCGGGTGAATGTCGGGATGACCGAGATCAAAGCCCGACCGGATTCTGACAGTGACACCATCGGTCAAGTCTACGGCGACACCGTTGTGCCCTGGCTGCATGAAGTCATTGGGCAGCGGCCCTGGCGAAAAAATCAGCGCTGGGTTGAAACTCCAGATGGGTATATCTGGGCGCCGTATCTGCAGCCGGTAAAAAACCTTCCCAATGCAGTGCTGACTTCGCTGCCGCAGACTTCATTTGGCCCCGGTCTGTGGGCAGAGGTGACTGTACCATTTTTGGATGTGGTGTTGGGCAATCCGCCGGCGCGGTCACCCTGGCTGCAGAACACCGAGGCACCCAGAGTCTATTACAGCCAGGTATTTTGGATCGATGAGATTAAAACAGACGAATTGGGACAAACCTGGTACAGGATAAACGAGCGGTTTGGGTTTGGTGACGTGTTATGGGCGCGGGCTGAAGGTTTCCGTCCGTTGACGGAGGCGGATGTCGCGCCCATATCACCAAATGCCGCCGATAAGCGGGTGGTGGTGGACGTGGCTCGCCAGACATTAGCTTGCTATGAAGGCAAGACCGAGGTGTATTTCACCCAGGTATCCACCGGCATGATGAACGACTTTTATGGCAATCCGACCGATAAATGGGAAACGCCGGAAGGCATTCGACCGATCTGGCGCAAACTGCTATCGGTCCATATGACCGGCGGCACTACCGGAGGCGGATACGATATTGCCGGTGTCAGTTGGACAACCCTTTTTGAAGGCAATGGCGTTGCCATCCATTCCACCTTTTGGCACAACAATTTTGGCGAAGCCATGAGCCAGGGGTGCGTCAACTGCCGCCCCGAGGACGCGCAGTGGGTATTTCGCTGGACGTTGCCGGTGGTTCCTTATGACCCGGGAGACGTGACGATTGGCATGCCTGGGGGGACGCTGGTTGAGGTCATTAAATAGGCAAAAACACTTGGTAAAGGTTAAGCAACGCTGCGCTTAGAGGAACTTCGCGGGATGACTAAAATAAAATCAGGAATTAAGATCATGAATCACCAGGGAAGAAAACCACTCAGCGTTGTCGACGTTCAATGCTCTAAATTTGTCGGACCGCTCAAAAAAGCGTTCACCGATGCGGGCTTGTGGTCGTTCCAATCCTTTGATTTGCAAAGTACCCGCGCATTGCACGAAGGCTGCACTTGCGAATATCACGGAACCAGTCAATGCACCTGCGAATTGGTGGTCCTATTGGTCTATCGGGCACTGGGCGATCCCATCACGCTGGTGCTGGATGGGCGGGACGGACAGACCTTTATGTTTGTTGTTGAGGAAAAAGGTCCTTCCATTCGACCTGCGACGCGGGAAATGATCGAGCGTATTATTCTGCAGACCAGTCAGAAATATTTTCAACCGAATAATCTGGTCGATAATTTAAACGTGGCACCATAATGTAGGTTTAGTCAGGCAAAATTCAGGTTCTTTACGCCTCCAAAACCATCTGTTGCCTTAATACCCTTGCCTGAAAAAATGGCTTGCTTTAGTTGAGTCTTACTCAATTGGAACAAGGAATTACATCAGCTTCTTCCCCTTTTCGCTGCGCTGCAAGGGTGGTTCGTGAGGGTCGCTGAACTCGATATTCCGGGTGACTCACCAGAGACTCGAATATTATCCCCTCGTGAAGACCCTGAAACAACCACAAGTTTGTAACTCGCCAAGGACTCGAATATCATCCCCTTGCCGGACCCTAAAACCCCTATATTTAGTGACTCACCAGGGACTCGAATATCATCCCCTTGCCGGACTCTAACACCCCTATATTTAGGTGACTCACCAGGGACTCGAACCCTGAACCCATTGATTAAGAGTCAATTGCTCTGCCAGTTGAGCTAGTGAGCCGATTAGCGACCGTATTATACCGCACTCTCCCCGAGTGTCAATAAATACAACCCGCTCCCGAATGAGCTTCTACCCTCATCCGGGAGCGATTTAGCAGTTCCCCTCATCTGCCAGGTGAATTGGTTATTGGTCGTTATCGCGGCGGCGCTTGGTCTGGTAAGCCGAGTACTGACTGGACTTGCGGTCGTTCTCAGCCATCCCCCGCTGCATGCGTAGGGCCATGTCCTCGTAATACTGTGCCTGATCGGGCGGCAAGTTAGGTAGGTTTTCTGCCAGCGAATTCAGGATTAACTTTTGCGCCTTGTCCCGCTGACCTTCGCGCTCCAGTTTCAGTGCGCTGGTGGTCTGATCGCTCATATGCACCCGCGAGAAGCGTTCCATCACGTCCTTCAGCGGCGGTACTTTGGCAACTTCTTCAGCATTGGCATAGCGGAAGTGCAGCGCGGTCTCGTCCGAAAGGTCGGTTTCATTGACGCCGGATCCGGTGGCAAAGACCTTAACTTCCAGGATTTCCAGCGTGTCTGACGGCGGCAGCAGCAGTTTGAGATACACTTCCTGGTCGCGCCCGGCTGCCAGGTCACCGAGGAAGAGCTGCAGATGGTTACCTTCGCGTGTGTGGCGCCAGCCGCCCAGCACTTCCACCGCGGCATGCTCCGGAATGGTGATGGTCACCTGCACATCCCGCGCGGTTACCGCGGAAAGTTCCTTGAACTCGCGGGCGAAAATGGACGGGATATCGGACGGGTTGTCGATGTAGTAAAAATTACCGCTGCCCTGATTGGCCATGCCTTCCAACAGGTGCTCATTGAAGCCTTCGCCAACCCCAAAGGTGGAGGTGGAGATGCCGCGCTGTGCCAGTTCTCGGGCATGGTTGCCAAGGAGATCGGGCTCGGTGATGCCTACATTCGCCAGACCGTCGGTGAGCAGCAGTACGCGGTTAATCTGCTTACCGTTCTCGCCGTTGACAGCCACTTCCTGGCAGCCCTGCATCCAGCCGCCGGAAAGGTTGGTGTAGCCGCCGGTATGGATGGCTGAAATACGGCGGTTGATCTCGTGCCGCGGTATGCTCCCGATGAGCGTGGTTGGCAGGTCGACTGCAACGGTGTTGTCGTAGGTCACCAGTGCCACACGATCTTGCCGCGAGAGCAGTTCGATGACGTGCTGGGCTGCCTGCTTGACGAAATCCAGCTTGAAGCCGGACATCGAGCCGCTGCGATCCAACACCAGCGCCAGGTTAAGCGGGGTACGCTGGCTGGTTTTTTGACTTTCAGGCGGACGGACGCGCAGTTCCAGCACCCGTTGGGTGGGTGTTTGACGCGCGATCAGCTGGCTCTCGCTTTGTAAAGTCACATGGAACATTTGAAACATCAACATGGTTTACCTCCCCTAAAACTAAGAAAATTGAATTTTGGCGAATTCGATAATCTGGCGGATGCGCTCGCGAAAGTAAGGCTCCTCGGACGAGCGGATGTTCAACTCCACCCCGGGTGCCAGCACAATCCGCTGCCAGGTTTCGATCTGCTGCGGGCTGCGCAGCGCAGGTTGAACTGGTGGCGGTGGGAGCAGCTGATTGGATTTTGGACGAGAGCGGGTGGCGCCCTGCATGCCCATCACCTGAGAAAGGTAATCCAACGCGCTGCTCAATGGTTTTGGCTCGTACGGAGCATTTTGCGGTTCCGAGAGCACAAAGTTCTTTTCCTGGTGAATATTTAGATTTCCGCCTTCCAACTGGTCGAGCAGTGCCTGTATCTGAGCCGGGTCCAACCCGGCAATTCGGTCGCGGATCTCTTTGAGCGGCAGGAAGGCTTCTTTCAGCCGGCGGATAAGTTCCAGCCTTAGCCGGTATTCCTCATTGAAGGTGGCATAGCGGCCTTTGGTGTCTGGTGCCGGCAGCAACCCCTGCGAGATGTAGTAACGGATGGTGCGTACCGATACTCCGGCCTGGTCGGCTAATTCGTGGATGAGGAGTTCTTCTGCTGTATCCATGGCGCTCTCAATCATTGGGATCGAACGACACAAGTATAACAGTATTACGTAATAGTGTCAAGATCCAATATCATAATGAAACAGGTGAAGATTATTCCCTGGGATTAAACTAATGCAAGGTTCAAAAGTTAAGCATATAATGAATTTGCTTCATGGGGGACATCCTAAATTCATCGCAGCCATAACACGCATGTGTTACCTCATCTCTAATTTAGGTTCCGGGGGGTTAGAGGATGGCCAAGCGAAAATTCCGATTAACACCTGCCGAACTCGCAGATATAACGGGCGTGCTCGACACAGCCGGCAGCGATCCGGCTTACGACCGGCTGAGGGCTATATTAGCCTATTCTTCCGGCGTCCCATGGCCGGAGCTGGCTAAGCAGTTTCACTGCAGCCGGGCTGGATTGCAGCACTATTGCAGCACCTACCGCCGCTTTGGAAAGGATGTATTGATCCAGCGCAGGCG
The DNA here is from genome assembly GCA_035561555.1 of Bellilinea sp. Lineage (GTDB taxonomy): Bacteria > Chloroflexota > Anaerolineae > Anaerolineales > Anaerolineaceae > Bellilinea. Next base: position 6,634 of record DATMXL010000227.1, read on the forward strand.
CCGTGGTGGACGCGACTCACGCCTGACGCATCGTCAACTGGCTGACCTGGCGCGGCGGCTGGCGACCACTACTCCCGCCCAGGCATTCCCTGGCATCGAGACTTTCGGCGGCGATCATTGGACAGCCAAGGACCTCTACCGTGCCATCTTGCAGTGGTATGGGATAGTCTATTCCAGTCCAACCACCTACTACTCGCTGTTGAAACGCTTGTTGCCGAATGTCAAGCCAGCAGCCGGCAAAGAATAAGCGTCTACTCCAACTTGCCCGCGGCTCGGGCGCGGGCCAGCACCCATTCAGCGGCTTTGACCACCGGCATATCCACCATGCGGTCGTCCAGGGCAAAGGCGCCTTTGCCGGCTTCCTGCTGCTGCGCGGCTGCTTCAACCACCCGGCGAGCCTGGGCTATAGCCTCATCTGTAGGCGCGAAGGCCTCATGGGCCGGACCAACCTGATTGGGGTGAATAACCTGCTTGCCGGAGTAAGCCATCTGGGCTCCCTGCAGGCACTCCTCATGCAGTCCATCCAGATCTTTCAGGTCCATCCAAACCATATCGATAGCCTGCAGGCCAAAAGCTGCTGCGTGTGTGACGACGGCCGAGCGCGCATAAAAAATTTCCCAACCCGCACGGGTACGCACGGCGCCGATATCGCCAGCCAGGTCCTCGGCGCCGAATATCAAGCCTTGCAGGCGCGAGTCCGCTCCGGCAATCTCTTTCAAGTTCACCACGCCGCGCGCCGATTCGATCAACGCCAATAGAATGATGCCACCAACTGGCCAGCCGTAGGTTTTTTCAGCTGCCCCCAGCTGTTCAGAGACCCAATGGATTTGTTCGGCGCTGTGCACTTTGGGAATAACCAGACCGTCCGGGCGGGAGGGCAGCACGGAATAAAGGTCTTCCTGCTCCATACCGGAACCGACCGGGTTGATGCGCACCAGGCGTTCAGAGCGGCCAAAATCCAGACGCGGCAGCGCTCCGGCAATGGCAGCCCGCGCGTCGGCTTTGCGATTGAAAGCCACACCATCCTCAATGTCCAGACAAACGCAATCGGCTCCCAGGAGAGCAGCTTTTTCGACCATGTGCAAATTGTCACCCGGGACGTATAACAGTGCTCGGCGGGAGCGCAGCATTATTTTTCCTCCGTCAACGAAGAGCGTTTGAGAAACAGCACCGTGCGCTCTAATTCTACTGCTACCGTGCCGTCCGGTTTACGCCCGATATGCCGCAAACGCACCAGTCCGCGGTCCGGCTTGGAACGTGATTCGCGTTTTTCCAGCACTTCGGACTCAACGTAGATGGTATCGCCGTGAAAAACCGGATTCGGGTGGGAGACGCGGTCGTAACCCAGATTGGCCACCACCGTGCCCTCGGTCAGGTCGCTGACTGTCAGCCCAACCGTCAAGGCCATGGTCAGCAGGCCGTTGACAATGCGCTGGCCAAACTCGGTTTTGGCAGCATAATCGGCGTTGAGGTGCAGCGGCTGGCTGTTCATGGTCAAAACGCAGAACAGGGTATTATCAGCCTCGGTGATGGTGCGACCCTGGGCATGGCGGAAATGTTGACCAACTTCGAGGTCTTCAAAATATTTACCGGTCATGGTCTATTCTCCAATCTCGATCAGGGTCTGGTCACGTTCGACAGTTTGTCCGGCAGCTGCCAGCAATCGTTTAACTTTGCCCGCAGCCGGCGCTTTGATCTGGATTTCCATTTTCATAGCTTCCAACAGCATCAAAACCTGCCCGCGTTCGACCGGATCGCCGAGGGTAACCTGTACAGCACGCACCTGCGCTGGCATGGGCGAGCGCACCGCAGTGCTGCCATCCACCTCACCGGCAGTGCGACTGCCGCGCTGCGCGGGCGGATCGAGCCAGTACGTGCAACCGCCTTGTGCAATCCATTTGCGGCTGCCGTCTTGCGCCCAATAAAAAGTCAAAGGGCGGCCATCCAGGCGCAGGCTGAGCATTCCGGGCTGCTGGTCGAGGATTTCGAC
>DATMXL010000228.1:0-14631 GCA_035561555.1 Bellilinea sp.
TATGGCTCCCTTCTCCAACCCAGGCTACTAAACCCGTAAATATCTACCATACCCTCAGAAAGGAGACGGATCCTTCGGTAACATTTTCATTTGAGCCAATGATTACCCCTCGGTAACATTATCTTTTGACTTGACGGGGGCGCGGCATGGGCAATCGGGTTGAGCAACGGAACGACGAGCCCGTCGTTCTCTACATGGCTTCGGGCAGGCTGGCCAGCGGGGTGGGAGACTGGGTCATGCGCAGTTCAGACAGGCGTGCCATTTCAATGATGTGGTGCATGACATTCTCGGCTACCTTGCGGACATACGGGCGATCTTCGACGTCGCCGCGGAAGTGCAGCGGCCGCCCGATGGTAATGTTGTACGGTCCGTGGAAATACCAGCGCCCGTATTCGTCATTACCCTTGACCTTGGAACGGATGGTGTGGCAGCGGTGACGCAGCAGGTGAATGCCCACCGGGATGACCGGTGCGCCGCTGAGCAAAGCCAGGCGGGCAACGCCGGTACGCGGGTCCTGAAAGCCGCCAGCTTCGGGGCTCAAGTCGCCTTCCGGGAAGATCAGCACCGTGTGACCCAGCGCCAGGTGGCGCAAAGCCTCATCGATGGCTTTTTGGCCGCTGCCAGCGATCACCGGAATGTGACCGGACCGCCGCAAGTATTCACCCAACAACGGTACCTGGAAGAGTAAATTATTAATCAAAATGAATGATTGCATGCGCAGCATGGAGGCGACGAAGAAAGGATCGGTGGTGGAGGGATGATTGGCAGCGATAATTTTTGCGCCCACCGGCAGAGGTTCCTGCCGCTGCACGTTCATTTTCAGCGCGGTACCGGTGTATGACAGCACAATAGGTTTAGAAAGCCAATACAATAATTTTTGAAACATATTTGTCCTAAATAAGGATTGTGGCTGCGGGGGGAAGGGTGTGATGAAGATGGGCTTACTATAGCGGTTGCCAGCGGATTATACATGGGCTGCCTGGCATAGCAACAGGTGCCAAGAGACACATCTTTATCATCCAGTCACATGACCCCACCCACTGCGGTTCGCTGAGAGTTAATACCCCATCCGTGCAAGAAAGATGCGAGAATGCGTGTCAAGTGTCAGGTTCCATGTGTCACGGACAAAGAAAAGATTCACCGCAGAGGCACAGAGATCACAGAGGAAATATATTGTTAAACAAGACATCTTTTTTGACTGAGGGCAAAGGCAATGTGGCTACTGAGAAGTGGACTCATAGGTCTAAAATAATACAAAGGTACATCCATTTCCAAAATATTGACTCTCATTATATTTCGCCCCCTCCGTGTTTTCTGAGTTTCCCTGGCGAGTTATGTTCCACTGTGGTGGGATTCTTAACCCGCGCAAGTTATAATCGTACATGTGAACGGTTATTCGCTGCTGATTGGGATTGGCGCGGCGCTGGGGTTGCTGCAAGTCATCCGGCGCGTGCCAGACAATCTGTCCCTGCGCTGGACGGTCGCCGGTTTAGGCATGTTAATCGCCGGATTGGCCGGCGCCCGGGCAGCTTACGTATGGCTGAACCCGGGTTACTACAGCCTGCACCCGCAGGCGGTTTGGCAGTTGACGGAAGGCGGGCTGGCCTGGCCGGGGGCTCTGTCCGGGGTGCTGGCGGCCTTTTTCCTGGCAGCTTTATTTATGCGGGTTCCGTTAGGAGTATCGGCCGATGTGTTCGCGCCCATGATCGTCACCGTAGCGATTACTTGCTGGCTGGGTGCAGCCTTTAGCGGCACGGCTTACGGTGCAAGCATTCACCCGGCGCTTCCCTGGGCTATCCCGTCCACTGAGCCAGAAGGTGTACTCACTTACCGCTGGCCGCTGCAATTGACTGCTGCCCTGACCCTTTTCCTCCTGCACTGGTCGTTCGAACGCCAAACGGCTGACTCACGTTTGCCCGATGTACGCGCCAGCATGGTGGGATTGCTTTTGGCGGGTCATACTGCATTGTTTTCCTACTGGCGTGCTGACGGCGGGTTGGTGTTCAACGGGCTGCGCGTCGATTACGCTGCTGCCGGATTACTGGGTGCGCTGTGTCTGGTAGGTCTGATCATCGGCGGGTTTGTGCGCATGCGCGCCTCATTTTCTGATGAAGCACCGGGCGCCAATCGCGAAACCTGGTTTTCGCCGCGCGAATAAAGCCATTATCCCCATCTACAGGTGACTCGACCCATGAAATTGACCATCGGACTATCACAAATCAACACGGTACTTGGCAACGTCGCAGCGAACCTGCAAAAACACCTGGAAATTGCCAAAGAGGCCACTGGCCAAGGCGCTGACCTGCTGGTGTTCCCGGAACTGTCTCTCACCGGTTATGTGCTGCAGGATCTGGTACCCACGCTGGCGCACCGTCCCAATGCCGACGACCCGGTATTTCGCCCGCTGCTGGCTGCCAGCCAGAAAATAGACCTGCTGGTCGGGTTTGTCGAGGTGGATGAACGGCGCCGCTTCTATATCGCCTCGGCATATCTCTCGCGCGGTGAGGTACTGCACGTACACCGTAAGGTGTATTTGCCAACCTATTCCATGTTCGACGAAGGCCGTTTTTTTGCCTGGGGTGACTCGGTGCGCGCCTTCGATACGCGCTTTGGCCGGGTGGGGGTGCTGATCTGCGAGGATTTCTGGCATGCCTCGCCGCCCTATCTGCTGTGGCTGGACGGCGCTGACCTGTTCCTGCACATGTCAGCCTCACCCGGGCGCGGGTTGAACGGCAACGACCGTCTGGAATCTGCTGCCTGGGTCGATCATATCAATGCAGCCTACGCCAGCCTGTTCACCGCCTTTGTGGCGCATGCCAACCGGGTAGGCTACGAGGATGGCCTCAACTTTTGGGGCGGGTCGGCATTATACGGTCCCAACGGCAGCCTGCTGGTGGAAGGACCCATGCACGAGGAAGCCCTGACCCTGGGTGAAATTGACCTGAATCAACTGCACCATACCCGTGCCCGCCTGCCGCTGCTGCGCGACGAACGCCCTGGGTTGGTGGCGCGCGAACTCGACCGCATTTTGAAAGAACACTACCAGAATACAGGACGCTAATCCATGGACAAACCGATGACTGACCTGACGATCAACCCCGAGGTGGCACGGAAAATCCTGACCGGCTGGATCCACGCCGAAATTACCCGCACTGGACTGGAGCGGGCAGTAGTTGGCCTTTCTGGCGGACTGGATTCAGCCTTATCCTGTTTCCTGGCGGCTGAGGCGCTCGGACCGCAGAATGTGCTGGCGGTGCGCATGCCATACAAGACTTCTTCCCAGGATTCGCTGGACGACGCCCAAAAAGTGATCGATGCCAGCGGGGTCCAGTCCGCAACTATTGAAATCACGCCCATGGTGGAGCCGTTGATCGAGCACTTCCCGGAGATGAACAGTATGCGCAGCGGCAACATTATGGCGCGCATGAGGATGATCGTACTCTACGACCAGTCAGCCGCCTTCGACGGGCTGGTGGTCGGCACGGGCAACAAAACCGAAATCTTGCTGGGTTACACCACATTGTACGGCGACTCTGCTTGCGCGCTCAACCCCCTGGGCGACCTGTACAAGACCCAGGTGCGCCAGCTGGCAGTTGACATGGGGGTGCCCGAGTCGGTGCGGGTCAAGCCGCCGACGGCTGACCTATGGGCCGGGCAGACGGATGAGGGCGAGTTGGGCTTCACCTACGCCGAGGTCGACCAGCTGCTGTACCAACTGGTTGACGAACGCGCCACGCCGGATGAGTGCATTCAGGCTGGCTTCGACGAGGTGTTCGTGAAGAAGGTGGTGGAGCGCATTCGGCGCAATCATTTCAAGCGGATCATGCCGCCGGTTGCCAAGCTCAGCAACCGCACCGTGGGTTATGACTTTTTGTATCTGCGGGACTGGGGTACGTAACAGGGAGTGTAACCTCGCAAGAGGGCCAACACCAGTCTTGGTTGGCGGCGCCAGGAAAGATCGGGTAATTCGGGCGTGTCACGTGCCACCTCCAAGGAGTGATTCCGGTTAGCGCGCGTCTTTCTACCCATAGGTTGAACAGATTGCCAAGTGGGTCTCTTTTTTATACTTTTTGTTGGGTTTCGGGCTGCATAGATCAGGGTCGATCGAGGGAATGTATCGCCCTCACGCTCTGTGTGCCCTGTGGGCAACCCAACCTACAAAACTGGGGAACGTAGAAGCGTGTGCCACCCCACGAGGGGGCCAATAATTCGGGAGTGTCAAATGCCATGTCCAGGGGTTATTCCTGTGATAGTGCGTCTTTCTACCCACAGGGTAAACTGATTGTCGAGCGGGTCTATTTCAATTACTTTTTGTTGGGTTTCGGGCTGAATAGTTCCAGGTCGAGAGAGGGAATGAATCGCCCTCAACCCAACCTACAAAACTGGGGAACGTAGAAGCGTGTGCCACCCCACGAGGAGGCCCATAATTCAGGAGTGTCAAGTGTCAAGTGTCACGGGTCACGGGTCACGGGAGACTGATGCGAGCGGAACTTTACTTAATCTCGCGAAAATTGCGAATGCCGCTGATGCCGATGAGCATGCAAATGACCGACGCCATAATCCCGACCCAATGGCTATTCAGAGTCTGGATAATTTGAGCGATGACCGGCAATTTACCGAAGAATATTTCAAACAAATAAACGAATAAAATGGCAATAAACAGGTAAATAAAGGCCGTGCCATAACTTTGCAAGAGTAATTGGTTCTCGCGTTCATCAAAGCTCCTGCTCTGGTTAACCATCCCAAGAATGGCAGTCATACACACCAAAAAGGTCAAAAAATTCCGTCTGGCATGAATTGATAGAAGAATCCGGTGATGCCAGCAAACAGACATAGCCCACTCAATCCATAACCCACTTGCTGACGGTTTCTTACAGTTTTGGCAGCCATTTTCTGCTCCTTCCGGCCATTTTGGTAATATTCTATGCACTAAGGATATCGGCTGATCCCTCAGACGCTATAAACCATGCCCAAACAAATGGATCAGGATTATTCCACTTTTCCCACCCAAAACAACGCATCGATAGAGACACCCAGAATGTTGGCAATTTCCAGTGCCAGTTTTACGGATGGCACGTACTTGACCTTCTCGATCGCGATGATGGTTTGGCGAGAGACTCCCATCTGGTCAGCCAGAACTTCCTGGGTCAATCCCTTCGCCAGCCGGGTTTCTTTCAAGCAGGTACACAAATTCGTCGTCATCCAATGTAAAGTATGGCGCACATTTAACCGAGAATAAAGTCTCTGTTTTCCCATTTGATGAATAAAATTCTGATACAATAAGGCTAGATCAATCGTTCTATCCCCCAAGGAGCTGCCATGTCTCAAGAACCTCTGTCCCAGGATGCGCCGGTCGGTTATGTGGTCGGCGGGACGCTGAAAGACAGCCTGTCGGTGCGCTTGACGGTACCGCCGCAGCAAGTGCAGGAAGGCTCCTTTGTGGTCATCGAAAGCAACCCCTGGCAATTCTACGGTCTGGTGACCGACTTACAGCTGGGCGCCACCGACCCGCGCTTCGCCGACGAGCAGTCTGAGAAGCGGCTGCCGCCGGGGTTAGCCAAACTGTTGCACGGTCAGACGTTGTTCACCAACCTGGAAGTGCTGCCGGCGCTGATGTTGGAGCGCGGTCCAGAGATCGACTCACCTGAATACCCCGCCTGGCGCGCAGCACATGAAACCGATCCGCAGCCGCTGCCGGTCAAAACGGTGCCGCAGCATCATGCCCCGGTGCGAATAGCCGGGGCGGGCGATGTCGCTGAAATTTTTGGCGAACCGGGCGGCAAGAATTACACCGTCGGATACACCCGCGAGCAGGGTCACCCGGTATGCATCGACCTGGAACGTTTCGTCCAGCGCTCATCGGGCATTTTTGGCGCCACCGGCACGGGCAAATCTTTCCTGACGCGCATATTGCTGGCAGGCTTGATCCATTACGACAAGACCTCGCTGCTAGTCTTTGATATGCACAACGAATACGCCTTCGACGATACCTCCTCCGACACCGGTGAAAAAGTGACCGGGCTGCGTACCAAATTTGGCGGCCAGGTACAAGTGGTGGGGCTGGGCGCTGGCGCCAGCATCCGCGGCAACACCCCCAACTTCAACCTGATCCTGGGAGAGAAGGACCTGCGTCCGGAAGACATCGAGATGCTGTCGCGTGAATTGAACCTTAAGGAAACCACCCCCACCACGCTGGATGCGCTGCTGCACAGCTTTGGGGCTGGCAACTGGTACGGAGCATTCAAAGCCTTGCGCAATGGTGCGGTGGAGCACACGGACGAGGGAAAAACCGTGCCGGCGTCTGACAGCGTGGCTGCCTGGGCCAATCAAACCGGCGTCAATGTCGCTGCCGCTGAAGGCTTGCACAGCAAGCTTGGGCGGGTCTTCAACCGCCCGTACATCGTTCCCGAACCGCCCAAGAACGTGCTGGATGACCTGATCAAACTGCTCGACGATGGCAAGCACGTGGTATTGTCATTTGGCGAGTTCGAAAGCGACCTGGATTATCTGCTGGTCACCAACCTGCTGACCCGGCGCATCCGCGAGAGCTGGGAGAAGCGCACCAATGACTTCCGCACCGGCAAAAGCAAAGAACCGCGCCCGCTGGTGGTGGTGGTCGAGGAAGCGCATAAACTACTCAACCGTGAAATGGCGTCACAGACCGCTTTCAGCACCATCGCGCGCGAAATGCGCAAATATTATGTCACCCTGTTGATCATCGACCAGCGTCCCTCGCAAATTTATGACGAGGTTATGTCGCAGCTGGGTACGCGGATTTCCGGCTGGTTGGGCGACGAGGCAGATATCGCGGCGGTGCTCTCCGGTTTAGCCGGGCGGGATTCGCTGCGCGGCATGCTAGCACGGCTGCAACCGAAAGAAGAGGTCTTGTTATTGGGTTGGGGTGTCAAAATGCCGCTGCCGGTGCGTTCAAGGCGCTATGACAGGCGCTTCTGGGATGAGCTGGTCGGCAAAGAGGAAAAACCGCCGACTCTAGAAGATCTGACGCGCAACCTGTACGGCGGGTAGATCCTGGTCTAGGGCAGTGGGGAGACCGGCGGCCAGATCACATACATGCTTAGGGCAATCAGCACACCCAGCAAAATTCCCCCAATGACTTCGCGCGGGGTATGTCCCAGCACCTCGATCAACCGCTCCTGCGGAATCGGCCGGCCATGGAAAAATTCTTCGAAGATGATATTGATCTTTTGGGCATGGAAACCAGCCTGGCGGCGCACCCCGGCCGCGTCATAAATAATCACCATGGATACCGCAAAGGCCAGTGCAAATATGGGTGTGCCAAAGCCGTGGTACAGACCTATCGCCAGGGTGGTTGACACCATCAAAGACGAATGGGAACTTGGCATCCCACCGCTGCTGAACCATAGTGCCCAGTTCCAACGCCGTTTATACAGGTATTCGATTGGCACTTTGAGTGCCTGACCTAAAAACCAGCCAATCAGAGCACAAACCAAGACCTGGTTTGAGATAAAGTCGCCCATGTACGTTTAAGCCTCTTCGTCGGTCTCCACTGGCAGGTCCGGTTCGCTTTCCGACAAACGCTTTACCCGCACCTCAGCTACATCCAACAGGTTGGCGCAACGTTTAGCCAGTGCCTGGCCGCGTTCAAACAGAGCCAGTGCATCTTCAAGGTTGGACTGCCCGGCCTCCAACGCTGAAACCACGTCTTCCAATTCTTGAAATGCCTGCTCGTAACTAAGCGATTCAACCTCAGGTTGGGTTTTTGCCATGATGTTTCACTTTCTCAGGGGGATGGAGTAATTTTCTGGACCTGGGCAGTAAGCTCGCCGTCCTGGATGCGGGCACTGATACTGTCGCCAGGCTGAACCTGGGATATGCTTTGCAGGATTCGTCCGTCCGGTCCGCGCAGAACGGCGTAACCGCGCTGCAGCACCGCCAGCGGGCTGAGCGCTTGCAAACGGAACGACAACCCGTCCACCTGGGCGCGGCGCAGGCGCTGATGGGCGCTTAAACCGCGCATGGCGCGTTCCAACAACTCATCCAGTCTCTGACGGTCATCCTGAACTTTACGCTGCGGTGAAAGCCGCCCCAGCCGCAGCTGCATTTCAAAAGTGTCGCGCTTGTTGGCGGTCAGCAAGGCAGACATGGCACTATCCAGGTACAACAATTGCGAACCCAATGCGGCGCGCATATCGGCGGCATCCGGAGTAGCCAGGACGGCGGCGCCGGTGGGAGTTGGGGCGCGCAAATCAGCGGCAAAATCGGCCAGGGTAAAATCTGTCTCATGTCCGATGCCGGTGATGATTGGAACGCTGCTGGCAACGATGGCGCGGATGACGCGCTCGTCGTTGAAGGCCCATAAATCTTCCAATGAACCCCCGCCGCGCGCCATGATAATTACATCGGGATGGGCAGCTTCCAGACGCTGCAAGGCGCGTACCAGGCGGGGCGGGGCATCATCACCCTGTACCGGCGCCGGTGAAAGGATGATTTCTGCCAGCGGGTAGCGTCCGGTTAATGTATTGAGGATATCCTGCAGTGCGGCTCCGGTAGCGGAAGTAACAATGCCGATACGCTGCGGAATCAAGGGGATGGGCCGCTTGCGAGCCTCGTCAAACAGGCCTTCGGCTTCCAAGCGGGCTTTTAGCCGCAGGAATTCCTGATACAACCAGCCTTCACCCGCCTGACGCAGCGAGTCAATGTAAAGTTGATACGTGCCATCCCGCTCGTACAGGCTGATGGCGCCGTGAGCTTCCACCGCCTGTCCGTTGCGTAAATTGACCAGCAGACGGGAGGCAGTTGTGCGCCAGATGACACAACGCAGGGCCGCATTTTGATCTTTGAGGGTAAAGTAGATGTGCCCGGAAGCCGGCTGGGAGAGATTTGAAATTTCTCCACTTACCCAAATGTCGCGCAAGATCTCGTCGCTGTCCATTAATGCGCGCAAGTAACGGGAGAGGTCCGTGACGGATAACAAGCGCGGTCCAAATAATTGCGGTTGTTCCATAGGCTAAGATAGCATACCCTGTAGGTCGAAAGGTGTCAACCGCGCCAGAATAATCGTCCGTTTTCACCATCTGTTTTTGATCGGCGGCTCGACCAGACTTTGTTACAATTGATCCAGTCGCACCGTTAAGGGGCAGACTGGAAACCCGCAAGACTGAGACCCCGGTCATGGAGAAAAATGGAACACCTCTGGTCGCCGTGGCGCATGGAGTACATTATGGGGAATAATCCCAAATCCGGCTGTATCTTTTGCGACGCACTGGCGCAGGAGGACGGTCCGGATAATTTAATCGTCACCCGCGGTCCATTGGCCTTCGTGATGATGAACCGCTACCCGTATACCAGCGGGCATATTATGGTGGTTCCCAATGACCATCAACCCAGCCTGGAATTGTTGGATGCAGCCACCCGGGCTGAAATGATGGAAGTGGTGGCGCATGGCATTCAGGTGATGCAGTTGGTGTATAAACCTGAAGGATTTAACGTAGGGGTGAACATCGGGTCAGTGGCCGGCGCCGGGGTGGCAGATCATGTGCACATGCATATTGTTCCGCGCTGGGCTGGGGACACCAATTTCATGTCGACGCTGGCAGGCGCGCGAGTCTTACCCGAAGCGCTGGAAGACAGCTTTCGCCGGTTGCGCGAGGCCTGGGATAAAGTCTAATTCCCGGGGTTAATCCGGTGTCTTGGTCGGTTCGTGGTCATCGTCCGGCTTTGGGGTTTCTGTCCGTTGATGATCATCGTTTGAATCAGGCGTTTTGCTGGATTCGTCGTCCTTGGATGAATCGGAATCATCATGATCAGGGGTACGGGTGGCTTCCAGTGTGTTTTCCGGGTTATCATCGACCGATTCGGTCATGACCGGATCATCCGAGCCTTTAATTTCCTCTTTCGATCCGTTCCCATTGGATCCATTGCCAGAAACTCGAACCGTCAACGCCAGGAACGAGTCTTCATCGTAGTGCAAGGTGGTCAATTCCACCCGCTTGCCAACGCGCGGCTTGCCGCTGACCTGGGTGGAGTCCATTACCAATACTTTGACCCCGCTGACCTTCCACTCTTTTCCGCTGATTTCCTCAATGGTACCGGCGAAGGTAAATAAGCGCAGTTCCAGATTTTCCACTTCAATTCCCTCCTCACCGCGGATTTTCCCTTTCACCTCGATGTAGGAACCGAGCAATGTGCGGGCCAAAATGATCTGATCTGGCGTCAGGTTTAGTTTCACCCCGCCAACCGACCAGGAATCGTCGTCCAGTTCTTCCAGCGGACCAGCGACGGTTACCGGTTCAGTACGGCCTTCTTGTTTCAACTCTTCAGCCTCGGCTACGCGGCGGCGGTCGAATTCTTCTTCAAGGTCCAGCCGGGTGCTCTGATTGGTCGTCAGTACCAGCTGCGCCTGCTCCACCGCGCGTTTGACCGGGTAGAGCGTCTCACCGGGCACTGTCTCGGCAGAAGCCAACCCTGTGCCAAAAATTCCAACGAAAACTATGAGTGCAAATGCGGCAAATGCGCCAGCTAATTTAAAACGGGGCAGGAATCCCACTGGTTTTGTCTGGCGGCGCTGCGCTTCAACCAAAAAACGGGCGCGGCTATCAATCTGCGCTGAAGCTGGGACGCGCAGCGGCACCCCGCTGCGGCTGGCTTTTAATGCCGCAATCAACAGGGGGCGTAATTCAGCTGCCTGCTGGGGGAAATCAGCCAGGACCGTCTCAAGGTCTTCGCCTTTGTTCAAACGGGCCAGACAATTCTCTAAAATCGTGTAGGGTTCCAATTGTTGCGTCACTTACATCATTCTCCTGTCCAGCTGCCTTCGTAAGGCAGCCAGAGCACGGTATTGTAAAACTTTTACGGCGTTCACCGACTTACCCATGATTTGAGCCGTTTCTTCCAGAGATAGCTCCTGCGAAAAACGCAGGGTGATCACATGTTGTTGATCAATTGTCAGATTGAGCATTGCTTCACGCACTTCCTGATGGATCATCCGCGACTCAGTTTCGCCCTCGGTGGAGTGATGGTCCGGCAAATTATCATGGTTATCCAGGTTATCCGTCATTCGGCGGTATTTATGCCGGTAATAATCCATCACCAGGTGATTGGCTGTCCCCAGCAGCCAGGCACGGGCTGACTGAATGGTTTGCACTTTTTTCTTCAGCACATCCAGCAGGCGTAAAAATACTTCGGAGGAAATATCTTCACAGGCTTGCGGGTCGTCCAGCCGGTATGCTACGTATCGGTAGACCTGCGGGTAAAGCTGGTCATGTAACTCAGCCAAGGCCTGCGGATCATAATGGTGCGCGCGGTCAAGCAGGGCGTCGTTTTCCATTTGCGGGGAGGGTGTAGAGTTCAACGATTGCAAGTATAACCGATGAAATTGTGAATCCTTACGCCTGAAATGTAGCTTGCCGCCTGTGAGAATTTGCCTGCCTGGGGCGAGGGGAGTCACCTCAGGCAGGCTTTCAAGGGGAAAGTACCCAATCTTACATTGATTTATTAAGGTTCTCTATGACCTATCTGATTCCTTAGCTGGTGAAACCGGAGCTGTCGGAGCCGGATTCGTCATCGTCCTCGTCGTCATCGTCGTCATCGCCTGACCCACCTGAGGAACCGCCGCTTTCATCATCGTCGTCGTCCTCATGCTGGTCATCCTCGTCTGAACCTGAGCTGTCCGAGTCTTCGTCATCATCACTCGAAGAGTCGTCGTCATCGCCGACCGAGTCGTCATCCTCAAGTTCGATCTCGTGCGCCAGATTCGTACCGTCACTCTGAACGTGTGCTTCTACTTTGACGGTATCACCAACCTGCGGGTCGCCTTCAATCTTGGTGGTGTCATCCACCACAAATTCGATTCCGTCCACGACCCATAATCCAGCGACCATTGATTCCAGTACGCCGGTGATTTTGATTTCCTGCTCATCCTCATCTTCACCCTGATCGTCCTGGTCATGATCATCCTGGTCATCATCATCCTGGTCATCATCATCGCCGGGGGTCACAACCACAGCGGAGATCAATTTAATCTCGCGCGCCAGGTATGTTCCGTCGGCGTTCAGAGTTGCGTGGACTTTGACAAAGCTGCCAACCACCACCGCGCCGACGAATTCAGTCGAGGCGTCGGTATTGACCGTCTTGCCGCCGATCATATACACTGCGCCAGTGATCGTCTCGACGGTGCCAAAGAGTTCAATTTCGGTACCGACATCGCCGGGCATACTTTCTTTCAATTCGATTGAGTCAGCCAACATTTGACCGGCTACTACCGTGCCTTTGACTTCAACCAGGGCTCCGGCTTCAATCCCCGGGTCGACTACTGTTGTCAGGTCAACCTGCACCTGCTCGCTGGAGATGGTCCACATACCGGCAGACATGGCTTCCACCAGACCGAAAAACTCAAACTCAGGCGTGGTAATGACCGTGTCCATTGTTTCGATCTTCAGGGCGTAGCGGGTTAAGTCTGGCAGAGTTAGTGCTTTGACTTCCACACTGTCACCTACCGCCGGGGCGCCGCTGATGATGGTCAACGTGTCGAAGCGGAAAGTCAAGCCGCTGACCGTGTAACTATCCACGCCAATGGCATCCACTGTTCCTTTTAATTCGACAACACCTAACTCAGGTGCTCCATTTGTGTTGATCTGCTGGTTGGTCGAAAACGGGACATTGAAAGCGGCTTTGGCGGATTGAACAGCGTTCCCTGCCAGAACAATCACTCCGGCTAACGCCAAAACAGCCGCAGACATCAATAATTTTTTCTGGGTACCTTTCATCATACCTCCATCGGTAAAACTATATTTGTTGCGCTTAACCATACAGTCGCAACCAATGGAATAAAGTTACCAATTATGTCCAAATTTTGATGCTGCGGAAGAATGGCCAGGGTCGGGACATTTTAAGGTCGGGATTTTAATATTTAATCGGGAATTTTGTGGCAAAATAATGAAAGCATGGATACCAAAACTGGCTTGCCTGAAAACGGTCACCTGTGGATTCTCACCGGGCGGCGGGGCTCCGGCAAAACGACTCTTTGCCGCCGGCTGGCGGCTGAAGCCAAATCGCTCGGCTGGGATGTTGCCGGAGTGGTCTCACCCGCGGTGTACGATGGTGGCGAAAAGATCGGGATTGAAGTGCTTGACTTACGCAGCGGCGAGAGCCGTCAGTTCGCGCGGCGGTCTGCGGATTCTGATGGTTCCGGTACGGTCCGCCCCAGTTGGATATTTAACCAGATCGCGCTAGCCTGGGGCAATCAGGTGTTGAAAACCGTGGTCCCTTGCGATATGCTGATTGTGGATGAGTTGGGACCGCTTGAATTCGAAACCGGGATGGGCTGGTCGGCGGGGTTGCAGGCCCTGGATTCGCGTTCCTATCAGGTTGGGCTGGTCACCATCCGGCCAGAGTTGTTGAAGGTTGCCCGCCAGCGTTGGCCATTTGCCGGCGTAGTGGATATGGAATCAGCGGAAAGTTTTCTAGACCCGGTGGAGATGCAATCCGGTCGCGGAGGTCCAGTCAGCGAATGACCCCTCGTGTGAAATAGTCCACTGAGCGGTAAGTGCTTCTGATGCTAATGAATCCGCGTTCAGGCGGATTCTTCGTCTTTGAGCTCCTGAAAGCCTTTGCCGAAAATATCGCGGGCCGGGTTGACGACCACAAACGCTTTGGGGTCTCTGGTTTGCACGATAGTTTTCAGCTCTGCCACCTCGGTGGTGGTGACTGCGACCATGAGGATGGTATGCGGTTGATAGGTATACATGCCCGTGCCGGACATAGCCGTGACGCCGCGCGCCATACGCGCCAAAATGGTTTTACCGATTTCAGCGGGCTTGTCCGTGATGATCCAGACTAACAGCTGGCGGCGTTTACGTAGTTGGGGAAAACGCCTTTTTAACGGTGTGGTATCGCCTTCCGCATCCGCGAAATCGAACTTCGGCAGCACTTCGCCGCTGGTTTGGGAGAGACGAATAGTAAACAGCGCCAGAAGCGCCATAAACCCGGTGAAAATGACGCCTGCCATGAATACAGTTTGACCGGATATGCTGCCCAGCGCCGCCCTTGAGACGAATTGTTCCCAGCTGGAGGCTGGAAAAGGATGCAGATAGATCTTCATTATCCAGGCTAAACCCAGGATGAGATAAATAAACATGTAATTGCGCCGCAGCCTGCGCCCGATAGCTTCCAGCATGGTGATGGGAAACTCAGGATTGAGCAAAGAATCGGCCAGGCTCTCGGCTCATTCGGCATGCGGTGAAAAAGGCGGTACCAGCATGGCAGCGAAGAAGTCGGTTTCCACCAGGCGCGCGCGCAAACTCCACAGTTCGTAGTACCGGTAACGGCGGGCTTCGATCCATAAAAATAGTGTAACCAACAGGGTGTTCAGAATGATCACGCCGAAGTGGTTGTCCGGGCTGGAAAGGGCAAACGACAGCGTCGCACCGGTTGAGATCACTGCTCAGTTCGTGGTGGCATCCAGGCGGTTGCGCCGTGTGTTGCTGCGCTGAATTTCAGCCGTGTAGTAATGAACCATGGCTGTGGTGAACTCGGAGGGACGCAGTTCGTAGCCGCCGAACTTCCAGACGGGTTCTTTAAGGGGTTCATTTGGGAGTGTCATAAGTGCACCTGTTTGTAAGGGCTGATTGAAATTATTCTACCAGTTAATCT
>DATMXL010000229.1:0-12735 GCA_035561555.1 Bellilinea sp.
GCTATGCAGTCGCGAGATCCGACGAGGAGAAGCTGCCGCTGATTCAGGTGCAGCACCACCACGCGCACCTGGCAGCCTGCCTGGCAGATAATGCGTGGCAGGGGGACGAACCGGTGATCGGCGTATGCTTTGACGGCACTGGTTACGGCAGCGACGGCGCGATATGGGGCTCAGAATTTCTGGTCGGCGGTTATCGGAGTTATCAGCGGGCTGCGCACCTAAAGTATGTGCCGCTGCCGGGCGGCGACCAGGCGGTACGGCGGGTAGCGCGCATGGCGCTGGCGCATCTGTGGGCAGCCGGGCTGGATTGGGAGCCGGATATTCCAGCTGTGGAGGATATCTGCGCCGAGGAACGCAGTGTGTTGAAGTCACAATTAAGCCGGAATCTCAATGCGCCGCCGACTTCGAGCATGGGACGGTTGTTTGACGCCGCTGCCGCCATCATCGGGGTGCGGCAGCAAGCTACCTACGAGGGACAGGCTGCGATTGAATTGGAGCAGCTGGCGGATGTGCAGGAAAGCGGCACTTACTCGTTCGCGGTGGCGGATGGCATCATCGATCCAGCACCACTATGGGAGGAATTGCTGAAGGATTGGCGCAGCGGTATCCCCTCTCCCAATCTGGCAGCACGTTTCCATAACAGCATTGCGCAGTTGACGCTGGAGATTTGTCAGAATCTGGCCGGAACGATCGCCGGGAAAACTGTTGCCTTAAGCGGCGGTGTCTGGCAGAATATGTTCTTATTGGAAAAATCCCGTGGTCTATTAGAAGCTGCCGGATTCACCGTTCTCACCCACAAGCGTGCGCCGACCAATGACGGCTGCATCGCACTGGGTCAGGCGGTGATCGCCGGCAGTCAACTGAATTAGTGTTTTGGAGGAATTATGTGCCTGGGAATCCCTGGAAAAATTGTTGAATTATACGAGCAAGGCGGCTTGAAGATGGCCAAGATCGATTTTGGCGGTGTGCTGCGCGAAGCTTGTATGGAAGCTGCGCCGGATGCTGTGGTGGGTGAATACGCCATCATCCATGCCGGATTTGCGCTCAACATTTTGAGTGAAGAGGACGCGCTGGAAACCCTACGGTTATTGGATGAACTCGGACAGCTGGTCGATGAATTGGGACCGGAAGCCAGCATGCGTGTGGCATCCAACAAGGAATAGCATAATGGATGTCAATTCGTTTTCCACCGCATTTCGTGACAACGAAATCATCCAGGGTGTGCTGAGGGAAATTCGGCGCACCGTCACCCAGCCGTGGGTTATTATGGAAATTTGCGGCGGACAGACGCATGCGATCATGCACTATGGATTAGATCAGCTGCTGCCGCCGGAAATCGAACTGGTACACGGTCCGGGCTGTCCGGTGTGCGTGACCCCGCTGGAGTTGATCGATAAAGCGCTGGTGATCGCCAGCCGGTCGGACGTAATATTCTGCTCCTACGGCGATATGCTGCGCGTGCCGGGGTCAGAGCACGACCTTTTCAGCGTTCGCGCGGCTGGAGGCGACGTGCGGGTGGTGTACTCGGCGCTGGACGCTGTCAAACTGGCGCAGCAAAACCCGGATAAGCAGGTGGTATTCTTCGCCATCGGTTTCGAGACCACCGCTCCACCCAATGCCATGAGCGTACTGCAGGCGCAAGCTTTGGGGTTGAAAAATTATTCAGTGCTGGTGTCGCAGGTTTGCGTCCCGCCTGCCATGCATGCGATTCTGGGATCGCCTGCCAATCGTGTGCAGGGATTCCTGCTGGCGGGTCACGTGTGCACAGTGATGGGCTATCAGGAATACCCGCCGCTGGCGGAACAATACGGCGTTCCCATGGCTGTGACCGGGTTCGAGCCGCTGGACCTGGTACAGGGTATCTTGCAGGTGGTGCGCATGCTGGAAAAGGGTGAAGTGGAAGTTCAGAACGCCTATCAGCGGGCTGTGACGGCAGAGGGCAATAAGGCAGCACAGGCGATTATTTTTAAAACCTTTCAGCAGGTGGACCGTAATTGGCGCGGCATCGGCACCATCCCCCAGAGCGGCTGGGGACTGCGACCCGAGTTGGTTGATTTCGATGCAGAGAAACGCTTCTCGGTCGAGAACATCCACACGGCTGAATCGCCGTTATGTATCGCCGGTCAAATCCTGCAGGGATTGAAGAAACCACATGAGTGCTCGGCTTTTGGGCAACAATGCACCCCAACCAACCCGCTGGGAGCGCCGATGGTTTCGGCAGAAGGCGCCTGCTCAGCTTATTACCGCTACGCGCGGGTGGAATCCAATTGATGGATCGAGTGTGATTTATGTTGAATGATAAAAACCTCCCCGCGATAGAAGGTCCGGTGTGTGCGGTTCCGCTGCGCCACAGCGAACAAATTGTGATGGGTCATGGTTCGGGCGGACGCATGACCCGCGACCTGATTGAGAAAACCTTCAAGCCGTACCTGGGCAGCGAACCGCTGGCGGCTGGAAATGACTTCGCCGCGGTGTTGGGCAGTGATGACGGTCAGACAGGCGGTCGGCTGGCGGTTTCGACCGATTCACATATCGTAACCCCGTTGTTTTTCCCTGGCGGCGACATTGGCCGTTTGGCGGTATGCGGTACGGTGAACGATATCAGCATGTCCGGCGGCAAGGCATTGTACCTGACGGCTGGTTTCATCCTGGAAGAGGGCTTGCGGGTAGAGGTGCTCGAGCAGGTGCTTGCATCCATGCAGGCCGCGGCGGCTGAAGCCGGGGTACAGATCATTGCCGGCGATACCAAGGTGGTGGAACGCGGTAAGGCGGACCAGCTATTCATCAATACGGCTGGCATTGGTTGGATTCCGGAGGGACGGAAGGTGGGGGGTGAACTGGCACAACCCGGCGATGTGGTTTTAATCTCCGGCACTATCGGAGATCACGGCATCGCGGTACTCTCGGCTCGCGGAGAGTTAGGCTTTGAGGCGCAGGTTATCTCGGATGTAGCTCCACTGAACCAGCTGATTCAGGGGGTGTTGGAGGCAGCGCCGCATACCCACGTGCTGCGTGATCCGACACGCGGCGGGCTTGCAACGACGTTAAACGAAATTGCTGATCAAAGCGGGGTGGCAATCCTGTTGGATGAAGCAAAAATTCCGATTCACCCGCCGGTGCGGGCAGCCTGCGAAATGCTGGGCTTCGATGCGTTATACGTGGCGAATGAGGGCAAAGTCATCGTGATCGTCCCCGAAGCCGAAACGGAAGCTGCTTTATTGGCTATGCGCAGTTCTAAGTACGGATCTGAAGCTACACGCATTGGAATAGTCCAAGAATCCCCGGCGAAACGGGTGTTGATGCGCACATTGATCGGCGGCACGCGCATTTTGGATATGTTGAGCGGCGAAATGCTGCCGCGCATCTGCTGATCAGGGATTGGGAAAAGTCACCCGCTCACCCCGCCAGTTTTCCTGCGCGAGCGGGTTGTAATAGTTGTAAATCACCTGAACCAACTGAGCGATGACCGCATCTGCCGGGTCAAAGAGCAACTGGTTGGAATCATACATAAAAATGACGAAGACAAAATCGGCGCCAGGCGAGTAGACAATACCGGCATCACTGACGGTATGCAGGTAACCGTCAGCTTCTTCGGTCCAGCCGTGTTTATGAGCAACCCGCGTACCATCCGGAACCCCCGCCTCGGAGAGGACGCCAATTTCATTGCGCGCTAACACGTCCAACATATAACTGCATTTTGCCTGCGTGATTTCCCCGGGGAAGACATCGGTTAGCAAGGACGGCTGGTTGGCAGCGCAATGGTAGGCTGCGGACAGCAGCGTACCCATGTCGGAAGTTGTGGTCTGGTTATACACGTCCGGGTCTAGGTTGATATCGGCACGGGAATTGGCCGGGGTCTGAAAAATATCCAGCAGCGGTGCGCCGAAGTAGAAGTAGCCTGCCAGGAAAGTATTTTTCAATCCGAGCCGCTCCTGCAGGTCACGCGTGACCTCGAGCGGCGCCAGGGTTGAGCCGATGACATTTTCCATCAGCGTGTCAGCCGGCGGATTCTCGGAGAGTACAATCATTCGCTCGAACAAATTGGCGACGCCTTCTGGGATCGGCTCTGCCACGCGACGCAGAGCGGATATCATGATCGGGATTTTTATGGTACTGGCGGCTGAAAAGGCAATGTCGGGCGGCACATCAGCATTGTTTTGCACGGCAAAATGCAAGCCTTCACCAGTTTTTGGGTCGGCCAGATACACTTCCGCGATGCCAGCAAAGTCACTGGCAGCCAGCGTTTGTTTTAGAAAAGTCTGCAGGTCGGTCAGATTGCCTGGCGGGAGCGGCTGTCCCTGGACTTCCAGCATTACGGTACGGTTCAGAGGATCCGTGAGTGCGGAAGATATCCGGGTTACTGATTGAGGGATGTCCAATTGCCAGCCGGCAGCGCCTGGCTGAAAATTGGTTGTGTTTGGAATGGGGAGCGGCGGCTGGGAGGGCTGGTCGTAGCGAGGAACAATTTCAATTTCCAAAAAGCTGCGCAACACTTCACCGTCCACCGTGTAATACAACGGGATTGATGCAGCTGAGCGGTCCTGGTTCCACAGGCGCTGCCAAAAAGTCGGTTCACCCACGCGTTTGGCGGCATCGACCATGGCCTGCGTATTCAATGTGAAACCAAGCTGCGGCGGCGTCACCTGGATTGATTCGTCCAGGTACTGAAGTTCGAGAGGCGCTGACAAGGCGGCTGCAACGCGCTGTGCGGCTTCCTCCGGCGTTAATCCGCCGACCGGGATGCCACCCCAGTTCGAGCCGTCTGCCAGGGTCGAGGAGGATGTTGGTCCACGAAGGAACACGATCAATAAAACTACAAGGCCGGCAGCCAGAAATAGGACAGCCAGGGTTGATAATACTTTTTTGCGCGGTGAGGGTCGTCCTAATTTCATCATAGGTGTGATTTCGCTCCCAATTCTACCAGAGGAAGGCTGCTTGTCACTTCGCCATTCCTGTCTTATACTTAGCGCGATAATCTTCAAAAGCGAGGGAAAATGAGCTACGACTATCAGGAGACCACCAACGATCTCTTAAAGCGCATCGACATCCACAGCAAGTATGGCGAACGCAACATTGACGAATGGATGCTGGAGATCCTGCCGCTGCAGGCTGGACAAACCATCCTGGACGTCGGCTGCGGCGCTGGGAAGCAGTGTTTTCTTTATCACGACCATTTGAACGGTCAGGCAGCCATCACTGGCGGCGATGTCAATGCCGAACTGCTGGACCAGGCACGCCGGGAAAACCTGCGCCTGAACAAAGATGTCACTTTTCAGCCGCTGGATTTTAATCAGTCCTTCGGCTTTGCAGATAATACCTTCGATTTGGTTTCCTGCTGCTTTGCCATCTACTACGCGATAGACATCCCCTACACGATCCGCGAATTTCACCGGGTGATCAAACCGGGAGGTGTGATGTTCACCTCCGGTCCGATGTCAACCAATAAAAAATTGTTTTACGACATCATCACCGAAGCCACTGGCAAAACCATCCCACCGATGCCAGGGTCATCGCGGTTTAGCACAGAAATCTATACTGCCATTCAATCCACTTTCGCAAAAACCGAGTTGAAGCTTTTTGAGAATCCACTGACCTTCGAATCGGTAGAGCCGTTCGTGGAATATACGCGCGCCTCGCTTTCGGAAGACCGCAAGTTATGGAACTCGTTCTTCCAGACCAAGGACGACTTTCAGCGCATCATGAGCCAGATCGAAGATGTTGCCGCGCGCCACCTGGAAAAAGATGGCAAGCTGGTGATGACAAAAGTCGTTGGCGGAATTTTGGCAACCAAATAACCTATGAACGAGCCAATGACCTTCTTCGGACGCCGGGTTTTGTTCATTGGCGCGCACCCGGACGACATCGAAATCGGCGCTGGCGCGTTGATCGCGCACATCGCGGATAAAACCGAGTTGTTGTGTGTCACCCTCTCCAACAACCAGAAAAATCCCGACCTGCAGCACCTGGTCGACGAGCATTACAGCAGTATGGCGGTGTTAGGCGTCCCGAAGGAGAAAATTGTCCTCGGTGAGTTCGAGACACGGCGCTTTCCACATCAACGTCAGGAAATCCTGGAATATCTGCTGATGCTGCGGCGCGATTTCCAACCGGACATTGTGTTCGTGCACAGCAAAGCTGATATCCACCAGGATCATGGCACGGTAACCGATGAGGCGCTGCGTGCCTTCCGCGGCACCACAGTACTGGGTTTTGATGTCATTCGTTCTTCGTACGGGTTCTTCCCCAGCTTTCTGGTGGAGGTCAGCGAAGCGGATGTGAAAAAAAAGGTTGAAGCGCTGGCAAAGTACACCACCTATCAGAGCCGCTATTATTTTGAAGCCGATGTAACCCGGTCAACACTGGTGCGCTTTGGCGCGATTTGCGAACGGCCTTTCGCCGAGGGATTTGATATTTTACGGGTGGTGGGAACGTTCGGCTGCCTCCAGGTGTAGCTGATGGTTCGCTGAACCCTCTACCTAACCTCTCATGGTTCAGTAGGATGAATTTTTAATCGCGGATGCCGATTTCGATGTCGCTGCCGGTCACGCGCACCGGGTAGGATGGCGCGTCGATGAAGGCGGGTAGAGCCAGGGCTTTGCCAGTGCGCACGTCAAAACGGGCGCCATGACGCGGACAGACCACAATGTAATCGTCCAACTCTCCCTCGCCGAGCGGACCGCCGTCATGGGTGCAGACATCACCCATGGCAAACAATTTCCCAGCGATGTTGAACACAACGATATTTTCTTCCCCAATTTGCAGGAAAATACGCGTGCCGTTGGGTACCTCGCTGACATCGGCTACGGCATAATAGGTATATTCGGATTCTTTAATTTCATCCCCCATGGTTAATCCTCATCCAACTCATCGTGAGCTTCACCCAAGCCGTAAACCCCGGCTTTGAGAACTTTGAGCGGCAACAGCGCACATTTCAACCGCACCGGGCCGAGATCAATTCCCAGATTATCCAGTACATCCTGCTTGGTAAGGGCTTTCACCTCATCCAAAGGCTTGCCAATCACTGATTCAATAAGCAAATCGGCAGAAGCTTGGGAAATGGCACAGCCGTGACCGCTGAAGAGCGCTTCGGTGACGACGCCGGCTTCATCGACCCGCAGGTCAATGCGGATATGGTCACCACAAAGCGGATTTTCATCCTCAAAAGAGATATCATGCGGATCCAGTTCACCGCGGTAGAGCGGTGACTTATAACGTTCAATAATAACCTGGCGGTAAAGATCATCCATATTCGGTTCACTCAGCCAAAAATTTGCTGGACCTTGCCTAAACCGGCTACCAGCAGGTCCACTTCTTCGATGGTGTTGTAGATGTAAAAGCTGGCACGGGTCGTAGCTGTCAGGTTGAATTTCTCGTGGAGCGGCATGGCGCAGTGGTGACCTGCACGCACGGCAATCCCTTCGCTGTCCAGGATTTGTGCGATGTCATGCGGATGAACGCCAGTCAAGGTGAAGGATGCCACCCCGCCTTTATGATCCGCGTCCGGTCCGAAGACTTTCAACCCGTCCACTTCATTGAGGGCTTCCAACGCGTAGGAAATAACGCTATGCTCGTGACGGGCAACATTTTCCATTCCCAGTCCGGTCAAATAATCCACCGCGACGCCAAAACCGATAGCCTCAGCAATGGCGGAAGTGCCGGCTTCAAATTTGTGTGGCAGATCATTGGGTGTGAAACTGCGAAGATAAACCTTCTTGATCATGTCCCCGCCACCCAGGAAAGGCGGCATGGCTTCCAACAAGGCTTCCTTGCCGTAGAGTACACCGATGCCGGTCGGTCCGAGCATTTTATGGGCAGAAAAAGCCAGGAAATCACAATCCAGGTCCTGCACATCGACGGGCAGATGCGGCACGGATTGCGCACCGTCCACCAGCGCCAGCGCTCCAGCCTGGTGAGCCAGAGCGATAATTTCCCTGGCAGGATTAATGGTGCCAAGCACATTGGACATCTGCGTGAAAGCCACTAAACGCGGCGACTGGGTCAAAAGATCACGATACGTGGCCAAATCCAGTAATCCGTCCGGTGTAACCGGGATAAACTCCAGGCGCAGCCCCAGTTCAGCCGCCAGCATATGCCAGGGTACCAGATTGGAATGGTGCTCCATCTCGGTCAGAATCACCAGGTCGCTACCTTTAAGGTTCTTCCGTCCCCAGCTGTGAGCGACCAGATTGATCGACTCGGTGGCGTTGCGGGTGTAGATGACTTCACGGGATTTTTTGGCACCGATAAATTTGGCAATCCGCTCGCGGGCGTTTTCGTAAGACGCGGTTGATTCTTCAGCGAGAGTATGCACACCACGGTGAATATTGGCGTTGCTGTGGCGGTAAAAATCATCCATCGCCTGAATCACACTGAGCGGTTTCTGCGATGTGGCGGTGGAATCGAGATACACCAGCCGTTTTCCGCTGGTCACCGTGCGTTCCAGGATCGGAAAATCATTCCGAACCCGCAGCAGATCAAGCATTGCAGGTTGAGAAGTATCCATGGTTTGTCCTGCCTCCAATTTTAAATCGAGCGGTGCAGGTTATTCCTGACCAGCCAGTTCCGCTTTGGCGGCTTTCTTTTGCGGGAAGCGAATGTGCGCTGAGTTCTGCGGGAACCATAAAATATGATCGGGGACCATCCAACCGTCAGTTAGAAACACATTTGAGCGGAATTGCACCGCCACCATTTTTGCGTCTACCTGGACTACGATCCCTTTCAACCACCCGCGAATTCGGTCGCCGGATTTGTCATGATCGCAAAATACTTCTACCATATCGCCGACTTCGTAAGCCGATTCTGGTTCGGGGGGATGCATAAAGGGAATATTTGCCATTCAACACGCTCCAACTTCTTTCAATTCTCTAAATTCGTTTGTTCATTCTAGCACAGCCGACAGTGGATCGTTCCCACTGACTGTTAGCAATTTAACCGGGTGGGGTCATCCTCACCGGGCAAGGATCATCCATAATTTCTAAGGTTATCCGTGGTAGGCCGCCATTTTCTTGGCAATGGAAATTTGGAAGCGTTCGCGCACGCCATCGAAGGGGATGCGCTGCATGATAGGGTCAAAAAAACCGGAGACGATCAGACGCTCTGCCTCGACGCGGGGAATGCCGCGGGCACGCAGGTAAAACACCTGGTCGGGGTCGATTTTGCCGACAGTGGCGCCATGGGTGCAACGCACATCATCTGCCAGAATTTCCAACCCGGGGATCGAATCAGCGCGGGCATTACGGCTGAGCACCAGATTGCGGTTAGCCTGATAGCCATCAGTCTTCATGGCTCCTGGAGCGACATAGATCATGCCTTGCCAGACAACGCGGCTGCTATCAATGAGCGCACCTTTGAAGAGCAGATCGCTGGTGGTGTTAGGCGCGCGGTGATTCTGTTGCGAGTCGTAATCCAGGTGCTGGTTACCATCAGTGAAGTAAAAGCCGGACATGCGTCCCAGGCTGCCGCGACCGATCAGATCGATTTCAGCAAAGTTCTTGGTCACATTGCCGCCGATGGCGCCAAAGATCCAGTCCAGATGTCCATCCTGTCCAACCTGCGAGCGCTCATGGGTAAAATTCCAGACATGCTCACCCCAGGACTGCAGTTCAACAAAGGTTAAATTGGCTTCGTCCCCAACGTGAATTTCCACCAGGCCTGCATGGAAAGCCGGTGCTTTTTCGGTGGGCGAGGCGTATTCGTGAACGTAGGTGGCTGTGGCCCCAGCTTCAAGCCAGACCATGACATGCGAGATGTGCGCCAGGGCTTCGCCGGGTCCCCACAGGAGTGAGTGCATGGGCTGTTCGATGGTCACACCCCGCGGTACGTACAAAACCACACCATTGTCCGCCAGAGCTGCTGCCAGAGCGGCGAATTTACCCTCATCGGCGCCAACTACTTTGCCTATGATTTTCTCCAGCAAGGCTGGGTGTTTTTGTTCTGCGGTACGCAGATCGGTGAAGATCACACCCAGGTCAGCCAAATCTTTGGAAAGGTTTACCTGAGCGCCACCGGGCACGAGAATCACCTGTCCGCCGTGTTCCTTATCGGCGACCGGCTTCATTAAATCTTCTGGTAAGGGTGCCAGGTCGAGGTGGGCTTCGGTTTTGGGCAGGTGGAATTGATCGGATGGCATGCCACGCAGGTCAGTTCGGCGCCAGGCTTCGTCCTTCAACGTAGGCATGGGCAGCGCAGTATAGGCGTCCCAGGCAGCGCGCCGGTACTGCTGAATGTGCTTGCTCAGGCCGTCCGTCCGCACCATGTCTTTTGTGAAGGCAAAATCCTTGAGCACCGCTTCATCGCGGCGCACAACGCGGGTGACAACCCTAGGTGTTTCTTTGGTCATAAGTGCAGCGTCCTTTTCAATGTTACCCGGTAAGGCGACCTTTGGTTATTAACCGATCGAGCCAACCATTTGCAGCTGGATCAAACGGTTCATTTCCACGGCATATTCCATGGGTAGTTCCTTGACTAGCGGTTCGATGAAGCCCGAAACCACCATGGTGGTGGCTTCTTCTGTGCTCAACCCGCGGCTCATCAGGTAGAAGAGTTGTTCCTCGCCAACCTTGGAGACAGAAGCCTCATGACCGACCGAAACATCTTCTTCATCGATTTCGATGGAGGGATAGGTGTCGGAACGTGACTGCGGGTCGAGCAGCAGTGCGTCGCAGACCACGTTGGAACGCACGTTGTAGGCGCCCTTGTGGACTTTAAGCAGACCACGGTAGGAAGCGCGTCCGCCGCCCATGCTGATGGACTTGGAAGTAATCTTGCTGCTGGTGTTGGGAGCGAAATGCAAGATCTTGCCGCCGGCATCCTGCCATTGACCAGGTCCAGCGAAGGCCATGGAAAGGATCTCACCGCGCGCACCAGACCCAACCAGGTAGCAGGAGGGGTACTTCATGGTGACCTTTGATCCGAGGTTGCAATCAACCCATTCCATGGTGCCGCCCTCTTCCACCAACGCGCGCTGTGTGACCAGATTGTAAACGTTGGTCGACCAGTTTTGGATGGTGGTGTAGCGAACGCGAGCACCCTTCTTGACGACGATTTCAATGACACCGCTGTGGAACGAGTCGGTGGTGTAGGATGGTGCGGTACAGCCCTCAACATAATGCACCTGAGAGCCTTCGTCGGCGATGATGATCGAGCGTTCAAATTGGCCGATATTGGCAATGTTCAGGCGGAAATACGCCTGCAGAGGGAGGTCAACTTTTACGCCAGGCGGGATGTACACGAAGGAGCCGCCAGACCAGACCGCGCTGTTGAGCGCTGCGAATTTGTTGTCTTCGATCGGGATGACCGTGGCGAAGTACTGGCGGAACAATTCAGGGTACTGGCGCAAGCCTTCCTCGATGCTGAGGAAAATGACGCCCTGTTTCTCCAGATGCTCCTGAATGTTGTGGTACACCATTTCGGATTCATACTGTGCGCCAACGCCAGCCAGGAATTTCTGTTCGGCTTCGGGGATGCCTAATTTATCGAAGGTTTTCTTGATCGAGTCAGGAACATCGTCCCAGCTCTTGCCTTCCAGTTCCGTCGGCTTGACGTAATACACGATATTTTCGAGATCCAGCTTACTCAAGTCAGCACCCCAGGTCGGCATGGGACGAATGCGGAAGTGCTTAAGCGCCTTGAGGCGGAACTCCAACATCCATTCCGGCTCGCCCTTCATTTGCGAGATCTGGGTCACTACTTCCTCGTTCAGACCGGCGTGGGTTTTAAATATCGACACGTCCTCGTCTTGAAAACCGTAACGGTATTCACCGATATTTGTTAAATCATCCGTTTTCGGATTGTTGCTCATGTTTACCTCCACTACCTTTCAAAGCCTGCCCAGCTGGGAGATTATGCTGGCACAGTGCCGGAATCGACCTTTTCGCGCACCCAATCGTATCCATGCTCTTCCAGGTGGAGCGCCAGGTCCGGACCGCCGGATTCAACAATGCGGCCGCCCATCATCACGTGCACCACATCGGGTTTGATGTAGTTCAGAATGCGCTGGTAATGTGTAATCACCAGTGCGCCGAGGCCAGGCCCGCGCAGCGCATTTACGCCTTCGGATACGACACGCAAGGCATCGATGTCCAGTCCGGAATCGGTTTCATCCAGGATGGCAATTTTGGGTTCGAGGGTGGCCATCTGCAGGATTTCAGCGCGTTTTTTCTCACCGCCGGAAAAGCCGTCGTTTAAGTAGCGGCCGGCAAAAGCCGAATCTACTTTGAGCATTTCCATCTTGGCTTTCAGCATTTTGCGAAATTCGGGGATCGGGATGCCTTTATCATCGGGATTGATGGCGCGGCGACGGGAATTCATGGCTGTGCGTAGAAAATTCGCCACCGTCACACCCGGGATCGCGACAGGGTATTGAAATGCCAGGAAAATTCCCAGGCGCGAGCGCTCATCCGGCTCGAGTTCGAGGACGTTTTGACCGTCGAAAACCACCTCGCCAGAGGTGACTTCATAGCTTGGGTGACCCATCAAGGTGTAAGCCAGGGTCGATTTACCGGTGCCATTTGGTCCCATGATGGCGTGCACCTCGCCTTGCGGCAAGGTCAGATTAACGCCCTTGAGAATTTCCTTTCCTTCGATGCTTACTTTAAGATCACGAATTACCAGTTCAGCCATACTGTGGGTGCTCCTTGTTGATTGCTCAGGCGAGTGAACGGTTTTTTTCCGCTTAGCCTGTCCATATGTCGACCGAGATTATAGCACAGGAAGCGATTTCGGTCAATATTTACT
>DATMXL010000230.1:0-4343 GCA_035561555.1 Bellilinea sp.
GTTGGAAGATACTGCAGCGGCGGCATTTCACCCTTAAGCACGGTTTCACCAGCCTCGCGGCCTTCTTCGCCGGAATTATATATATCCGAGAAATTTAGCTTTTGACGGCCTTCATCGACATCCCGCTGCGTTAACCAGGAAACCGGTGCAATGTTGCTGTACCATGGCCAGACAGTTTCGTTGCTGTGACAGTCAAAACAGGCACGGACGGCCAAGGCGCGGGTTTCAGGTGTGACCCAGGCAGGTTCTTGCACTACCGTCGGATTGGTATGATTTCGGCCGTAGGGGACTATTTGGATCAGCACGAACACTGCCAGAATAATTACACCGATTTTGATCACTTTACCAAAGTTCCGCTTCATTTCTCCCTCCCGTCGGAAAACAAAAGGTTTCGGAAAATTTATTCCGAAACCTTATTGTACAACAAGAACGTTGTGTACTACTTATCCAGCAGCGCGGCTACTCCGGGCAGGGTGAGACCTTCCAGCATCTCCAAAGAGGCTCCGCCGCCAGTGGAAATGTGTGTGATCTTATCCGCCAGACCGGATTGATTGATAGCTGCCACCGATTCGCCCCCGCCAATCACGCTGACAGCATTGCTATCCGCTACCGCTTTGGCGACACCATAGGTGCCATCAGCGAAACGCGGGAATTCGAAAACACCCATCGGGCCATTCCAGACAACCGTACCAGCGCCTTTGATGACTTTGGCGTAAGCTTCAACAGATTTAGGGCCGATATCCAGAATACGCCAGCCGTCCGGAACGGGACCCGAAGACATGACCTTTGAGGCAGCCTCGGCCTCGAACTTGTCGGCGATGACCACATCCACCGGCAAGCGCAGCTTGGTCTTCCCCTCAGCCAACAATTCCCGCGCAGTGTCCAAGGCTTCTTCTTCGACCAATGAATCTGCCATGGGATAACCTTCGGCTTTGAAGAAGGTGTTAGCCATCCCGCCGCCGATCAAAATTGCATCTGCTTTCTGCAACAGATTGCGAATGACGCCGATTTTGTCACTGATCTTGGCTCCGCCCAGAATTGCGACAAACGGACGTTTCGGATCATCAACGGCCTGCCCAAGATACTTGATTTCTTTTTCCAGCAGGAAACCAGCCACCGAAGGCAAGTAGGCGGCGATACCGGCGGTAGAAGCATGGGCGCGATGTGCCGTGCCAAAAGCGTCGTTGACAAAGATATCAGCCAGACCAGCCAACGCTTGCGACATCTCCAGGCCGTTTTTCTCCTCTTCTGGGTGGAAGCGGGTGTTTTCCAAAAGTAATACGTCGCCAGTTTTGAGGCCTTTGGCTGCCTGCCCGGCAACCGGTCCGATGCAATCCTCGGCAAATAGAACCGTTTTGCCGAGCAATGTGCTCAAGTGATCAGCCACCGGTTTAAGCGAGTACTTGGCTTCTGGTCCACCTTTTGGTCGGCCGAGATGCGAGGCTAAAATGACAGCTGCACCGTTCTCCAACAAATAACGAATGGTTGGCAAGGCAGCCTGAATGCGGGTATCATCCCCTACCACGCCATCTTTTACGGGGACATTAAAATCGACCCGGACAAAGACTTTTTTACCTTTTACGTCGATATCGCGAACGGTTTTTTTGTTGAACATAGTGATCTCCCCGTTTCAAAAAATGGGCGCGATCCTCTAGCGAATCGCGCCCATCTGATTTCTTAAAATTAAAGTGATTTTGCCATCATGGCAGCCAGGTCAGCGGTGCGGCAAGAGTAACCCCACTCATTGTCGTACCAGGCAACTACTTTGATGAGGTTGCCGCCCAGGACCATATTCGAGGCCAGGTCGACGATCGATGAGCGCGGATCACCCTTGAAGTCCATCGACACCAGCGGATCCATGTATTCACCGGTGGTCACACCCATGATGCCCTTGAGTTTTCCATTGGAGGCATCGATGAAGAGTTGATTCAAGGCTTCCTTGGTGGTGGACTTTTCTACATTAGCGGTGAAATCCACAATGGAGACAGTGGGAGTCGGCACACGCAGGGAGTAGCCGTCAAACTTGCCCTTTAACTCGGGTATGACTAGCGCAACCGCTTTGGCAGCGCCCGTGGTGGTCGGGATGATATTCAGGCCGGCAGCCCGCGAGCGGCGCAGTTCTTTTTTGTGACCCTGGTCAAGGATAACCTGGTCGTTGGTATAGGAATGGATGGTGGTCATCATGGCATATTGAATGCCAAGTGCTTGATGCACGACCTTAACCGCCGGAGCCAGACAATTGGTGGTGCAGGAAGCATTCGAGATAATGTGATGCTTGGCAGGGTCGTATTTCTCATCATTAACGCCCAGCACAATGGTGAGATCTTCATTCTTGGCGGGAGCGCTGATGATGACCTTCTTCGCGCCGCCGGATTGGATGTGAACGTTGGCGCCAGGTTTTCCCTTGGCGGGATCGCCAAGAGCGTCGGTGAAGACACCGGTGGATTCGATCACAATATCGACGCCGAGGTCTCTCCAGGGCAGTTTGCCAGGTTCTTTTTCCGCAAATGTTTTTACTGTTTTGCCGTTGATCAGCAGGTCGCTCCCCGATACTTCGACAGTCCCCGGAAAAATGCCGTAGTTCGAGTCATATTTGAACAGATGGGCATTTGTTTTTGGATCGAAGAGGTCGTTGACCGCCACTACCTCCAATGCATCTGGGTAGTTTTCGATGATGGCTTTTAACACCTGCCGTCCAATGCGGCCGAAACCGTTGATACCAACTTTTACTGTCATGATGAACCTCCTGGTTCCTTTCAAAAATGAGTTTATCCCCTGTCAGTGGGTTTCGCCCTCCCCGACGGGGTTATCTTCGCGGATCGATTGGGGGCCGGTGCGTTCGTAGAACAGGTCCATGATGCTGCGTGCCAATTTAATCGAATCATGGCGCCACGGCTGTTCTTCGTCAATCAGATTGGCATTATAAACTGCGTAATGCTCCTCCAATTTAGCTTCTGGCAATACCTGCTGAACGGTTTCCGGCAGGGAGTCAACTTCTTTGGAATTGCACAAAACAAGATGGAAAACCCGTCCACCCAGGTGGCGCTCAATGGTGCGCACATGATCATAAGCGGAAAAGCCATCCGTCTCACCCGGTTGGGTGGCAACATTGCAAACATAGAACTTGTAGGCCCGGCTGGCTTTCAAAGCTGCAGCAATATCGGGAACCAATAAATTTGGCAAAATACTGGTAAACAGACTGCCAGGACCAAAAACAATCAACTCTGCGCCTAAAATTGCCTGAATAGCTGGTGGGTAAGCCTCGGGATTATTCGGATCCAGCCACACCCGCTGGACCTTGCCCGGCGTGGTAGGTATATTACTCTCACCTTTTACGCGCACTTCGCGATCTGAACCGACCTGGTGCAGGTCAGCAACCAGACGGACGTCATGCAGCGTGGATGGCAGCACCCGCCCACGAACTGCCAGCACCTTGCCGGATTCGGCTACAGCTGACTCAAAACTACCCGTGATGTCCGAAAGGGCTGTGATCAAAAGATTTCCCAGACTATGCCCGTTCAACCCGGCGGAGGCGCCAAAGCGATACTTGAACAACTGGGTGATCAATTCCTCGTCATCCGAGAGGGCAGCCAGACAATTTCGGATGTCACCCGGCGGCAGAACACCTAACTTTTGGCGCAGCTCACCGGATGAGCCGCCATCATCGGCGACCGTCACAATGGCTGTGATGTTGTGGGTGTAGAACTTGATGCCGCGCAGCAAGGAGGCTAACCCATTGCCACCACCGATCGCCACCACGCGCGGTCCGCGGTCGCGCCGTCGATAATTGGTGACCGTATCCAGCAGCGGCTTTCCTGGTCGTACAAAGGGCATGAGAAGAGAACGGTTAATACCCATAACACCGTAAACTAACATCCCCAGACCGATGCTGCCAAAAATGAGCACGCGTATGGGGCGTTCCAGTTCCCGTAGAGATAGTGACGAGAAAATCGGCAGCCACCAAGTATCGGGTGCGCTGCGGTAAATATCCAAAATCAGCAGGGTCAACCCCACACCAATCAGGGTAGTGCCAGCTAAAAGGACGAAGAAATAACGCTTGACGCCAATGCCTGGTTTCAGCCAGCGTAATAGCGGCCGGGCGCCTGAATAGGCACGGCTTAACCAGGATTTCTGCTTTGACTGCATATGAGACTATTTATAATTCTGTTTTATTTGTACGTCAACGATATTTCTCAATTGTCCAAACATGTCAGACAATGGG
The DNA here is from genome assembly GCA_035561555.1 of Bellilinea sp. GTDB lineage: Bacteria > Chloroflexota > Anaerolineae > Anaerolineales > Anaerolineaceae > Bellilinea. The sequence goes on from DATMXL010000230.1 coordinate 4,223, forward strand.
TGGCACGGTGACGCTATCGTCTGAGGCCGTAGTGCCTCAAAATTAACTGTTACCCGAAGGCAATCGTTGGCTCAAATGAAAATGTTACCGGACATTCTTTAACAATAGATCCACTTTGGTA
>DATMXL010000231.1:0-3197 GCA_035561555.1 Bellilinea sp.
TTTTCGGTAAGTTAAGGGGACAATGATATTCATTCCCAATCCTATTCCTGAAATTGGCCAAATCGTCACTGTACGCCAACGCCGATATGCTGTATCACAAGTTCAGCAAAGCGCGATCCCTGGTGAAGTTCTTGCAAAGAATGGGGATAGTCCGCAGCATCTTATCACCCTCAGTTCAATCGAGGATGATGCGCTGGGAGAAACGCTTCAAGTCATCTGGGAGATTGAGCCAGATGCACGTATTAATGAAAAGTCGGGGTTGCCAGACCCCTCGGGCTTCGATTCGCCAAAGCGGTTCAATGCTTTCTTAAATGCAGTTCGCTGGGGAGCAATTAGTTCCGCTGATATTCGATCCCTCCAGGCACCATTCAGAAGCGGGATTACGATTGAAGATTATCAACTGGATCCGCTGGTACGCGCGGTGCAAATGCCTCGGGCCAATTTGCTGATTGGTGATGACGTAGGCTTGGGCAAAACCATTGAAGCTGGCTTGATCGTGCAAGAATTGCTGCTGCGAAATAGAGCCCGGACTGTAATGATCGTTTGCCCTTCCTCGCTGCAAATTCAGTGGCGCGACCAGATGCGCGACAAATTCGGGCTGGAATTCCGCATTGTGGATGCCGAGTTGATGCGCAATTTGCGCCGTACACGTGGATTACATACCAACCCATGGTCACATTTCCCAAGATTGATTACTTCGATTGATTTCTTAAAACGCGACCGCCCAATGCGGCTGTTCAAGGAAATTTTGCCCGCGGATGATGAACCCAGATATCCGCGAAAATTTGACATACTCATCATAGATGAAGCTCACAACATAGCACCAGTGGGTCGTGGGAAATACGCCACTGATTCGATGCGGACCCTGGCCATTCGGGTAATCGCCCCACATTTTGAGCATAAGCTTTTTCTTACCGCTACTCCGCATAACGGTTATAAGGAATCCTTCACTGCCCTATTGGAATTACTAGATAACCAACGCTTTGCCAGGGGGATTGAACCCGACCGCCAGCAGCTTCAACTGGTAATGGTGCGGCGCATGAAAAGCGAGTTGCCGGCTCAGTTTGACGGCACACCACGTTTTCCAAAACGCCTTGTTCAGGCAATCGAAGTTGATTACACCAATGAAGAAAAGCAGGCGCATGCCTGGCTGCAGGAATATACTGAACTACGCCAGCAGAATCCAAAAGATTCGGTCGAGCGTTATGCCACCGAGTTTATGATGAAAATGCTCAAGAAGCGGCTATTTTCTTCTCCAGCCGCATTCTTGCTCACTCTTGAACAGCATCTGCGAACCCTTCAGAAGGTTAAAACTACTCCAGATCAACACAAACCGACCTTCGGTATCCTGCGGCAATTGCTGGATGCTGCCGAGGAAGATGATCCTCAGGAGGATGTCGATGAGTCCGGCGAGGATGTGATTCTTACAGCCACTCGACTGTTCCGGCCAGTCACTCCTCGCGAAAAAGAATTATTGGACAATCTGCTAACCTGGGCGAAGCGATCAGCTTCTCGCCCGGATAGCAAAATGAAGCAACTTCTTAACTGGTTGAAGTCCTACATCAAACCCGGTGGAGTCTGGTCGAACGAACGGGTTGTCATTTTTACCGAATACCGCGCCACGCTAAATTCCGTCCAGGAACTACTCTCCATGGAAGGATTCACCGGGGATAGCCGCCTGATGACTCTGTTTGGCGGGATGGATGACGAAAAACGCGAGGCAATTAAGGCGGCTTTTCAAGCCCAGCCGGAAATCAGCCCAGTCCGGATTTTGCTGGCAACTGATGCGGCTTCTGAAGGGATCGACCTACAAAATCACTGCCACCGCATTATCCACATGGAAATACCGTGGAACCCTAACCGTCTGGAACAGCGCAATGGCCGACTGGACCGCCATGGTCAGACAAAAGATGTGCTGGTTCACCATTTTGTGACCAAAGGGTACCGCGATCAGGAGCAGAATGCCTGGGATGTGCGCGGCCAGGGATTGGAAGCCGACCTGGAATTCCTATTCCGGGCAGTCAAAAAGGTCGAACAAATTCGCGAAGACCTGGGTAAGGTGGGTCCGGTGATTGCTCTGCAGGTCGAAGAAGCCATGCTGGGAAAACGCCGCAAGCTGGATACCGCTCAGGCGGAGCGTGACAACGAGCCTGTGAGGCGCATGCTGAAATTTGAACGAGACTTGCGTTCCCAGATTGCCCGGCATATGGAGCAGCTGCAGGAAACCCGCCAGACCATGGATTTCTCACCCGAGAATACTGAGATCGTCGTTGAAACCGCACTTAATTTGGCTGGCCAACGACCTCTCATCCCTGTCAGATTGAATCCTGTTTCAGTTGGGCATACTTACTCGCAAAACTCTCCTGCATATGAATTGCCGGCTTTAACTGGCAGTTGGGCAGCCTGCGCTGAAGGACTGGCTCACCCACACACCGGGCAGATCCGTCCGATCGTGTTTGACCATAATGCCGTGGATGGACGGGATGATGTAGTCCTGGCACACCTCAATCACCGGTTGGTGCAAATGTCGCTGCGTTTGCTGCGCGCAGAAGTCTGGTCGCCGATCAGTCGCAAAGGATTACACCGTTTAACTGCCGCAGTAGTACCGGATTCTACTCTTTCAGATCCAGCTGTGATTGCGTTTGCCCGGTTAGTAGTTATCGGCGGAGATCAGAACCGGTTGCACGAAGAAATCATTACAGCCGGCGGGTATCTTAAGGAAGGCCGACTGGTGCGGATGAACGTCGGCCAGGTGACCAACGCAATCAATGCTGTAACCGAGCATGAAGCGTCAGATGCGATACAGAAACGGTTGCTCGAGCTTTATCCCCGAATTATTCCGGCGATCTCCGCCACACTGGAAGCCCGTTCCAAAGACCGAATGGACGGTATCCAGAAATTATTGATGGAGCGTTCGGCATTTGAAGCCAACAGTATAGAAAGCATCCTCAACGAGTTGGCGAACTCCATTCGGCAGGAGCTGGATGAGCCCGAGGTCATGCAGTTGGAATTGTTCACCAGCGAGGAAAAAGAACAGCTGACTCGCAATATGGACGCCCTACGGCGCCGGTTAGCTGCAATTCCGAACGAAATTGATCAGGAGAAAAAATCGATTTATTCTAAATTCTCAAACCCCCAGACACGAATGTTCCCAGTCGCAGTGATGTTCCTAGTCCCACGGTAATATTATTCCACCC
>DATMXL010000232.1:0-5813 GCA_035561555.1 Bellilinea sp.
CCCCTATCCGCCCCACCCAGGCGCCGTTGGCCGGTATCGAGCTGCCGATCGAGGTCAAAACCCTGCTGCTGATCGGCACCGACAGCCTTTCGCCATTTCCCGGCCGCACGGACGCCGTTGCACTGGTCTTCTACCATCCGCGGCTGGGGCGGGCCAGCTTCCTGTCCATCCCGCCGGACATCTTCCTGGGCATCCCCGGCTACACCATGCAGCGGCTGAATGTGGCCAATGCGGTGGGCGGTTTTGAGATGCTGGCGGACACGCTGGAGTACAACTTTGGCGTGCGCCCCGATGATTATGCGCTGGTGCACCTGGACGACTTCGTCTATTTCATTGACGATCTCGGCGGCCTAGAGTTGACCGTGGCGGAACGCCTGCCGGGTATCTGTGCGGATATCCAACCCGGGCGGGTCCAGCTCAACGGCGACCAGGTGATGTGCTACCTGCGCTACCGCACCGAAATGGACGAATTAAACCGCAACCTGCGCCAGCAGGAAGTGCTGCGGCTGATCCTGCAGCGCATGGTGCACGGCGGTACTCTGGCACGCCTGCCAGACCTGTTCCAACTCTATTCAAAAAGCGTCGAAACCAGTCTGTCGCTGCCGGAAGTCTTGCGGTATGTGGCATTCATGCTGCGCCTGGGTGATGCCAATCACGTCGGATATTTTCAGGTGAAAAAGCCGGCACTGGTGACCTGGCAGATTCCCGACGGCTTGAAGCCGACCGTTTTTTTGCTGGAACCAGCTGCTTTGAAGGCACAGGTGCAGAACGCGATCGATTTTGTGTTGATTCCCGAGCCGAACAGCGACTTGATCGTGACCCTGGAGTACGAGTTGACCATTTCGCCCACGCCGACCAACACCAGCACCGCCACCCAGACGCCCACCGTCACCGAGACGCCCACCCCGACAACCACAGCGCTGCCTTCTGCCACACCCACCCGAACCCCAACGGTAACCGTCACTGGTACCATCACGCCGGCTACGGTTACGGTCACTGGCACCACTACCCCCTAAAGACCTCGTAGCATTTCGCTTTTAAATATGCTACACTTAACGGACGCCACCAGTGGGGCGGCTTATTCGGCATGGTTCCTGCAATTTACGGTAGAGGATGACCGGACTCAAGCGTCTATTTGCCAGGGGGTTATTGATTTTAGCTATAGGGGGGCTGATCGCTACCGCCGCCCTGCAGTCTGCGCCTGTGCGCGCCCAGGAAGAAACGCCTGAAGGTCCGGAAGCCCCCAAACGCCTGACCACTTTGACGGTTGATTACACCGCCTATGAGTGGTGGCTGGTGCGCTGGAGAGGCAACGAAATCACCTGCCGCTTCATCATCGACCATGAAGGCTTGCCGATCAGCGACGAGATTCTCACCTGGTGCGGCGACATTTTCCACTCCGAGTGGCAAAACACCAAACCCTGTCAATTGAGCACCCCGGGGCAATCGGTGGAGAACTGTCCCGGGAATTATCTGCACTTTTTCGAAAGTAAGCCGGCCAAAAAGCAGGTGGAGGTGGAGCTGCCGCTGCCCAGCGTATGGGTATCGTTGACAGGCTGTACGGTTGAGCCGCCAGGCAACCGCTGCATCGGCACACCGCAGCTGCAGTTGATTGGCGAGGAACCGCTGCCCAACGAAGCCATCATCAGCATCCAGGGCATCTACCAGGGCGAACCGTTCACCTGCAGCGGCAACCCGTGCAACCTGCCCCTCAAGCCGACCGGGTCGCAGGGCGCTGACCTGGAATTCTGGGCGGATTCCAGCTTTGGCGACTCGTCGCAGCATTACACCGGGCTGGTGCGGGTGCTGCCGCGCGGCGATTTCATGTCGCCGGAAGGCGCTTCCAGCGATTCACGGGTTTACTACGTGGACGTGATCACCGATCAATGGCGCGGCGGTCCGCAGGCTTCCTGTTCGGACACCTGGCAGGCCTTCCCAGAAAGCGGCGGCATCGAACCCTGGCTGACCACACCGCTCACGGCTGCTGATTTATACACAGAAGTATCGTTGTACTATCTGGCTGCCATGTTGATCACCAACAACCAGGTGGATGCCAGCAGCTGCCCGAGCGGCGGGCTTGAAAGTCCGCTGTCAGCCAATGAGTGCGGGTTGGCAGCCGCCCGGGACGAGGTCATCGCCTGGCAGAACCAGTTCGACGAACAGATCCTGTCCGTTGGACGGGAAACGGGAATCCCGGCGCAGCTGCTGAAAAATGTGTTTAGCCGGGAAAGCCAGTTCTGGCCCGGCATGTATATCAACTATAAGGAAGCAGGTCTGGGTCAGTTGACCGACCAGGGTGCTGAAACCGTCTTGCTGTGGAACCGGGATTTTTACGATCAATTCTGCCCGCTGGTGCTCCACCAATCCCGCTGCGACCTGGGGTTTGGCAACCTGATCCTGAGCGAACAGGCCATGCTGCAGGGCGCACTGGTCACAAAGGTCAACGCCTCCTGTGTGGACTGCCCGGCAGGCATCGACCTGGCTCAGGCAGAGTTCAGCGTGCGAGTTTTTGCCGAGACCATGGCAGCCAATTGCGAACAGACCAGCCGCATCATCACCAACACCACCGGGCTGCTGCCTGGCAAGGCAGCCAGTTACGCGGATTTGTGGCGCTTTACCCTGGTAAACTATAATGCCGGCGCCGGCTGCCTGACGACTGCCATCAAACGCACCTACCTGGCCAACGAACCGCTCACCTGGGACAATGTCTCCAGCCGGTTAGAAGTAGCCTGCTCCGGCGCACTGGATTATGTCAATGACATCAGCCTGGTGAACAGCGGTGTGTTGCCAACGCCCACCACCTGGGTGGTGTTTGGCACGCCGCAGGTTCCCACGGGAGCCATCGGCACCCTGTTAGCCACCTCGCAGACCACCGCAACCCCAACCCCCAGGCCAGGGCAGGCCACTGCCACGCCGGCGCAGAGCGGCTACCCTTACCCGGGCCCGCTCCCGACGGTCACCGTGGGTAATTACCCGGCCCCGACCCCGTCATATCCATAACACCCCAGGCCGTCACCCAACATCACTGTATCCTCTACCGGAGGCACGGATGCGCTATTCACTGTTAACCCACCTGGAATGCTCAGCCTGCCAGCATCCATGGGATGCCGGTCAACTACGCAATACCTGTCCGGATTGTCAGGCACCCTTACTGGCGCGCTATGACCTGGAAACCATCCGCGGCGGGCTGCGCCGCGAAGTATTCGCTGCTAGACTTCGCGGCATGCAGCGCTGGCACGAACTGCTGCCGGTGCAATCGCCAGAAGCTGTGATCACGCTAGGCGAGGGCGACACGCCGCTGCTGGATCTTCCGGCACTGGGCGCTCAGCTCGGGTTGACCCACCTGACGCTCAAAGATGAGTCGCTCAACCCGACCGGGACGTTCAAGGCACGCGGACAGGCAACCGCGATTTCGCGGGCGAAGGAGCTGGGAGCATCAAAGGTAATTATCCCGACTGCTGGGAATGCCGGCGGCGCCATGGCTGCCTATGCCAGCCGGGCTGGCCTGCTGGCCTGCGTATACATGCCCGCCGATACGCCGCAAGCCAATATAGAGGAATGCCGGGCGGTGGGTGCGGAGGTAATTCTGGTGGACGGCTTGATCAGCGACGCAGCCCGCGCGGTCGGTGAGGTGGTGCAGCAGGGCGGCTGGTTCGATGTTTCAACCTTTAAAGAACCCTACCGGCTGGAAGGCAAAAAGGTTATGGGCTATGAACTGGCTGAAGCTTTCTCCTGGGAGCTGCCGGATGTGATCCTGTACCCGGCTGGCGGCGGTATGGGCCTGGTGGCCATCTGGAAGGCTTTTGCCGAGTTGGAGGATCTGGGTTGGTTGAACAATGCACGTAAACCGCGCATGGTGGCGGTGCAGGCGGCCGGCTGCGCGCCGGTGGTACGTGCCTTCACGGCTGGAGCCATGGTCAGCACATTTTGGGATAACGCACAGACGGTGGCTTCCGGGCTGCGCGTCCCAAAAAGCTACGGCGACCGGCTGGTGATGGAGACGCTGTACCAGTCTGGCGGCACGGCAGTGGCGGTCAGCGACGATCAGATTCTGGCAGCTCAGGCACAATTGGGACGCAGCGAGGGCATATTTGCCGCCCCGGAGGGCGCAGCCACGGTCGCGGCACTGCCTGCGCTGCTGGAACAGGGCTGGCTGAAGCCAGAGGAGCGGGTGGTTTTACTCAATACCGGGACGGGGTTGAAGTATCTATTGTAAACCATCACCACGAAGACGTAGAGGCCATGAAGGATGACGAACAGGCAAGAATCATGGTCTAGCAGCGGGCTCGAACCGCCGGTTATAATATCCAGTCAGGCGCAGTAAACAAATACGGGGAGGGAAAAATGGAAACTTTCAACTTAATCATCCAGACGCTGCATAATATTGCCCGCTGGGGAATCGTCATTCTGGGATTCATTGCCATTGTGCGCGCTTTCAGCGGCTGGCTCGGCAAAAAAGCTTATACCTCGGCCGATAACCGGACAGGGATGCTTTACAGCATGGTATTCGACATTCAGATCTTGCTGGGAATTATTCTGTATTTCAGCAAGGGCTGGTTTGGTGTGTTGACCGCAGATTTTGGTGCAGCCATGGGCGCCGGCACCCGCTTTTTTGCCATCGAGCATCTGTTGATGATGATCCTCGCAGCGGCAGCCGCACACATCGGCCGCTCGCAAGCGCGAAAAGCCGCGGAAGCGGTGCAAAAACACCGCCGCGCGGCTCTGTGGTATTTCCTGTCCTTTGTTCTGATGCTGGCAGCCGTGCCGTGGCCGTTCATGTCGAATGCCAGGCCCTGGCTGCGCTTGTTTGGCTTTTCTTTCTAAGCCGCTGCGCTATTCATTTACCAGAGCGGAGCCAGCGTCGACAAAAGTTCCATTGCGCAGGTCCACCAGAGCCTGTTGAATTTCCTCGCGGGTATTCATCACAAACGGACCGTAGGGCATGATCGGTTCATGGAATGGCGCACCCGCCATCAGCATGAAGCGCATCCCGTCCGTGCCAGCCTGCACTGTGATTTCGCCGCCGTCGGTGAGCACCAGCATATGCAAAGCTGAGACCACGTCACCGCCGAGTGTGCCACTGCCCTCGAAGAGGTAAACCAGAGCGGTGTGCCCGGCTGGGACAGGTTGTGTAAAGCTTGCACCCGCTTGCATTTGAACGTCCATGTATACCGGATCGGCGGCGATTTCGGTGACTGGCCCGCGCACACCGTGCACTTCCCCGGCAACCAGACGCACCTTCACGCCGTTCTGTTCGACCGCCGGAATTTGCGCTGCGCTGACCTCCTGATAACGCGGGAGGCCCATTTTGAGCGCCGCCGGCAGGTTTACCCACAATTGAAAACCATAAATGACTCCATCAGGCCCGCGGCGGGGCATTTCCTCGTGCAATATGCCGCGACCCGAGGTCATCCATTGCACGTCACCGGGACCGATGATGCCGCTGTTGCCCAGGCTGTCGCGGTGGCGGACATTGCCCTCGAGCATATAGGTGACGGTCTCGATGCCGCGGTGCGGGTGGGTGGGGAAGCCCTGGATGGGACCTTCAACGGGATCATTGAAGGCAAAATGGTCAAATAGCAAAAACGGGTCGTACAGGTTGGAAACCCGCGGCGAGATGGAGCGGCGCAGCTTGACGTCCGCGCCTTCGATGACAGTCTGCGGGTCGATGGAAGCTAATACCGATCGAGGGGTGCTCATAGGTTCTCCTATAATCAAAACATTACGCTCAAATTGTAACCGATAAAAGTAGTCTGATTATTCCGTCATGATTTTCGCAAAAGTATTGTAACTTCAGTGACGATATACTATAA
>DATMXL010000233.1:0-18420 GCA_035561555.1 Bellilinea sp.
ACAGACAATAAGTCGTGATCTGCACATGTCTCCCTCTATTTATATAAATTGGGAGACCCATATCCCCATCTTTCTTATATTGTTACAACCTGGAGGCAACATGGATATCTTGGGATTGTCCAGGCATGGATTGACAACTGCATTCGAGCAGATTGCCGTGCTTGGCGTATTGGTCGTCGCTTTGCTCAGTCTTCTATACGCCTGGCTATTACGCGGCACTGTGCTCAAGAAGGATAAGGGCACAGCAAAAATGCAGGAAGTTTGGGATGCAATTCGAGTCGGTGCAAACGGATATCTCAGCAGCCAGCTGAAAACCATCCTGCCTGCCATGGCGATATTAACAGTCGCGCTCTTCTTGAGCGTCATAACTGGGACACCCAGCCTGGAAGCTCAACGAGAGTTCGGGCACCTTGGCGAGCAGACGGTAATCTGGATTATTGCTGTTGGCCGTACACTTGCCTTCCTAATGGGCGCATTTTTCTCCCTTTTAGTAGGTCAATTGGGAATGCGGATGGCAATTCAAGCCAGTGTGCGTTCGGCTTCAGCTGCCAAACGCTCTTTCAATGAATCACTGTCCATTGCGTACTACGCCGGTACGATCACGGGCATGCTCACCGACGGCCTCGGTTTGATGGGTGGTACTGTCATCTTTATTATTTTTGGCCGGGCGGCTCCAGATGCTCTGTTAGGATTTGGTTTTGGCGGCACGCTGTTAGCTTTGTTCATGCGCGTTGGCGGTGGTATCTATACCAAAGCAGCGGATGTTGGTGCGGATTTGGTCGGTAAAGTCGAAAAAGACATACCGGAAGACGACCCGCGCAATGCCGCTGTGATCGCTGACCTGGTGGGCGACAACGTGGGTGACTGCGCCGGTATGGCAGCCGATATTTTCGAGAGTTATGAAGTCACCATCGTCTCCGCATTGATCCTCGGTCTGGTGCTGTACGAAGCCACGGGTCAAATCCTGTATATCGTTTATCCGTTGATCATTCGCGCGATCGGTGTGATCAGTTCCATCCTGGGGACTTTCGCGGTGCCGATTTGGGAAAAGTTCCCGATTAAATTCCTGAGGGCACATGACGCCGAAGAATCAATGTTCCGCTCTTATGAAGTATCCAGCGTTAATACCGTCATTTTCGCCTTCCTGCTGGCAGTTAATTATGCGCACGACTGGCGCCTGGGCGCGTTGACCGCTCTCGGTGTTGCTCTGGCGGTAGCTTTCAACCCCCTGACTTCGTACTTTACTGCGACCAGGAAGGCTCCAGTTCAGGAAATCGTCAAATCCTCCCGCACCGGTCCCGCGACTATCATTCTCTCGGGTCTCTCGGTGGGTATGGAATCTACTGTCTGGGCAGTGGTGGTGATCGCCATTTCATTTGTCGGCGCGCTACTGCTTTACCAGGGGGACGGTCCCACCCATGTGCTGTATGCTGTGTCTATGATTGGTATTGGTATGCTCAGCCACACAGGTAATAATGTGGCTATGGACTCCTATGGACCCATTTCTGACAATGCCAACGGCATCGCTGAAATGGCCTGGCAAGGGATGACAGACCCCGACACGCTGCGTGCGCGCCAGATTATGGCCGACCTGGATGCAGTTGGAAATACCACGAAGGCTATCACTAAGGGCGTAGCCATTGCTTCCGCGGTGATCGCTGCGGTCAGTTTGTTCGCCTCCTACATCACCGACATTAACCGGGTTAAACCAGGTTCACTGGATGCAATCCGCATCTCGGACACGACCGTCTTTGTCGGCTTCCTACTGGGTGGTGCGCTTCCCTGGCTATTCTCGTCTCTGTCCATCCGGGCAGTCTCGCGGGCTGCCAGCCAGATTGTGGAGGAAGTGCGCAAACAGTTCCGCATTCCCGGTATTATGGAAGGCACAGTAAAACCGGATTATGAGCGGGTGGTATCGATCTCGACGCGTTCGTCACAAAAAGAGTTGATCCCGCTGGCAGTGATTTCGATCACCATGCCATTGGTAGTAGGCCTGGTATTGGGCGTTGAGGCTCTTGGGGGTTTCCTGGCAGGTGTAATTCTTTCCGGTCAATTGCTGGCGGTCTTTATGGCTAATGCCGGCGGCGCCTGGGACAACGCCAAGAAATCCATCGAAGATGAGCCGCGCGATCTGGTTGCCAACACCGGTAAAGGCTCGGAACGGCACAAGGCAGGCGTGGTCGGTGATACCGTCGGTGATCCACTGAAGGACACCGCTGGTCCGGCACTCAACCCGATGATCAAAGTAGTCAACCTGGTCAGCCTGTTGGCGGCACCCGTCCTGGTCAACTTCACTTTGGAGAGTCCAATCGGCATTCTCGCGGTGATTGTGCTCTTTGCCGGGTTTGTCTGGGCGTTGTACCAAAGCAAGCGGCCGGTGCCTGAGCTCGAGTAATTTCCGAACGAAATGCCAATAAGAGGCCGGGGTAAAAACCCGGCTTCTTTTTTAATGAAAGCGCAGCAGTTTTAGAGTCTCGGTAAAGTCTCGGGAGTAGGACGCTTGCAGGGTCAAAGGCAGGTTGGTGTCGGGGTGATGAAAGCTGATTTGTTGTGCATGCAGCGCGGTACGAGAAATGGGCAGATATTCGACCTGTGGCAGCAAATCTGACCGGTGGGGAGGTTGAAAGTCAGCTGACGGTGGAATAGGATGTGGAAGGTACAGCGGGTCATTTACCAGCCACAAGCCTGTAGCAGCACAATGTGCTCGAATTTGATGCGTATAGCCACTAAAGGGACTGGCAGACAGCAAGGAAATCTTGCCTGAAAATCGCTCCAATAGGTTGAAATCGGTCTGGGCAGGCTTGCTGTTATGGACATCGATGATGGTGCGGTGATTCCGATCACCGTTGATGCGCAAGGGGTAATTCACGGTGAGTGATTCCCAGGGGACGGGACCCCAGGTGAGAAGGTGGTAGGTTTTGCTTAAGGCGCGATGTTCAAACTGGACGTTGAGTTGGCGGTGTATTTCCGCCGAGCGGGCAAATAGTATCACACCACTGGTATCTTTATCCAGTCGATGCACTACCCACAATCGTCCATAAGTCTGGCTTAAAACGTGGTGGAGATTGGGCTTATCCGGGTCGAATCCATCCGGAATTACGGGCAGACCAGCGGGTTTATTCACCGCCAGGAGTGCGTCATCCTGGTAGATGATTTCAATAGCGAGTTCCGGCTGCAGCTTACTCTCCACGGGTACTGCCACTTCCCCAAATCGCGGTCAGTCAGGTTTTATAAAAAAGCTTACCGCGAGGACGCCAGGACCAACGTGAACTAAAATCGCTGGCGGCAGATTGTAGACTTCCGGGCGTGAAATGCCAGTTTCGGCGACCAGTTCATCCGCAAATTTATTAGCTTCATCCAGGGAATCACCACGCATGATGGTCAGATAAGACTCGCTGGTACGCGGGCATTCCGTCTCGATTAATTCCTTCAAGCGGGCAATCGCCCGGCGTTTGGTGCGTTGATTTTCAAGCGGCTCGATATGTCCACCGGTCATTTGCAGGATTGGTTTAACCTGCAGCAGACTGCCCACCAGCATTTTTGCGCCGCCGATCCGTCCGCCTTTATGTAAATATTCCAACGTATCAACCACAAAATAGACACGTTGCCGGTTGGCCATTTCTTTTATTTTTGCTACCAGCGTATCAGCATCCATGCCTTCTTTGATCCACTTGTGGGCTAAGAAAACGAGGGTCCCCAAGCCAGAGCCAATTGTCCGGGTATCGATGATGCGAATATCAGCGTTCGGGAAGTCCTCCGCAGCGACAGTTGCCCCGCGGAGTGTACCGCTAACGTCACTGGAAGGGGTTAAAACCACAATCGTATCGCCGTCGGCGCTGAACTTCTCGAAATAGGGGGCATAGAATGCTGGCGATGGAGCAGCAGTTTTGGGGAGTTCTGTGGAAGCCCGTAATCGTTTGATAAAAGTATCCGTGTCGAGTTCGTAATCATCATTGAAAGATTCATCGCCAAAAATAATGATCTGAGGGACATAAGCTATCCCTAATTCCTTGGCAACCGCGGGTGGAATGCTGGACGTCGTATCGGCGATCAGGTTAATCATGGGGTTATTCCCTTCGATAAAATGATAATTTCCGGATTATTTTTGGATACCCTATTATACGGATCAACATCAATTATCAATCCATACGCACAGGACGAATAGCATTCTTTATACGCTAAATTCCGTTTGATAGTTTTACAATTCAATCAATAAAATGCAAAGACCGCGCTGTAGGCAGTCCGTCAGCCGGCTCGGCAGCGTTGATTGCGTTAAGCACCGCACGTGCAACAACTTCAGGTGCGTAGGCTGCCAAAATATTAACATCCAAAGAACGCTTACCGGTCGCCAATGAAAATAATGTATCGCCATCCAGCATGGTATGGGCAGGGCGGATCGTTTGGGCTAAACCGTTGTGTGCGGTTTGGGCTACCTTATTGATCTCTTCTTTGGTCAGACGGGCATTGGTGGCAACCACGCCAATGACCGTATTGTGAATTGACGACAATTTCATAATGCTGCGACCTTTGAAAGTGCGCATAGCCAGCAGTGTATCTGCCAGGTTATCTTTTTTATCCCGCACACCAGCAATAAGCTGCCCAGATTGGGGATCAAATATATCGCCGAAGGCATTGACTGCGATGAGCGCGGCGATTACCACGCCGCCGCCAAGTTTCATACTGGCAGTGCCAATGCCGCTTTTCATGGCGTGTTTGATTCCAAATATCTTACCCACCGCGGCTCCGGTACCGGCACCAACATTGCCTTGCCGGGGTAAGGTGTCGGTTGCGTTCTGGCAGGCGCGATAGCCCATCTCCGCATTTGGGCGGACAGTCGCACTGCCTACCTCGAGATCAAATAATATCGCGGCAGGCACGATCGGTACGCGAGCCACGCGAACGTCAAAACCAATTTTCCGTTCCTCGAGGAAGCGCATTACTCCGGTGGCACTGTCCAGTCCGAAGGCAGAGCCGCCGGAAAGTGTGATGGCATGGACATGTTCAACCAGATGCATCGGCCGAATCAGGTCGGTTTCGCGCGTGCCAGGTGCGCCGCCGCGCTGATCGACCCCGGCAATGGCTCCATTTTCGCACAAAACCACCGAACAGCCTGTCAGGGCTGTCAAATCTTGTTCATGCCCGACTTTTATGCCAGGCACATCTGTGATCGATCCTGGAAATAATTGCATTTTGAGGATTTCTTTGTAAGTTATTCCTGATATGATTCAATACTCCTATTATAACCGGATGGGACGACAACCTGACTGATTCATGCCTGCAAACCTGTTTGGAGTTAACCATGAAGAGCGACTCTTCCGCAAATAACAATTCTGCACTTGCTATCATCATTTTTGGCGCCACTGGCGACTTAACCCACCGTAAATTAATTCCGGCAATCTACGAACTCACGGAAGCTGGCAAACTCCCTGACCAGACGTCCATCATCGGGTTTGCGCGCCGGGATTGGACGGATGGGAATCTACGGGATACTTTTAGGGCTGGGATCGAACAAACACTGATGCCAAAAATCCCGAATGTGGAAGTTGTTGCCAAAATTCTGGACAATTCCTTTTATATCCAATCCACCTTCGAGGATCCGGGCGGATATCGGCGGCTATGTGACAAATTGGATGCCATGCATGTGAAAAATGTTTTGTACTACCTGGCAACGCCGCCGACAGAGTACGTCACCATCATCGAACAGATTGGCAAAGTTGGCATCGAAAAGCACCCCGAAGGTTGGACCCGGATAATTATCGAAAAGCCTTATGGCCGGGACCTGGAGTCAGCTATTGAACTGGATAGCGAAGTCCACAAAGTGTTCTCCGAGTCCCAGGTTTACCGTATCGACCACTATCTTGGCAAAGAAACGGTGCAGAACATCCTGGTATTTCGTTTTGCGAATGCTATTTTCGAACCGCTCTGGGACCGCCGTTATGTGGATCACGTTCAAATCACTGTCGCGGAAACGGTTGGCGTTGGCTCACGTGCCGGCTATTACGACAACTCCGGTGTGATCCGCGACATGTTCCAGAATCATCTGCTGCAATTGGTCACATTGACTGCCATGGAGGCACCGGTCGGCTTTAATGCTGATGCGGTACGCGATGAAAAGGTGAAGGTACTTAAAGCGCTGCGTCCATTGAAGGGTAAGGATGCTGTTGCCAATACGTACCGGGCGCAGTATGTGTCCGGTTTGGTCGGTGACAAACGTGTCGCGGGCTACAAGGATGAAGAGGGCGTACCGCCGGATTCAGTCACAGAAACACTCCTGGCTGCCCGTCTGTATGTTGATAATTGGCGGTGGGCAGGTGTGCCGTTCTTTGTGCGTTCGGCCAAACGCATGCCCAGCCGCATGACCAAAATATTAATCCGCTTTCGACAGGCGCCGTTATCGTTGTTCAATTGGAAGAATATGGCTGGCGATGCGCCGAACACGTTGATTTTGAATTTACAACCTAATGAAGGCATTCGCCTGGAGTTTGGCGCGAAAGGACCTGGACCGGTGAACGAGATATTACCGGTCAGCATGGAGATGGATTATGATGAGACCTTTGGCAGCGAACCCCCAGACGCGTACGAGCGGCTGTTACTGGATTGCATAATGGGCGATGCGACTTTGTTCACTCGAGCCGACGAAGTTCGGAGTCAGTGGTCTTTTACTACCGACATTCTCGAAAGCTGGAAAGAGAATCCCCTCCAAAATCTGCCGGTGTATGAATCCGGAACGTGGGGTCCGCCAGGACTGGATGAATTTATTCAGAAAAATGGCTTAAGCTGGCGGTGAATTGCTCCAATGAATGGGTTATAGGCGGGTCCGTTAGCTCGCTGTTTTTCGGATATTCAAAATATTACTGAGGCAGCAGCGTCCCGCAGTTCGGGCAGCGCGAGGTGCGGGCAGTAACCACAAAGCCGCATTTAGGGCAGGAGAGGGGTTGAACGTTGCCCAAGGGCGCTCCGCAGGCGATGCAACTCGGTTCTCCAACTGGATTAGGCGTGTCGCAATACTCACATACCAGACGCCGCAAGCGCTCGGATAATTCATGCCCCGCCCGGAGTGCACGAGCGGTCTGGTCGACGACCCGCCATACCTCATCGGTCAACTGGACATACTCGATATCCTGCGCCAGATCATCGATGCGGTCAAGCAGCGCAAAAGGGTTACGCAGCGCTGAAAGGGCAGTCCAACCCAGACTGGCAGCCACTCCATACCAGGCCTGTTTTCCGATCTGTACGGCAACGCCATCCTCGATCGCTTGAAAAGCAATGCCGAGGGCGGTCTGTCCACCAGAAGCAGCACCCTGCCGGCTGGCAATTTGAACGCTGACCTGTGAGCCGTTGCCGATCTGCTGTACGCGTAAATTGCCGCGGTTAAAATGTGCGATCAGGCTTTGAGCGAAATCTGCCGGGGTTATCTTTCCGTGGTAAATTCGTTGATCCATAGTCGGTTATAATCGGGTCGAGGTTAGCCTTGATGAAAATAATTCCGTTCCCCACGCGCATGAAAACTGCGCAAATCGTTTTTTATTCTATCATTATTACGAGTATTCTGGCTTTTGGGTTGCTATCGGCTGGGATACATCCAGCCAGTGCCCAAATTCCCACTGGTTCAATTCCCACAGTTACCGGAACGCCCAGCGGTGTCATGGCGACCGTAAAAGCCGGGCAAAATGAGGCCACCATCAATGTTCGTTCCGGGCCGCATGCGCTTTATTATCCAAAAATTGGTGTTTTGGTGGAAGGACAATCGGTCCCAGCTTTGGGACGCTCCTCAGGCAACGATTGGATATTAATCGCGTATGCTGGTGTTTCTGGAGGTCAGGGATGGGTATTCAGTAAATATGTCGACCTTACGCCAGGCGAGCTCCCGGTGATTCAGCCGCCTGTCAGTCCGACCCCTGAGGTGACTCAAACCATCGATCCGACGCTGGCAGCGCAGTTTATTGTTACCGCCGCACCAACCCGGCTGCCAACTTTTACTCCACCTCCGCCGCTGACCGTGCCGACCTTTCCGGCTGCCGGCGGCAGTCAGATGCTCTCGGGTGTACCGATGGGATTGGTCATTATGGCACTGATCAGCATAGGCGTCCTTTTGGGAATATTCTCATTTATCCAACGGCGCTGAGACAGTCGTCTCAGAGATTCACGCGGGGGTCTTAAAAAACTCGGCAAAACTGCGAAAACAGCTGGCGCTCAACCTGTGACCTACCGCCGCTTCACAGTACGTGACGGCTGCGCCCCATTGCTGCAACCACTGCGCGGTTTGCTGTGCTTTTTCGATGGGCACTGTTTTATCCTGGCTGCCATGCGCTACGAACACCTTCTTCCCGGTTATCCAATTGGGCAATATATATTGCGGCGTGTCGCCGGGTAAGAATCCGGAAAGAAACCCGAGTCGATCAACCACCTGAGGATTGAGAAGCAGTAAGGCTGCCGCCATCACCGCCCCCTGGCTGAAGCCGATAACGTTTGCCGGACTGGCGGGAAGCTGCAACGATTTTGACCACCTTAAATATGCGGCCTGCAATTGGTTGGCGGCTTGCTTGAATTCAGCATAAGATGCGGTCATCCCTTGTTCAGGAGTGATCCATTTATAGCCGCCATTTTTTAATGCGATCGGTGCACGAGGTGACAGAATCCAGGCATCCTGCGGTAGGTTACGCGTGAACACCGTCATGGAGTGTTCATCACCCGTCAAGCCGTGCAGCAGTAGAAATACCTGGCTGCTGGAGGGGGATATCGGTCGGCGGACACGTACAATCCAGTTATCCAGGAGTAATACCTGGGCGTCATTGCTCTCGGTTTCGTTCAACAATCCACTCCATAATGCCTAGTATTAATAAAATCAACCCGATCGGCAGGAGCCCAATAAAAATGCATAGAACCCCCAGGAAGGCTGCCCCGATTCCGTATATCCAGTAAATCAGGATTCCGCCTACGCCAATCAGCAGCATTAATCCACCGGCGATCAGCCGTTGTATGGTCTGACGTGAATAGAGTCTCAGATCATCTGCCATAAACTGGTTAAATCGACTTATTCATCCAACAATCGGCTGGGCGGCTGCGGATTGAGAAATTGCCGCCCCATTCTATGCCGCCAGGTCAAGGCTTGTTCCAGTTCCGGCAAGGCCTTTTCCATGGCCTCCGCGCCAATCTTGATTAAATCCTGTGGATTGGCCGAATCCAGGTAGCCGTAATGGATAACATCCGGACGGATGATAACATCCGGTTTCTCAATCTGCAGGCGAAGTTCAGTGATCATGCGGCTGGTGATATCCATCGAATCGACAAAAATTCGGATTGCCTGTCCAATCCGCATGTTGACAATGCGGTTCAAAATCGGCTTTGGGATATGTGTTTCGATTGGCACACTGATTTCCGGTATTTTCTGCCATTTTTCGGGTTCTGGACTAAGGCAAATCGCTACAATCGGCAGTTTTGGTGCCAGCCAGCGAACAACTGACACCGGTACCGGGTCCAGAATACCGCCGTCGACCAACTCAACTTTACCAATCCGAACCGGTGGAAAAACCCCGGGGATGCTGGAAGTGGCGATTACCGCTTCGATCACCGACCCACGATTGAGAATATATTCCTGTTTGCTGAGGTAATCCACCGCGGTCACCGCGAAGGGGATTTTCAAATCAGCAAAGGTTTTGTCTTGCAAGAAAGGCGACAGAAGCTTAACCAGTCCGCTCAACCCCAGCAGCGAGGGACCGTCCTGATCGCGGCGCGAAAAGAAATTTTGCGTGCTCATGCTGGAAAGCATGCTCAAAATTTCCTGCTGATTGGCACCCGAAGCAATGACTGCACCTACCACGCCGCCGGCGCTGGTACCGGCAATTGCTTTGATTTTATACCCGGCTTCCAATAGCCGAAAAATGACGCCCAAATGGGCGATACCTTTAAGGCCGCCGCCGCCGAGAGCCAGAGCGATTTCTTCCATGATACCCCTCCGAGTAAAAAGGATTAATAGTTTACCCGTTTAATAAGATTTTTAAAGCTGACTCAAGCGCCAGGACATCGGATTGAGAATTGTAGGCCTGCAGCGAGAAGCGCATCAGCTTTCTGCCATTCCAATCGATTAGCGGTATCTCAATTTTGAAACGGTCATAAAGCTGGAGCTTGAGGTCACAAATATCTACGGATTCGGGCAGCGGAACGGTTCCCATTTGCTGGTACCAAATGGCTGAATCCGGATAAAAGGCTGGAATTCCGGTTAATTTTGTGACCCGCTGGCGCAGGTCCGCGGCCAATTCGTGGCACTGTTGCCGGATGACGGGCCAATTATGGTTAGCCTGAAAGGCGATTGCATCCGGAACCGCCAGGAAAGCTGAGATGTCACGCGTTCCGGTCCACTGCATCCAGTCGACAAAGCGAGAAGACGAGGGTGTCAGACTTTCCCAGCCCCAGGAGACGACCAAAGGCTGCACAAGGTGTTGAACCTCCGGCCGGGCAAAAAGAAAAGCTGCCCCTTTAGGTGCGCATAGCCATTTATGCAGGTTGCCTGTATAAAAATCGGCACCTAATTGATCCAATGCAAGCTCAATTTGACCTGGAGCATGCGCGCCGTCGATGATCGTCAGAATGCCTGCAAGACGAGCCCGCCGGCAAATTTCCGCAACCGGGAAGATCATGGCTGTAGGCGAAGTGATGTGGCTGAGGAAAATCACGCGGGTCCGTGGAGTGACACCGCTCCAAAATTGTTCGATCCATTGATCGGCATCCAGGACAGGCAGGGAAATCTGGTAGTTGAGATAGTTGAAGCCGCATCGCTGGGAAAGATACTTCCAGGTACGATCCAAAGCTCCATATTCATGGTCGCTGGCCAGGACTTCATCGTCTGGTCCCAGGTCTAGGCTGCGTGCCAGAATGTTTATCCCCATGGTCGCATTGGTCACAAAGACCAGATTATCGCGGCTGGTGCCCAGGTAGAAGGCGAGCTTCTCCCTGGCAGCATTAAGCAGTTCATCCGAGCGGCGGCCCAGGAATTCCACCGGCTGACGTTCCAGCTCGCGCTGCCAGCGCTGATAAGTCTCGAACACTGGCTGCGGGGTAGCCCCGAATGACCCGTGATTAAGAAAGATGACCTCGGGATCGAGCAGGAAGTACTTTTTCATAGATGGTAATTTGACCTTTCGCCGGTACTGATTGTAACATTGACGCCCTAAGGCTGAATCACACTCCATACTGGGATTCTCATAGCCCGTTGGAGGCAGATATGTTAAAATGTTCCCTATGGGCGTGAAAGTCGTAGCCACCAACCGCAAAGCGCGTTTTGAATATTTCCTGCTGGAGCAATTTGAGGCAGGAATTTCTTTGTTTGGCAGCGAGATTAAATCGGTACGGGCTGGGCAGATCAGTCTGGCAGAAGCTTTCGTCCAGACGGATGGGAAAGAAGCCTGGTTAATGAACGCTCATATCGCTCCCTACGCGCAGGCTAACCGCTACAACCATGATCCGAAAAGAGCGCGCCGCCTGCTGCTGCACAAACGTGAGATTCGTGAGATGTGGGATGCGGTACGGCAAAAAGGCATGACGATTGTGCCGGTGAAGGTTTATTTGAAGGATGGACGGGCTAAGGTAGAAGTATCCCTGGCCAAAGGTAAAAAGCTGTACGACAAGCGCCAGGATATCGCCCGCCGCGATCAGGCGCGCGAATTGGAACGCGAAGTCAAAGACCGATCCTGACATTCTCCCCTCGATTGGACATCCCCTATGCTTGGAAACAACCTGGTCGCCCTGGTGGTCACGCTGGCTGCAGCCCTGTTATGGCTTCGCCTTAATGATTTTCTGGCCCACCGCGGCATCATCAGTCCACCGCTCAGCCGAAAAATCATACATATCGGTACCGGTCCGATTTTTGTGGTTTGCTGGCTGTTATTTACCCCTGAAGCCAATGCACGCTACCTGGCTGCCATCGTCCCATTAGGGATCACGATACAGTTTTTCCTGGTAGGTGCCGGGGTTATCAAGGATAAAGCTGCGGTGGACGCCATGTCGCGTCAGGGTGACCGCCGTGAGATCCTGCGCGGCCCGTTGTATTATGGTATCGTTTTTGTGGTATTGACCATAGCATTTTGGTTGGATAGCCCGGTTGGTATCATCGCGCTGATGATTCTGTGCGGCGGCGATGGTTTCGGCGATGTGATCGGAAAACGGGTCTCGTCAGGAGTACTGCCCTGGTCACCGCGCAAAACCTGGGCAGGCTCGATTTCGGTTCTGGTTGGCGGATTTGTTTTTTCCCTAATCATCCTGGCGGTTTTCATCCAATCCGGCATCTTTGACCTTAGCTACAATACCTTAATTCCCCGGCTACTTTTGATCTCTGTGATCTGTGCGGCCGTTGAATCTCTACCTCTGCGCGATCTGGACAACCTAACGGTTCCTGCAGTTGCAGTGGCGCTGGGTCTCTTGCTATTCTAAAAAGGATTTCGATGATCTCAATTGATGGTCACCACCTTGGCATCGAAGACGTAATCTCGGTTGCGCGCAGCCACACACCGGTTGAAATTTCTCCGGATGGACTGGAAAACATTGAGCGTTCACATGCCTGGCTCGAGAGCGTGCTGGCGACCGATCGTCCGGTTTACGGCATTAATACCGGTTTTGGTATTTTCGCCGACCGCCGTATTTCGCTCAAAGACAGCCATCAACTGAGCCGCAACTTGATCCTTAGCCATGCAGTGGGGACCGGACCGGCGTTGGCAGAAGAAATCGTACGGGCTGCCATACTGGTGCGAGCCAACACGTTGGCCAAAGGTTTTTCGGGCATTCGCCGCGAATTGGTGCAGACTCTGCTGGATATGGTCAATAAGGGATTAACCCCGGTCATCCCGTCCCAGGGGTCATTGGGCTCCTCCGGCGACCTGGGTCCGTTGTCGCATATGGCTTTGGTGATGACCACGGATGCCAACGATCGGCTGGAAGACTCGGGCTGGGCATGGTACCAGGGTCAGCAATTGCGCGGCAAAGATGCCATGCAGGCAGCCGGAATCACCAGGATCGTGTTGGGACCGAAAGAAGGTTTGGCACTGAATAACGGGGCTACTTTTTCAGCAGCTATTGGAGCTTTAGCCGTATATGATGCGCAGGAGTTGGCGAAAGTAGCCGAGTTGGCGCTCAGCATGACACTGGAAGCGCTCATGGGCAGCAGCGCTGCTTTCGATGAGCGTTTGCACAGGGTTCGTGAGCAGTCGGGACAAATGCGCGTAGCCGAAGCGATCCGCACCCATATTCAAGGTTCCAGCTTGATCAACGGCGCTGGACGAGTGCAGGACGCGTATTCGCTGCGGTGTGCGCCGCAGGTGCAGGGGGCGGTGCGTGACACGCTGGATTATTGTTCGCAAATTGTTGAAAGGGAGATCAACGCCGCCACAGACAACCCGCTGTTATTCTCGTCAGAGGATATTATTTCCGGCGGCAATTTTCACGGCGAACCAGTGGGGTTGGTGATGGACTTCCTGGGGATAGCTCTTTCAGAATTGGCTGCTATTTCTGAACGCCGGATCTTCCGCATGACCGATGGCAATCTGAATGCGGGACTACCCCCCATGCTGGTTGACCATCCAAAAGCCGCCGGGCTAAACTCCGGTTTGATGATGCCGCAATATACCGCCGCCTCGCTGGTACTCGAAAATCAAACCCTGGCGCATCCAGACAGCGTCCATTCGCTGCCAACCTCCGGCGAGCAGGAAGACCATAACGCCAATGCCATGACCGCAGCTCGGCACGCCCGGCAAATACTGGATAACACGCGCCATGTCCTGGCGATTGAACTCTACACCGCAGCTCGGGCGTTGGATCTTCGACTTAAAGAGCAGCCAAATGCCCAAATGGGGGTAGGCACGCGCCGTGCTTACGACACGCTGCGTGCAGCCGTCCCGTACCAGGCTGGCGACGCCTTATGGGGGCCTGAAATCGAAAGCGTGGTGGAGTTAATAAAAGCCGGCGCATTCTCTTAACCTGGGTTAATCCAGGTTTGATTGACAAAACCATCTAAAGCTATTATCCTAACCGCCATGAAGTGGATTGACACAACCTTTTCCAGACGTGATTTCCTAAAATTTGGTGCTTTGAGCATGGGCGCTTTAGCAATGCGACCATGGAAGAACTGGTCCTACCTGCAGGATGAATTCCCGGATGCAGAGAGCTTGGGCCGCATTTGCGTGGGAAAAGTTGACGTGCGCAGACGGCCGAATGTTGAAGCAGAATCAGTTGGTGTATTGTACGAAGACGCCATTGTGGTGTGGCTCCGCGAGGTTGTTGGCGAAGCCCCGCGTGGAAGGCAAAGCCGCCGCTGGGTCGAGACGCCAGAGGGTTATGTTTATGCTCCCAGCGTTCAACCAGTTCGCAACCAGCCTAATGTACCAGTGGTGGAATTACCGACCACCAGCCTTGGCAAAGGGATGTGGGTTGAAGTGACTGTGCCCCAGACACAAATTTATCTGGATGGAGATGTCGCGAACGGTCCAGGTCTTAAATATAGTATTGAGAATGGGCTTATCCCCCGACTTTATTACAGTCAAGTAATATGGGTTGACGATATTCGCACGAACTCTCAAGGACTTGTACTCTATAGAGCCAATGAAAGATTTGGTTATGATCGATTTTGGTGTGCAGCCGAAGCATTCCGTCCGTTAACAGTTGAGGAAGTGGCACCTATTTCTCCCGAGGTAGAAAACAAGAAAGTAGTGGTGGATGTTACACCCACTCGACAGATTATGTCACTCTATGAAGGTAATTCTGAAGTATATGCCTGCCAAATATCATCTGGTGCTGTTTGGAATGCAGAAGGCAGTATCGTCGAGGAATGGGGCACACCCGTGGGGGCTAATCATCACATCTGGCGTAAAATGATTTCCACCCATATGTCTGGTGGTCAAACCGGTACAGGCTATGATCTTCCAGGGGTTGCGTGGACGACATTATTTACGCAGGAGGGAGTGGCGATCCACTCGACTTTCTGGCACAATGATTTCGGAACGCCGCGCTCACACGGCTGTGTAAATGCTACCCCGGAGGACGCCAAATACGTCTTCCGCTGGACCACTCCAGTTATCACTTATGATCCTGGTGATCTGACGATTACAACTTTCGATGGCACTCAGATTGATGTTCGGGAAGCTTAATTTGTTCAAATTGGTGTGTTCATGGTAGATGTCACCATCGGGCTGGCATTATTAGCTGGACTGGCCTCTTTTCTTTCACCCTGTGTGTTTTCGCTGGTGCCGGCGTATGTCGGCTATTTAAGCGGGCGTTCGATCGCAGCCAATCAACTAGATACGACACCGGGCAAAATGCAGTCCTTTCTGCATGGTCTGGCATTCGTTGCTGGTTTTAGCGCCATATTCCTCACGCTTGGCTTGACCATGTCCGCAGTGGGCGGGCTGTTATACGAGGTACGGTTCTGGCTGGCCAAAATTGGCGGCATTATCGTCGTTATCCTCGGATTGCACATGACGGGGCTTTTGCGGATTCCGTTTCTCGAATACGACCTGCGACCGCAGACGCAGCTGGATCGCCGCCGCGGTTATTTGTCTTCAGCGCTGCTGGGAGTCACATTTTCAGCCGGCTGGTCACCCTGCATCGGACCCATTCTTGGGATGATTTTGACCCTGGCGATCAACGGCGGCTCAGTCTCACGAGGTATCATTCTGCTTGCCTTTTACTCGGTCGGATTGGCCATTCCGTTCCTGGTAGCCGCGCTTGGGATCGGCTGGGTGACCACAATTCTTAAAAAATACGCGAAAACCATGCACTACATCGAAATCGGAATGGGTATAATTTTGATCATCGTCGGCGTGTTGCTGTTCTTTGGCGTGTTCAACACCTTGAGTCAGTTTGGTTATTTTGTCGATTTTGGACTTTAGAGGTACGCTGTGATCGTTGTGACGCTTTATGTCAAGCAAAACCATGCAGCCAGCGACCAGGCCATCCTGGATTTACGCTCGCTCGAATCGGACTATCCGCATCAATTGGCTTTGGTGGATGTGGATGCCACCCCAGAATTCAGCGCAGCACTCAGCAGCGAGCTGCCAGTGGCGCAAATTGGACCTTACCGGTTGACAGCGCCAATCACGCTGCAGCGCCTACAGGTGGCTCTGGGGGCGGCGCGTGACCGTAACGACCACCTGGATAAAATTGGCGATGTCGGGCATACCCGGCGGGTTGAGCGGGGACACAATATCAGTTCCGCGGACCGTTTTTCGTGGTGGTTGAGCCGCTGGTATATGGTGGTGATTGCCGGTTTACTGATTCTATATGTGGGCTTGCCTTTTCTGGCACCGGTTTTTGCCCGCGCGGGGGCTACTGGTGCAGCCAGGCTAATCTACACCGTCTACAGCCCGCTGTGTCACCAACTGCCGTTCCGTTCCTGGTTCCTGTGGGGCTCCCAGGCGTATTATCCGCGGGAATTGGCTGGAATCCCGGGGGTTGCGACGTATGAGCAATTTACCGGTTCGTCCGGTGTACGGGTTACCACAGAACGGAAGTTCACCGGGGTTGAGGAGCTGGGTTTTGGCGCTGAAGCTGCCGGCTATAAAGTGGCACTTTGCCAACGCGATGTGGCGATTTACGCTGCCATGGCTTTATTTGCACTGTTATTTATCGCAACCGGGCGGAAAATCAAAGCGCTGCCCTGGTATTTGTGGGTGCTTATTGGCCTGGGACCCATAGGCCTGGACGGTTTCTCCCAATTGCCCAGCCTCATCGCTCAACTGCCTGATTGGATGTTGATTCGAGAAAGCACGCCCGTGCTGCGCAGCCTGACAGGCGGGCTGTTCGGACTCACCACCGCCTGGTACCTGTTCCCGATGATCGAGGACAGCATGCGGGAAACCCGAAAAATGCTGGCGGGAAAATTCGCGGTCGTCGCTCAGATCCAAAAGGCAGGATAACGCGAATGCCATTTGTCAACCGGGACGGGTTGGAATACTTTCAATTTGAAACTTTCAACCCTAATAAGGTCATGCATGGGATTTTTACCCGCAACGGTGGTGTCAGCCCACAGCCGTGGGCTTCGCTCAATCTGGGCGGCACAGTGGGTGATGAACGTCCAAACGTAATCGAAAACCGCCGGCGCATTTATGGGGTGATGGACCGTCCGGTGGAATCAATTTTTGATGTCTGGCAGGTGCACAGCGCTGATGTAATTTGCAGCGAAATCCCGCGCCCACTGGATGCCCCTCATGAAAAGAGTGATGCGATCCTGACTGCCAATCCGGACATTACCCTTTTTATGCGATTCGCGGATTGTGTCCCGATCCTGCTGCATGACCCGGTACGTCAAGTGACTGGTGTTGTGCATGCCGGCTGGCAGGGTACCGTAAAAAAAGTTGTTCAGCAGGCAGTGAAAAAAATGAGTCAGCAATACGGCTCGCATGCCGGTGACATTTTTGCTGGCATCGGTCCATCCATTGGTCCAGATCATTACCAGGTTGGCAGGGATGTGATTGATCAGGTATCGGAGAGTTTCGGAACCCGCGCGAACGAAATCTTGATCCAGACGAATAAAGGCATTCATATGGACCTATGGCAATCCAATGCTATTCTATTGGAACAGGCAGGCGTGATAAATATAGAAATTGCCGGGATTTGCACTGCCTGTGACCTTTACCGCTGGTTCTCCCACCGTGCTGAACACGGCAAAACCGGCCGGTTTGGCGCGATTATCGCACTTAAACGCTGAAGAAAACATGGGTAATTTGAGCGAAATTCCGCAAAAATTGGCCAGCGTCAATGAAAAGATCAGCGCTGCCGCAAAACGTGCAAGTCGGGACCCTGCCCAGATCAAACTGGTGGTTGTCTCCAAAGGACAGCCAGTTGAAGTGATTCAAGCCGCGATTGAAGCCGGGGTACGAATTTTTGGCGAGAATTATCCCGAAGAGTCTGTAGCTAAAATCCAAAGCCTGGCTGCCGAAGATATTGAATGGCACATGATTGGTCACCTGCAAAGCCGGAAAGCCAGGCTGGTGAGCAAGCACTTTCAGTATATGCATTCGCTCGATAGCCTGCATCTGGCCGAAAAACTGGATAAATTGCTGGCTGAACCCGGTCGAGTGTTGCCGGTATTACTCGAATTCAACGTGGGGACGGAGCTGAGCAAGTCGGGGTGGCAGGCCGATAACACTGAAACCTGGTCAGATTTGCTTTCAGACGTCGAGAAGATTCTCAGCCTGCCCCATTTAAAGGTAAACGGCTTGATGAGCATGCCGCCGTTAACCGTGACACCGGATGAGGCTCGAGTGTATTTTAAACGTCTGGTCGGTCTGCGAGACTACCTTCGGGGTCGTTATCCAGAGCAAACCTGGGACGAGCTCTCCATGGGCACAAGCTCGGATTTTGAGGTCGCCATCGAAGAAGGCGCCACGTTTATTCGCATAGGCACCTCAATTTTAGGTCCGCGACCGTTATAAGTGC
>DATMXL010000234.1:0-3120 GCA_035561555.1 Bellilinea sp.
ATTTTAGAGGGAATGGAAATTATGGAACAGTCGATCATCGAGGTTCAGAACTTCCGCAAAACGTACGGGAAATTTACGGCTGTCGAGGACATTAGTTTCAAAGTCGAACCAGGCGTGATTTTTGGACTGCTGGGTCCCAACGGCGCGGGAAAAACCAGCATTTTGGAAACCCTGGAAGGCTTGCGCGAGCCTAACGGCGGGACGATCCGGGTGGCTGGTCTGGATCCATCCACCGAGCAGAAAAAGCTGCACCATGTGATCGGGGTACAGCTCCAATCAGCCGGCATGCCTGAATCCATCACACCAACAGAAGCCATGAAGTTTTTCTGCGCCTACCACGGTGTAAAGCCGCGTTTCGATTTGCTCGAGCGCCTGGGTCTGCAGCAGAAGTCCGGCACGCAGTTCTACGAGCTATCCACCGGTCAGCAGCGCCGCCTGTCTTTGGCATTGGCTGTGGCTCATGATCCGCAGCTTGTATTTCTGGACGAACCCACCGCCGGACTGGATGTTGCCTCCCGCGTTGAGCTACACAATCTCATGCACGACCTGCAGAAGAATGGCACAACCATCATTTTGGCGACCCATGACATGGCCGAAGCCGAAGAAATGTCCGACCAGGTAGCCATTTTGCTCAACGGCAAGCTCGCCGCCATCGGCAGCCCGCTGCAAATCACATCGACAGGTGAAGGACTCACCAAAATCTCGGTCAACACACGCAACGGCTCTCTTGCTGCCGCGGCAGCTTTTCCAGCGGTGCAGCAGAGTTCGGTCAAGGAGGAATACCAGGTGTATTACTCCACCGATATTGGCGATACGGTTTCTGCCATTCTCAGGCATAATTAATCGAATGCCGATCAGGTCATCGACTTGCGTGTCGAGCGCCCCTCGCTCGAGGACCGCTTCCTGGAAATCACCCGCGAAGGGATTGCGCAATGAACGCCTTCAGTCAGCACTTTTCGTTTGAATTCCGTACCGGCATCCGCAATAAGACTTTGCTCTTGATGAATTACTTGTTCCCATTGGGTTTTTTCGCCATGATGGGTGCCATTATGCCATCCGTCAACCCACTTTTCCTTCAGGATTTACTGCCGGCGATGGTGGTCTTCGCGGTGCTGTCAGCCACCTTCCTTGGGATACCGGACCCACTGGTCAACGGTCGTGAGAACGGTGTTTTTCGAAGTTATCGAATCAACGGTATACCCAGCTTCAGTATTTTGATCATCCCGGTGTTGACCACCCTGCTGCATTTAGCCATTGTCACAGCCATTATTACCCTGGGCTCCGGCCTGGTATTCAAAGCTCCCTTACCGGTCAACTGGCCAAATTTTGTTCTGGTATTTCTGGTTTTGGCACTGAACTGTGCAGCCTTCGCTGTTTTGATTGGGGTGGTTTCACCCACATCCCGTGCCACCGTTTTATGGTCTCAGCTGCTTTTCGTGCCGTCCATGCTGCTGGGTGGGTTGATGCTACCGCACAGTATGCTGCCGGAGGCCGCACTCAAATTTGCCCAACTGCTGCCAGCCTCACATGCCATGAATGCTTTCATCGGTCTGGTCATGGGACGCGAATCGGCATTTTCTGCCTGGGGTTCAGTCGGCGTATTGGCAGCCAGCGCAGTCATCGCTTTTAGCCTGGCTATTTTCCTGTTCAGCTGGGACAGCCGCAACGCCAAACGCCGTGGTCACCCGTTACTGGCCTTGCTGGTGTTTGTGCCAGCCGTTATTGGCATCCTGGTTTTCTAGTCCGCCCGGCAGCTTATGGTTTTTGCATATAGCCGCGTCCCATAATAGGATGCGGCTGTTTCTTTTCAGCCGATGTAATTAACCTTACTGCCCGGTCGTAGAAGAAGTAATCCCAGGCCCAGTTGATCAGGACCAATAAGCGGTTACGGAAGCCGATTAGCTGGTAGATATGGACCACCAACCAGGCCAGCCAGGCAAAAAAGCCATGCAGCTGCAGTGGCCCGAGCCAGGCTACCGCCTGGTTACGGCCAATGGTTGCCATGGTGCCGGGATCGTGATACTGGAAGGCTGTTCGCGGCTGGCCGCTCAAGGCACGCATAATATTGTCAGCAGCGTGCTCGCCCTGCTGCATGGCTATCGGTGCCACCATGGTCAGGGGAACGCCTTTTTCGTCCTCCAAATAAGCCGCGTCGCCGATGACATAAACTTCTGGGTGACCGGCTACCTGCAGGGTCGGTTCAACTTTTATGCGCCGCTGCGCTGCTTGAGGTAATCCCAGGCTGTCAACCAGGGTGGCTGCACGAATGCCGGCTGCCCAGATAAGGGTGTGTGTAGCAATGCTGTCTCCACCGCGCAGCCTGACCACCTGTCCTTCATAAGATTCAACCGTGGCACCAAATCGCACTTCTACTTTTTTCTTTTGCAGCGCTATGACAGTAGCTACACCCAATTTTTCTGGCAGCATGGCCAATAAGCGGTCTGTGGCTTCGAGCAACACTACCCGCGCCTGGCTGAAATCCTGGGTTGGAAAATCTCTTGCCAGCACCAGCCGGATCAATTCTGAGATAGCGCCAGCCATTTCCACCCCGGTCGGACCACCGCCTGCTACTACGATGGTCAGCAGCGCTTGCCGCTCCTGCGGGTCGTTAACCAGTGCCGCCTGCTCAAATAGGTGCAAAATGTGATCGCGAATGCGCGAGGCGTCGTCCAGTCCTTTCAAGCCAAACCCGTTGGTGGCCAGACTTTCCATGCCAAAATAATTGGTTTCCCCGCCCACCGCCAGTATAACTTGATCGTAATCCAGGCTGCCATTGGTGGTCGATAACTGGCGTCTGTCCAGGTTTATGTCAGTGACTTCCGCCAGGCGGAATTCCAGATTTTTCTGGCGGCGAAATATACTGCGAAGCGGGTAGGCTACGTCGGTCGGCGATACCCCGGCGGTTGCTACCTGGTACAGTAGGGGTTGGAAAAGATGGTAGTTGTTGCGATCCAACAAGGTAATCCGAATTGGTGCTTTGGCCAGCCGTTTGGCAGCGCGCAGCCCGCCAAAGCCACCGCCGACAATGACAACGTGCGGAATGTTTTTGGGGTTCACTTGGTTTTTCATGGCATTTTTGCCTTCTTCTTATTTGTGAATTCTGTAACTAATACTATTATA
>DATMXL010000235.1:0-8721 GCA_035561555.1 Bellilinea sp.
TGGGGACTGAATATTTCTATATGTTATTGACTACCGTGATTTATTGGTGCGTCGATACGACCCTCGGTTTGCGTATTGGATTGATATTATTGGTTTCCGACAGCGTCAAATCGTTTTTCAAAGTACTGCTCCATAGTCCGCGGCCTTACTGGATTGACCCTCGGGTGCAGGCGCTCGCGGCTGAATCATCCTTCGGCATGCCTTCCGGTCATTCGCTGAGTGCCATGAGTATCTGGGGCATGTTTGCCGCCACTGTCAAACGAAAATCTTTCTGGCCGGCCGTTTTGATCATCTTGTTAATGGGTATTTCACGCATCTACCTTGGGGTTCACTTTCTCCATGATGTTGTGCTTGGCTGGTTGATCGGTGGGTTACTCCTCGTAATATTCGTATATTTCGAAAAACCTGTGGTGGATTGGTTTATCCATCTACCGCTTGAATTACGGATAGCAGCCGCTTATGGCTCTGCCATTTTGATGGTAGCCGCTGGCATGGCTGTGTTCGCAATAACCTCAGCCTGGTCATTGCCTGATTCCTGGATCTCTACCGCTCTGGCAGCCAACCCCGCTGAACCCATCGATCCGCTTAACTTGGAAGGCGTCTTCACCGTCAGCGGCACCTGGTTCGGCATGACAGCCGGCCTGGCTTTGCTGGCTGGCGGCAATGGCGGGCACGACCCGCACGGACCTACCAGATCCCGGATTCTTAGGTTTCTGCTCGGCATCGCCGGTCTGGGGATAATTTACTTCGGATTAAATTTGATCTTCCCGGACACGCCCGACTTTATAGGCTATGTGTTCCGCTTTGTCCGCTATTCTTTGGTTGGCTTCTGGGTGACCTGGCTGGCGCCGTTAATTTTTGTAAAATTAGGTCTGGCTCAGCCGCGGACAGCGGTATAATTTGTTTACCGACAATAAACAATACCATATACAACCAATTAAGGAGGAAAGATGCGCCGATTTGTAGCATTATTCGCAGGGTTGTTGACCGGAGCACTGGTGGGTGGCATTGTCGCACTGCTGTTTGCTCCCAGTTCTGGCCGAAATTTTCAGCAGACAGTCGCCGATTCCATCGACCGGCTGGTCGGACAGGTCCGCCAGGCTGCCGGCGAGCGCCGCACGGATCTTGAGAATGAATTGGAAAAACTGCGGCAGCCGCAGGTCAAATTAGAGTAGCACCCGACAAAAAAGCGGAGATTTCTCCGCTTTTTTGATTCTAATTTCGCTGCTTATGGCGTTTCTGCCACGCTGAACCCGTAGGAGGCTTTCTCCCGCGTAAAGCGTGTCGTTCCGCTGATCGCCACTGTAATCACATTCCCGTTTGCCGGGTCCAGCAGCACCTCTGCCTTGCCGGTTGCGTCCACTTCGACATATCGCACAGAGGGTTGCCGGCCTTCCTCGATGACGGTCAAACGGAAGGTTTGCGGCAGGCGGTTTTCAATGCGCACAAATCCTTCAGCCTGCCACCCGCCGTCGTCAGTTTCGAAATCGGTGCTGTAGCCAATTTCCGGGATGGCGATGTCGTCCAGCAGGAACCCTTCTGCATTGATGGCAGCGTCGGTGACGTAATCGAACTGCAGGGTCACTTGCTTGCCGGCAAATTGCGACAGATCGACGCTTTCGTTGCGGTACCCGCCGGAGTTGCCGTTGTAGCCGCAGCCGTAGTTGTTGCCTGACGGATTTGTGTTGGTGCAGGAAGGCGTATTCAATATTGCCCAGGTTTTTCCATCCGTTGAAGCCGTCAGGTACACGTAATCATAATCAACTTCCAGAGCGTACCATGCGGCATACTCCAGCGTGAGTGCGCCTTGCACCTCGCTGAAATCGAATGTTTGCCTCAGCCGCATGTTTGATTCGTCGCTGGTGTTTGACCAGAAGGCAAATTCTCCTGAGTGAGCATCCATGGAAAGTACCCCAACTTCGCTGGCGCCCTGGAATGCCAATTCAGCCGGTCCATTGCAATCAAATTGGATATAATCCGTGCCGTATTGGCTGACCGAGCGGGATTCCCAGCCGCCATCGCACTGCGAGACCCTTTCTGTCTCTGCGAAATTCGGCAAGTCCTGGTAGCGGTGATAGGCGTAGCGTTCGCCTTCAAATTCCGGATCATTCAAGTAGTTCGCCGCTGTCCAATCCGCGAACAAATCGTCAGCGCTGCCCGAATTCGGGTCGATCAAACCCTGAGTGCGTAAATCCTCCAGCACCGCATCCACGCTGTCCATGCTGTTCTCCGGGTTGGCGACCAGTGCCTGCGTCGCCTGCTCGCCGTACCGGTCCAGGAAATACGCCACAAACAGGAAGGACGAACCGTAATGTGGCCCCCGTGCATCCGCGTCCAGCGGCCAGTCGGTCAACTGCATATCCGGTTCCAGCGAGAATAAATAGTCAAAACCGCCCGGGTCGTAGCCGTTGAGGAAAGCCGCCAGCTCCGCGAACCCCTCATTCAGCCATGAATCCTCGTTGCGGTCATTGTTCCAGTGAATCATGTGCTGAAATTCGTGTGCCAGCACTCCGAAGGTGTATTCTTCTCCCAGGGTGACCGAATCCGCGTTGATCATGAACATTTCGTGCGCATTCGAGTATGGGTGCGCCTGCGGGTTCACTGAGTCGATGCTGGAAAAATAAGCAGCGGTGCTACCGCCAAGGTTTTTGGCGTACAAAATGAACAGACGCGGGTCGCCATCGATCCCCGGTGACCATTCGCTCCCAAAAAATGCCTGGTTGACCGGGTAGATCTCGTCGTTGAAAGCATTCGCCAACCGCGTCAAATCCGATTCCTGGTAGTCAATCCCTTCCTCGATCCAGAAATAGGCTGTATCCACCACCGCGCGCAGCACCGCTGCCACCCGGAACGTCTCATTGGTGGCTGTATTCGACACCCAAAAACTCAGCCGGTCGCCCACAGCATAAGGCCCGCTCGGTTCCACCGTCTCGGGGATATCGGCTATCCCCAGCAGCCGTTCCGCCAGATCCAGCGGGTCGTTGACCGGAATCTCTGCTCCCCGCAGATTCTCCAACGTTTGCACTGCCCCGGCTGAAGCCGGCTCAGGGTTGAGGTTCGGATCAAGCGGGACAGGCGCTGGCTCATCCTGCTTAGGCACTTCTGGAACGGCGTCTGGTGCACCTAATCCACCCTGGCTGTCAATTACCCGCCAGGCAAACACCCCGGTGATGACCAGAGCTGTCATGCATAGAGAAATGACCACGACCACTGCGATAACAATAAGCCAGATATTTTTTGATTCCATGCACAGCTCCAATGAAGGCGCGATAAGGCCGTTTTAAACGGCGAGGTCCAGCCGGGTTAATAAGACCCAATTATACCGAATTAAAAAGCGCCTTTACCGCGTACCACCGACCATGCCGTCCTCAGCAAAATCTGCAAATCGAGCCATAACGAATAATGCTGCACGTAATACAGATCGTCCTCGGTGTGCAGGTGCATCGGTCGGTCGCTGCGGCCGTTGATCTGCCACCAGCCGGTGATGCCCTGCGGCACCGTGAACCGCTTGCGCTGCCAGGGTGCGTATTTTTCCACCAAATT
Source organism: Bellilinea sp. (assembly GCA_035561555.1). Taxonomy (GTDB): domain Bacteria; phylum Chloroflexota; class Anaerolineae; order Anaerolineales; family Anaerolineaceae; genus Bellilinea. The sequence continues at coordinate 3,544 of DATMXL010000235.1, forward strand.
GGGCATTTCCGGGCGCGGACCTACCAGACTCATTGTCCCTGCCAGTACATTGATAAGCTGCGGCAGCTCATCCAGGCTGGTGCGGCGTAAAATCCGTCCCACCCGCGTGACCCTCGGGTCGTTGCGCACCTTATGCACTTGTTCCCCGTAGCCATTCTTAATTCCCACCTTATCTTGCAGCGCCTCGGCATTGACCACCATGGAGCGGAACTTGTACATACTGAAAATTCGCCCGTTTTCCCCCACCCGCCGTGCCACATAAAATACCGGTCCGCGGCTATCCAGCCACACCGCCAGACTGATCAATCCCATCAGCAGCAGCGTGACCGGTAATGTCACGATTACCACGAAAAAATCAAACGCCCGTTTGATCATCCGCTGATATTCACTGAGTGCCGGAGCGCGCAGGTCCAGCATCGGAATACCGGCGAACTCTTCCACCGAGGCGCGGTGCAGAGTCAAAGAAAAGTAATCCGGTATGATCCACACCCGCACCGGCAGATCGTGCAGCTCGCTGACCACTTGATTCAGCCGCGCATGCGCTGAAAGTGGCAATGCCATCACCACGTCGTCCACCCCCTGGTGTTGGATCACTGCCCGGGCGCGGTCCAGATTCCCGAGCACATCCGGCTGTCCGTTAACCTTCGCCGGATCGTCGTCCAAAAACCCAACCAGTTCCATCCCGAGGTCTATCTCTTCATTAATGTGATTCGCCAAACGCCGCCCAATCACGCCTGCGCCTAGGATCAAAATCCGGCGCTGCTGCACCGGACCTAACCAGCGCATCCGGAATAATATTCGCACTCCAGCCCGCCACAACAGCATCAAAATAAACGCCAGAGCCACAAACAGGATGAACATGAAGCGCGAGATATCGCGATAGGTCAAATACAGCACTCCCGCCATGGTGACGCCTGCCAGCACGGCTGCCAGGGTCAGACTGCCGTACTCATCGATCACCTTCAAATTGCGCCGCCCGTCATAAACCGAAAACAACAGATTTACCAGCACCCATACCATCGGGAAAATAATGAATAGCTCTATTGGCACGCTGACAGGCTCTGACAGGTCCGCAACAGCCTGCAGCGGGTTAAACGCCGGCCGCAGCCGGGCAGCCAGCACCAACCCTAACGCTACCACCGCGGCATCAAAGGCTATTGAAACCAGCGCAAAATTTGTCGAAAATCGTCTAAACAAATTCCAATTCCTTGGTTGTCATCCTGAACGAAGTGAAGGATCTCGCTCTTACTCATTTATTTGTCATCCTGAACGCTCTGTCATCCTGAACGAAGTGTAGGATCTTGTTTTTTCCCCTCCCTTAAAATCGTTGATTTTAGGGGAAGTTGGGAGGGGGTGTTCTAATCCCTCTCCCTCCTGGGGAGAGGCTGGGTGAAGGTTGTTTTCTCGTTCCTCCGTTTCGGAGGAAGGCTGGGTGAAGGTTGTTTTCCCCTTCCTCCGTTTCGGAGGAAGGTTGGGATGAAGGTTGTTTTCCCCTTCCTCCGTTTCGGAGGAAGGCTGGGAAGGAGGTCTCCATTTTCGTTGCACTATTCCTGCCAGCTATGCATCAGCCTCAACGTCTCCGCGCTCCCAGCAGAATCACCTGCTAACCGCTGCCATTCCGCCAGCCTCTCCATGCGCTCGGGCCATGCGCCAAACAGCCTTAGAAACCTTACTTGCGGCACAAGTTCAATCGTCATATCCGAAATTCTGTAAATCCCAGTGTCGTAAATCGACCAGCCCGCTGTGCCAGGCCCTCTAATCCCCTGAACTTCCAAACCGTTGATCAAAATTTCACCTTGTTCGCTGGCTTTGAGGAAATCTCCCTCGGCAGCCGCAATTTCTGCGTTCAGCCACCAATATTCCATGACCTCGCGCCCGTTGCGGAAGTAGGAAAGACCCGCCACACTGACCAGGCTGGTCGCGCGTTCCACACTGCCAGCCTGCAGCTCTAGCTCGGCTTGCGCCAGAATCGGCCCTGCATAAGACTGTCGAATGGCTGCCTCATCCGTCAGCGGTTCGCCGATCTCATCCTCACTGGCGCCTACCCGCAGCAGTTGCACCGCCTGTTGCCGCAATGTGCTGACCTGCCAGAAGGGTTCATTCCCCAAATCGGGGATTAGTTTCAGCGCCTTCCAGTAAGCTCGCAACGCCTGGTCTGTGTTGCCCAGCTCCTCGGCAGCCAGACCCACCTGCAGCGCTGCCAGGTCCCAATTCGGTGCCAGGCGGGCAGCCTCTTCAAACTCCGTCAGCGCTTCACTCAACCTCCCCTGTGACCGGTACAGCGCCCCCAGGTTTAAGTGGTGCGGCGCCGCATTTGGGTCCAGCCGCACTGCCGCCTCAAAATGCTCCACCGCCTTGGCTGGTGCTCCAGTTTCACCCTTCATGGCCAATTCTGCCGCCATCAATCCCGCCTCGGACTGGTACAACGGTGAAAACGGCACCAGCTCAACAGCCTTGTCCATTTTCACTGCTGCCGCCTGCCAACTTGACTCAGTGGCCGGGTTACTTTCCTGCGCCAGTTCCACCGCCTGAATAGCCGGCGCCCGCACCATGGCTGTCCACCACGCCAGCGCGCACACGCCAATTCCTAGCACTGCAAAACTCCAGCGCGGTACTTTGCGCTCCACTGGCGGATCAAAGGACAGTGCCGCGCCCAGGACCAGCGCCAGGCTGATCGATGCCGGCTGAATGTGATAAACAGCGTCGAAAATTCCAGCGCCCAGGTAACCCGCCAGCATCAGTGTAGCGCCCAGCACCACTCCGGCGCTCTCCTCCGCTGCTGCCCGGCGTGCCCGTGCCAGCGCGCGGAATACCGCCCACAGCAGCCACACGTAAGCTGCCCCGCCGATGATCCCGGCGCTGCTCAACACGTCCAGATGCATATTGTGCGGGTGCAAAAAAATGTCCCAGGGCGGCACCGAAACCGCCAGCATAAAGAACTCGCTGAAGGTGTACAGCCCGTTTCCGATCAAGGGAGATTGCCGGAACATGTCCCAGCCAACCGACCAATACAGATCGCGCGCGTTCAGCACTCCGCCGCCATGTGTCGGGTGACTGGACATCACGTTGATTAAGATCCAGCCTGCCCCCAGCACCCCGGCCGCAGCCGCAGCCACCACCGCGATCCCCAACACTTTGTGTTTTTTAAAATACCCGATCACCGGCGCCAGCCACTGCAGCCAGGAGGACCGTTCCACCACCGCCCACACCACGCCCGCCACCGCCAACCCGACCAGCGACCCGCGCGACGAGGCCAGGAAGATCAGGCCCACTGCCAGCAGAGCGTACACGCCCAGTAGAATGCGCAACCCTTTGCTTTTCGTCTTCAAGGCCAATCCGGCTGCCAATAGCGCGCAACCCGCCATGTATGCCCCGCCGAAATTCATGCTCGTCAGCCTGAAACTGATCCACGGCAGCCATTCCCCCGGGTAAGCTTGCAGCCAGGTCGCATACCAGCGTACAAATTCGGCGTAGAAAATCACCGCCGTGATTCCGCCGGTCACCAGCAATCCGTTGACGATCTGCCGGCCGACCGCAGGCATTCGCACGAACCTGGCCATCAGCAGCGTGAACAACAACCCGCCGCCAATCACCGCCTGCCAGTAGAAGGAGCGGTGCGGTTCCACCGACAGCAGCGACGACCCCAGCAGCGCCAGCCAGAACACCAGAGTCGGCAGCACCAGCTGACTGGCTCCCTTGCGGCTGATCACCCACCCAACCGCCAATCCTGCCGTCAGCAGCAACGGAATCATGATGCCACGCAGCAACCCCAATCCGGCCACTGCCAGCGCGCTGCCCAGCCAGATTGCGCTGGTCGTCAGAATAAAGCGCCAGTTGAGCCGTACAAGTTGATTTTTCACGCGTCCCCCTAGAACCTGAAAATTTCCATAATATTAACCATTCTTTGATTTTACCGGGGATTGTTACAGTTCGATCAATCCAGGGTTTTAGAAATTTATCAGAAACCGGCCTGGGTTGTCAGGAAGTGTCCGTTTTCACGTTGGAATCAAGGGATTCTTATTTAAGCAGCCCCAGGCGCTCCATCAATACCAGCCACACAAAGCGCGGGTATCCCAGAAGGTAACGCTTCCACAACCTCCCCGGTTCGCTGACCAGTCGGTGAAGCCATTCCAATCCTGTCCGCCGCATCCAGCGCGGTGCCTGCTGTTTAACGCCTGAAAGAAAGTCAAAGGCCGCCCCTACCCCTACCAGCACCGGAACATTAAGTTTCGCAACCTGATCATGCATCCATTGCTCTTGTTTAGGCGAACCCAGTCCCACCCACACAATGTCCGGAGTAGTTGACCAGATTCGCGTGGAAGCTTCTTCTGTTTCAAATTCGGTGAGCACCCGAAACGGCGGTGACTCTTCCCCCGCCACCTGCAAGCCATTGAACTTTGCACGAAGGCTGGTCACCAACCCCTCAACGGCTTCCGGCGTACCACCGTAAAAATAGTGTCTCCACCCCCGCTCCAGCCCAAATTCACAGGCTGCCAGTAGCAAATCCGGCCCATATACCCGTTCTACCTGCTTATGACCAGCCTGCCGCAATAACCACACGATTGCCATGCCATCCGGCGTATTCAATCCACTTTCCGCGTACACCTTGCGCAGTTCCGGGTGATCGTAGGCCTCCATCACCGCGTGCGCTGGCACGCAGCATACAAAGTTCGGCTCGCGCCGTTCGATCCAGCTCTGCATCGCGTTTATCGCATCCTGCATTCGTATGGCAGAGACGGGTAACCCTAGGACTGAACTAGACTTACCGCTAGAATAAGGTTTCGAAATCAACTTTTTCGAAGACCTCGCATTTTCCCCCGACGGTTGCATCTAATATTCTTCTTCCATCTTGTTCAAATGCCTTTCGAGCGAGTGTATAAGCTAATTCCGACCTCAATAAGTCTGGTAACTGCCATTTAACTCCCTTGGGAAAGTAATTTGGGGCAAAATGATTGGCATCCTCAACTTGTGATCTGACTTCCGTTTTATTAGGTATCCCCTTATCTCCGAAGCTATGGTCTAGCCCAACCAAAATAACCTGTCTGAATCCCATATAATAAGCGAGTTGAAGAGCTACATAGGTCACGGTCCCTCCACCTGATAATGACTTATGGGGGTTTGAAATAAATGAATCTGTAAGATTAAGGCCGGTTTTGAGAAATATCGTCTCTCCATTAT
>DATMXL010000236.1:0-7664 GCA_035561555.1 Bellilinea sp.
AGGAAATACTCCAAAGAGTATGTAGCAGTACTCTAAAATTACTCCAATAGTTTCTTTGAAAATTCCATGAAACGAACTGACTCCAAAGCGACCGAACTGTTGGTGCGGGCGATTGACCGTATTGCCTATCTGGACAATAAAACCAAACAGATCGTATATGATGAACTGGGATATGCGCTTGGCCGGCAAGGCGGCAGCGCAATCCAGTATTGGGTGTACCACCGCCGGGCGCCATCACGTCTCGAGGACGTGGAAAATCTGGCACGAGTGATCGCGCGGCGCGGTGGCTGGGAAAGCGAAGTTGACTTGCAGGCATACCTTGAGTATTCCGGTCACCCGGCCCCGGATAACCTCACGCGGCAGCTGCTCGGCACGGATCATGAGGCCTCGCTGGTCGAATCCGACGTCAGACCGCAGCCAACTTTCGTCGTCGGGCCGCCTATCCTCCAACCTCACCTCTTTTATGGTCGAACCCGCGAACTTCGCTACCTCTTCAACGCGCTCAACGGACAGGTGATGCAAAATGTAGCCATCATTGGCGGACAGCGCAGCGGCAAGACCTCGCTGCTGCATTATGTTCGAAAAATCACCCATAGCCCGGCCGCGACACTCCGTCCCAACCAAAAGACAGACTGGTTGTCACAGCCGTCGCAATTTCGCTGGCTCTATATTGATTTTCAAGATCCGCGCGTCTGTACCCGTGATGGATTCATGAGTTTTGTGCTGCGTGCTTTAAATTTCCCGGTTCCTTCACCCTGTGATCTGGTCCAATTTGTGGACATTTTCACCCGCTACCTGTCGCAACAGACCGTCATCCTGTTGGATGAGGTGCAAATCGCGCTATCCAATCCGGAGTTCACTCAGCAATTTTGGTGGTCGCTGCGTTCTCTGGTGAGTAACCTCACCGAAGGCCGTCTGGCATTGGTTTTGGCAGCCCAGCGCAACCTGGCTTCGCTTGCCATGGATCACGGCCGCCCTTCGCCGTTTTTGAATATTTTTGGTCATAACTTGAATTTGGGACCGCTCACAACCGAAGAAGCCTTAGAACTCATTTCCTCCAGTCCCCGCCCCTTCCCGCCAGCCGATGTCGATTGGATTTTACAAACCAGCGGATGTTGGCCGGCTTTGCTGCAAATTCTGTGTAGTACCCGGCTGGTCGCCTTGGAAGAGTCCACGTCCGATTCCGAATGGAAGGACTATGCCCAGGCCAATATCCTGCCATATCGTCATCTGCTAGACCCCGAGCCATGAGTCTAACCGCCGAATCGCCGCGTAATATTCAACTTTTCTCTTCGACGCCCCTTCACATCTTCTTCTGGCTTTTTATAAAACCGTCGGGATGGCGAAACGCACTGAATCAAATCGACTCGTCGCTGCCAGATGATTTTTCGCTCTTCACTTTAACCAAACAGCAGCGGGGTAATCCTTTGCTGCGCGAATTCCTGATAAAAAACTACTTGATGCTGGTGGCTTTTAACCTCGCGGTGGTGGCTATCGTTCTCTCAATTGCCGACATCGCCCAACCCGCGTATATCCAAAGCCTATGGCTGACGCTGGGTTATTCCATCACCATCCCGCTGGCCATGGGTATTTTATTGAGCGCCAGCTCCGGGTTTATCTTTGGCAGCTTGATTCCAATCGGCATTGGATTACTGGCCCGCCGGACCAACTTCATTCACCTGCCGGTTGCATTGGCAGGTGGGTTTACCGGCAGTATCCTGCTCACCCAGGCTCATAAATCTACGCGCCGCATCAGCGGACAGGAAATCGCAGGTTTACTCACCGGGGGATTAGCGGCCATTTTTCTGATCCTGGTCGGTGTTGTTATTATTTCCGGTGATGCCTTTGGCGTTAGCCCGGGTGCGCCTGGAGCCATGCCCTTGCCCGGCCGTCTGGCCCGCATTATTACCACATCTGCCGGCCTGGCTTATATGATTGTTGCTGCGGGAACAATTTCTTTACGCTCCGGTCGCCGTTTCGTTGACTCACTACCCCTGGGAGCAGTTGGCGGGGTTGTGACCGGCGCCTGCTACTATTTGTTCTTCACCTCGATCGAAAACTCCCCTGTTTTCCTCATTTCTGCTGCCATAAGCGGCGGCATGTTGATGTGCGTTTTATTCGCGTCTACCTGGTCCTTAGCAAAACTATTGGGCGGCAGTCAGGCAGCTGCACTGGCTGCCGCATTGGTCTTTGGCATTGGTTGGACCTATCTCTCGCGCTATTTGGTGATTGGCTACACCTTCGACACCTCCAAAATTTTTGGGGCGCTGGCCTGCACCCTTGGCGGGATCTCATTTTCCATTTGGCGCCCCATCCTTTTTATACCCATTTCACTGGTTTGGAATAATTTGCTTTATACCTTGGATTTGCGCTCCAATTTATCCCCTTTGAAGTTTTTTAAACTGCATGCGGCTTTTTGGGATGAGTGGCAATTTTTAACCTGGCCAGGTTTGGAAGATTACTTTATCCTGCAGGCTAAACGCGATCCCCTGGGGTTTGAAAAAAGCAAACTAAAGTTCGCAGATACGTCTCAGGGAAAAGCGCTGCAGGCAGCTGAGGTTGAATTATTGGCTCGTAAATTAGAAAACTGCCAGGATTTAACTTCCATTGCCGGGGTTTCATCGCAATTGCAGATTTCCTATTCTGATGGCGAAATATCCGCTATGTTACACACGTTTTCGCAGATGAGCCATGATGTTGAAAGCGCCCTGAACCATTCCTCAGCTTACCAGACGCGTCTGACGCTCGGACGGGTACGCGATAGTTTGAACCTGTTTCAACGCGAGTTGATCCTCTCTCCAAAAAAACACACCGCACGATATAACCGGGTTACTGCCATCTGGGATGGCGTGATCGAAAGCAGCATCGGTCAATTAGCGCGTGAAGCCAGCTTTCAGCAGGAAATCGATAATCCGTATATCTGCGGTATGCCGTTGAACAGTCAACAGGAGGTGTTCGTCGGGCGCGCCGACATTATGGCGCGGTTGGAACGCTTGCTCATGGACCCATACCGCCCACCGCTGCATTTGTATGGTCAACGGCGTATGGGGAAAACTTCCCTGCTGCTCAACCTTGACCATTACTTACCCAGTTCCATCATCAGTGTTTTCTTCGATGGTCAGGGTATCTCAGGTTACCTGGAGTCCACCGATTTATATCTCTATTTTATTAATGAGATCCGCATACAGGCTCAAAAACAGCGCGCTATCGATCTCCCGCCGCTCACTTTCCGCGAGAATAGCACTGGCAAATTTGCCCAGATCAGTGCCTGGGTCGACCGGGCTGAAGCCATCCTGGCTGATAATGGTGCCTTTGTATTGTTCATGGTGGATGAGTTTGAAGCACTGGAAACGCTGGTACGCAATTCCCAACCACTGGCACAGGAATATCTTGGTCTGATCCGCTTTATTCTGCAGCACCGCACCCATTTCAAGTTGCTTTTTGTGGGATCGCATTCCCTGGATGAAGTTGGCGCCTGGGCAACCTTTTTATTCAATGCTCAAGTGGTGAAAATTGGCCGGTTAGCTCCTGAAGAAACGATGCGCCTGATCGAGCACCCCGTGAAAAATTTTCCATTGAAATATGTGCCAACTGCCAGCCAGCACATCTTGTCCTTAACCCGTGGGCATCCCCATCTGGTGCAGTCCATTTGTTATGAACTGGTCATGTTGAAAAATGAGCAGTCCAGCGAACAGCGCTTTATCGTCACTGAGGAGGATGTTGAAGAAGCCGCTAAACGCACCCTGGTTAGCAGCAGTTTCTTTTTCGTTGACATTCGCGGTCCACAGATCAACCCGTCAACGGCTGCCATGTTGGATCATCTGGCGGATATGGGCCCTGGCGCGTTAATCTCCCAAGAGGAGTGGGTGGTGCGCTTTCCGGACAATTTCGACGCCAACCTTTCGCTGGCACTAAAACGCGATCTAATTGAAGAATATAACGGCTGGTACCGTTTCCAGGTGGAAATGATCCGCCGCTGGTTTGCCTATCACCCGTTCTAAGCCTTTCCTTAAACCTCGTCCGCCGGCGGCTCCCATTCCCGCTCGCTCCAGCCGAATTCCCCTCGCAGCGGCACAAAGCTGACCGGCAGTACGTCCTGAAAATCCAATCGGCCGGCTTCGCGTGTCCATAATTGCAACGTCTGACCCTGGCTGCCGCCAATCGGCAACACCAGCCTCCCGCCTTCAGCCAATTGCTCGAACAGCGGTCGAGGTGTGGCAGCCGCGGCGGCAGTGACAATGATCGCCTGATAGGGGGCAGCATCAGGCCAGCCAGACGAACCGTCCGCGTAATGTACCTGAACATTGTAGTATCCCAACCGCACCAGGCGTGCCCGGGCGGTATCGGCGAGCTCCTGATGTCGTTCGATCGAATGAACAGTTTTTGCCATCTCGGAAAGGATGGCTGCCTGGTAACCAGAACCCGTACCAATTTCCAGCACTGATTCGTCGCCAGTCAATGCCAGCAATGAGGTCATTAACGCTACGATGTAGGGTTGAGAAATGGTCTGACCCTTGCCGATGGGCAGCGGTCGGTCTTCGTAGGCATGCTGCCGTTGTGGCGGTGGGATAAACAAGTGGCGTGGGACCTGGTTAAAAGCTGCCAGCAAACGTGGCTGATGCAATCCGCGCCGGGCGATCTGCTCAGCGACCATTTCAGCCCGCAGGCGGGAATATTCATCTAAAACTTGCATCATACGCCGCCGTTCTTTCAGAATCAAGCTGTTTTCCTGAAATCCGGCGTTAAGGTTGCCCGGTTCCCAGGCACTGAACCATTCTTAATTAAATCAAATTTTTAGGGCTTTGGATAGATGCAGTGAGATTTGCCGGTCGATTTTACCCATGGGAAAGGCAGCCAGTTCTCCGGCTTCCACCCAGCGGATCGCGCTGACTTCAATCGGGTGTGGTTCACCTTCAGCCAGGGTGCAGTAAAAAGCGTGCAGGGTTACTTTGAAATGGGTATACGCGTGACGAAACACCCCCACTTCAGCGCCAACGGTGACTACCGCTCCCAATTCTTCCCTGATCTCACGCTCCAGGCATTCTGCCAGGGTTTCACCCGGTTCCTGTTTACCGCCTGGGAACTCCCACATCCCGCCGAGCAACCCGTCTGGCGGGCGCCGCGCAATCAACAGCTGCCCGTCTCGCTGAATCACAGCTGCGGTCACGGCGTAGTGCGGCACAGCCCGGCGTTCTGCCATCACCGGGCGCTCTTCTTGAATGCCGAGCTGACGGGACTGACAAATTTCCGCGATCGGACAATGCTCACAGTCGGGTGAGCGCGGCAAGCAGATGGTCGCACCTAGATCCATCATCGCCTGGTTGAAGTCACCAGCCTGACCAGCTGGCAGATGCTCAGCCAGCAGCCGCGCCAGAGCCTGCTCTCCCTCCGGCGAACGGATCGGCATGGTGAGGTTAAAGATCCGCGCCAGAACACGGCGTAAGTTGCCGTCCAGTGCTGGGGCATCCAACCCGAAGGCCATCGACCCGATCGCTCCGGCGGTGTAGCGCCCAATTCCCGGCAAAGATTCAAGATCCCCCAATGACGCTGGCAGTTGTCCGCCGTAGCGGCTCATCACCTCGCGGGCAGCCCGGTGCAGGTTGCGCGCGCGGGAGTAATAACCCAAACCCTCCCAGGTGTGCAAAACATCCTGTTCGTCTGCTTGAGCCAGGTCCTTGATGGTAGGAAATCGGCGCATCCAACGCTCAAAATACGGTATGACCGTCTCCACCCGGGTCTGCTGCAGCATAATTTCCGAGACCCACACCGCATAGGGGTCCGCATGACCGCGCCAGGGCAGTTCGCGCGCATGGTCCGCATACCAGGCCAGCAGCCGCCGGGGAAATTCAGATGGCATTCACTGCCGCCGCTGATTAAAACTGGAATCCATTGCGCACATCCACGATCTTATCCTGGTAGTTGCGCACATAATCCATCAGTTGATTTTGCAGACTTTTCCATTCGCTGGAGCCCATGATCTCGCGCGCCCTGGCTGGCGTCGACGCCACCGCTCCCACCAAAATTTGCGGCTGCGAACCGAAAACCGTTGCCCAGGCATCACTCAATTCGAAACCCATGCGCTGAACACCCGGAATAAATTCTCGCACCACGAACTCGAAGTACTCCTGTTCGCGTTCGGGAGAGATATCCCAGGACATCAGTAGTTTGACAGGCGGCAAGTGTTCTCCTAGATTCCTTGATAACTCAGCACGACGACCTGAGTCTCTTCGGGAAGCGAGTTGACGGTTGTGACTTTATAACTGGGGAGCGGTGCGATGTCCGACAGTCCCATCTCTTTGAGGAATTTTGACAGCGGATCCAGCAGGATCGTTGATTCAGGGGTAGCGTAATGCATCGGAATCACAATGTTCGGTTCCAGCATGCTGACAACCTCGGCTGCTTTAGCCGAACTCAAACCGTTACCGCCGCCAATCGGTACCAGCGCCACGTGCACCGGTCCAAGGTCTTCAACCTCGGTTTGCGTAGGCACCCGATCGATGGCGCCCAGATGCAGCACATTGACCCCGTTGTAATCGATTAAATAAAGTGTATTCCGCGGTTCATCGGCAACCTTTTTGGTGTGCCCGTTGGTCTGGAGGCCGGTGATGAACACGCCGCCCACTTCAAACTCGCCTGGACCGGTTATAGGGTACACATCACCCTTCACGCCGTTGAGATAATCATGCCCGGGCGCTTTGTGACTGACTGTCACGATGTCAGCTTTCAATTTGAGCGGGTTGTAGCCGACCGCATGGTGATCATAGGGATCGGTTACCACCGTCGCCAGAGCTCTTTCGGTGATGCGAAAGCAAGAATGTCCGTACCAGGTTATTTCCATTAAACTAAACCTCCATAAATCTGGTACTGATTATACAATAAAGTCCAGCAGGCGTCAGTTTCCGCATACGGCTGGGACGACGGAAATGCTGGACGCTGCCCATGTGGGATTATTTCCGTCACGTTCATATTTGCTTGACTCTCACCCAGATGTCTGATAAACTCGCGCAGCATTAAAACAGACGGTATACCTTGTCGTCACAAAGGGCCTCTGGTATAATTTCGCCTGTTAACCATGCAACTTAACAAATGCATGCCGACGTAGCTCAATCGGCAGAGCAACCGCCTTGTAAGTGGTAGGTTATGGGTTCGATTCCCATCGTCGGCTCAAGTTGTGGGCTGGCGAGTGAGGCTGATCGTAAGATCGACCGGTGAAGAACAACCTCACTTGCGAGCCAGCAACGGCTCGGGCAAGGGCAGTTACCCAAGTGGCCAAAGGGGGCTGACTGTAAATCAGCTGTCGTACGACTTCGGAGGTTCGAATCCTTCACTGCCCACCTGGTCTGTTGACCGGAGCTTTCCCGGACTTTCGGGAATATTTCTGGAGAACGGCAAGCCCTCATAGCTCAGTTGGTAGAGCGCGCCCTTGGTAAGGGCGAGGTCATGGGTTCAAATCCCATTGAGGGCTCATCTGGCCGATTGTCCCAGGACCTTCTTGATTTTTTGTGAGGAGCCAAGGAGAAAAACATGGCAAAGCAGAAATTTGATCGCAGCAAACCGCATTTGAACATCGGGACGATGGGTCACATTGACCACGGTAAGACTACCCTGACAGCGGCAATCACCAAATATTGCTCATTCCTGGGCACCGCGGACTTCCGCGGCTA
>DATMXL010000237.1:0-14074 GCA_035561555.1 Bellilinea sp.
TTTCATGGCATAGGCTGGGCGGTTGACCCGGATCTGATAGATGGTTCTATCATACTGGATGGTCAAGTTTTTAGATAAGGTTCGTTGTGCCTTGCGGCATAAAATCCGGTCCAGTTGATCCATTTCGGTGAGGGGAGAATGGGCATCCAGGCTGCTGCGCGGGGCAGAGGCGAAGCGTTGATTGAAATCCTGCATGTACTGCGGTAGCCATTGGTTGGCTTCCGCGGGCGTCGAGATGCCGCGTAAGCGCAGTTCTTTGGTCAGTCGATCCTGCAAGGTCTTGTTTGCTCGTTCCACGCGACCCTTGGCCTGGGGCGTGTTGGCGCAGATGATCTGAATTCCTAAGGCTTGCATCGCCCGGCTAAAGTCCGTTAAGCCATCTCCACGCGTCAACCTGGGGTTATTGAGGTGAAAGATGCCGTGCTTGTCGCTGTAAAAGGCTCCAGGCTTGCCGTAGCGCTCGAAGTAGCGTTGAGCTGCCTCGCAGTAGGCATTGAAACTCTCGTCGGGCACGAACTGTAATTCAACCAATTTCCCGGTGGCGTCGTCCACGAACACCAACAGGGTGCACCTGGGGCTGCGCCCTTCAAACCAGTCATAATCTGACCCATCGATCTGCACCAGTTCCCCAAACCTGGCGCGCCGCTCACGCATTTGAAACACTTGAAGCTTGCGTTTCCGCCGTGTTTTCCATAGCCCTTCCGCGATCATGATTTGACGTACCTTTTCATCCGATATCCGAAGGCCATGCACCTCCAACAGCTTTTCGGTCGCCAATGTCGGGCCAAAGTCGCGGTAGTGTTCCAACAGCAGGTCAATGGCGCGCTGTTGGACTTCCGCCTCGACCTGGTTGTGGCTCGGTTTTCCCCGGCTCTTATGGATCAATCCGGCTGGGCCGTGCTCTTTGTATCGCTGCCACAGCCGTTTTATTTGCCGGACACTAAGCTTGAGCTGTTCTCCCGCTTGCTTTTGCGTCAGTTGTTTCTGACCAAACAGGGTCATGATTTGTAATCGTGTGATTTCTTTGTCGCTCATGGTGTGTAGTTTGTCCACTTTTCTGTCTCCACTTAGGGGACATTTTAACTTTGGTAAAAGGGGACATTCCTACTTTGGGCTTACAATATCAGATTAGACTATTGACAAGTCTGGTAAATATCCGTAAAATTATTTTGTTATCCTAAAGAAAGGAGCACGCGAGAATGGCTAAAAACTTTATGATTGTTTCTCCCGGCATCTACACCACCCTCGGTGGCGATGTTGCTGTTGTACCTTCTCGGAGTGCGCCTGTCTCTCGGTAACCTGAAATTTTTCTAGATTACCAACAGCCACGGGAGTACTCCGAACCCGCGGCTGTTTTGTTTTTATTCACCAGGATGAAAACCAGGCCGCGGAACCAGGAAAAACCGCGGCTTTTTCTGTTTCGATCTGACTTAACCTTAGCGAGTGAAACCTATGACTGCGACATCCGTTTACCATGGTGAACCTGTCCTGCGCCCCGAGCGCGATCGTAACCCTTCTCTATTCTTACCCAGTACCGGAAAGTCTCCTGAAATGGAGGAAACCATGTTTGAAGCAATGATGAAATTAGGCGGATATCGCGTCGATTATATGAACCGCGAAAGTGCCGGTAAGCCAGCAGCCCTGGGTCTGTATGTGATGGGCGATCTGCCTGCGCACCAATCTTACAGCCGGGTTGCCAAGCACAACCTGTTTACCGGACTGGTTCTGATCCGCGAACAGCAGGAAGAGCACAACCTGGTGGCGGTCTACCTGGACGTCAACTCGCCTTTCGGGTCGCACCGCCCTGCCTATCAGCAAATGAAGCGCGACATGCAAGCCGGAATGTTCCGCCGGCTGTTGGTCCCATCTGTCCAGGATCTATCGGGTGATGAGAATATGAGCGCCGATTTCTGGAACTTCTATCGCACCCTGGAATGGATCGAGATCTTGTCCAGCGAATCAGGCACCATCGCACCGGTCTCGTTCCGCCAGATCGTATCATCCTACATGGTCAGCGCTGCCTGACGGCGCTGACCATGACAGCCGGCAGCGAATGCCGGCATTTTGCAAACTTACCCCATTACAGCCCGAGGGACAATGACATTCACAACCCAATTATTCCAGTCAGAAAATCTTGTATTGCAGGCTTATGATCCCCAAAAAGATGCCGCAGCTGAAGCTGCCTTCAGCTACGATCCCAACTATGCCAATGTGATCGACTGGGCAATTGTCCCCCACCCGTTGACCGTATTTGAAGTCAAGAAAATGCGGGAAGACCAACTTAAGAAAGGCAGCGAGAAGGACAATTTCTTCCTGTTTGGCATCCACAGCAATGCGGATGGTCAATTCCTTGGCATTATTACTTTTCCGGAAGTTTTTTGGTTTAACCGCTATTCCTTCTTCAAAGTGTACCTGGGGGAACCCATCATGCGTCAGGCGCTCTATGCTGAAGCCTTGAATTTAGCTCTGGTCTACGGCCTGGAGGAGCTGGATCTATATTCGCTCTACACCTCCACCGGCGAATACGAACCGGAGGTTAAACTGGCGCTGGAAGGCGCCGGTTTCCAGGAAGCGGTACGCCAGCGGGAGAATATTTTCCGCGATGGACGCTATTGGGACCGGGTCTTTGTCGAGCTTATGCAATCGGAATGGAAAATTCGCCATGCGGAGGTGCACTCATGAATAACCCTGTTCTCACCGGTCAACGGGTGCGTTTGGTCGCCCTGGATTTAGAGGAAGACCTTAAATTGTTTGAGGAATGGAATGCCGACAGCGAGTATCAGCGCCTGGCCGATGCAGGTGCAGCCAATCGCTACAATTTCAAGCTGACCAAAGAATTCTTCGAGAAAGAAATCGAAGACATGCATGCCTTCGTCATCCAAAAACTGGACGATGACCGCAAGATCGGCATGATCGATTTGGGCGGTCTAAACTGGCATGTACGCAGTGCCTGGGTTGGTATCGGCATTGGCGTGCGTGAGTTTTGGGGGAAAGGTTACGGCACCGACGCGATGAAGATTATCCTGCGCTACGGCTTCACCCACCTCAACCTTAACCGCATCCAATTGGACGTGTTTAGTTTTAACGAACGCGGCATGAAATCCTATGAAAAAGCCGGTTTCAAGCACGAAGGTCGTCTGCATGGAAATCTGGTCAAGACTGGCAAGCGCTACGACGAGGTATTCATGGGAATTCTGCGCCGTGAATGGGAAGCGTTGCAAAGCGCCTGACCGAAACCGAAATTTAACGCCCTGAGCATTGCTCCGGACATTTCAATGAATAATGGATAAGATGATGGATACCTTAATTACAAAAGCAGCCCTAAGCCTCCTGCCGATCCGCGAACCCGATTACACGGAAGTGGTGGAAGTCATTAATGCCTCCGATCGCAAGTTTGTCGGATACAATATTGTGACCGTTGAAGAACTTGCCAACGATTTGAAGACCTTCGAAACTGATCCGGAAAAGGATACTTGCGTGGTCCGCGCAGCTGATGGGAAAATTATCGCCTACGCCGATTTTTGGCCTGGTGTTGCGCCGCACGTGCGTATGTTTGGTTTTGTGCGCATTCACCCGGATCACAAAGGCGAAGGCGCTGGGACAGCGGTCACCCAATGGTTGAATTCCCGCGCCAGTGAAGTATTGGTCAATGCACCCCCCGATCTCAAGGTTACCCTGGGTCAACGCGCTTATGCCAATCAGCCTGGCGCCAAAGCTTTCCTGGAAAGCTGCGGTTATATCTACGACCGATCCTCTTATCGCATGAACATCGAACTGAATCGCGAGATCCCAGAACCCCGTTTTCCCGCCGGCATCACCCTGGTGAATATCCAGCGCGACGATGCTGACCTGCGCCGTGCCCTACAAGCCCAGCAGGAGGCTTTTTTAGACCATTATGGTGTGATCCCTGAGCCGTTTGAGGAGTACTTTAAACGCGAGAAAGCGCATATTCTGGGAGACGAAGCGAACGACCTTTCTGCCAGTTATATGGCATTGGATGGTGATCAGGTTGCCGCGGTATGCGTTAACCAGACCTCGATCGCCGGCTACACTGGATCCGCCTGGGTAGGGACCTTATCCGTGCGCCGTCCGTGGCGTAAACTTGGTCTGGGTCTGGCACTGCTGCGCACAACCTTCAGCGAGATGCAGCGGCGCGGCAAGCATGAGGTTGGTCTGTACGTCGATGCGCAAAACCTCACCGGCGCGCTGCGTTTGTATCAACAAGCCGGCATGTCTGTCCAATATGAAAGCTGCTACTACGAAAAGGTCCTTCGCGAAGGCAAAGATTTAGCCAACAAAGGTTAATTTTGGACTCCTCCCCCAAAATCCTCGTAGCCGGGATTTTGGGGGAGGTCCGAACTGTGAGCCCCGCCCACAAGGCGATCTGTGATCGAGCGAAGCGAGATCTGTGGTTTAGCGTAGCGAATGGGGCGGGAGGGGGTCTTCACTCGCGGTTTGATATTGCCATCTATCTCCTAGACTTTTCTAATATCTCAAATTTAGCCCTATGATATACTCTGCTAATTCGATATCCCCTCGGTTGAGCCTCAAAATTGGCCATTCCCGAGACGTTATTTTTTACTAGAGGTTACCAATTGATCAAAGCAGTCATTTTTGACATGGGCGGCGTTTTATTACGCACAATTGACCAGGGTCCGCGTGAGGCATTGGGTGCGCGCTACGGCTTTGACACTCAGCGCTTATTCGATGTCGTTTTGACCAGCGAATCCTCCAAACAGGCTGAAGTAGGTCTCAAACCGGATAAGGTCCATTGGGAATGGGCGCTGGATGAATTGGGTATCCCCCAGGAAGAACGTGCCGAGTTCATTAAAGAATTTTGGGCTGGCGACCGGATGGATTATGAGTTGCTTGACTTTATCCAAAGCTTGCGCCCTGCTATCCGCACCGGTCTTCTCAGCAATGCCTGGCCGAACACTCGCAGCAACATCACTCGCCACTGGGGCGCGCTTGAGCCTTACTTTGATGTGACCATCTTTTCCGCTGAATTGGGCATGCGCAAACCCGCGCCGGAATTTTTTCACTGGCTGCTGGAGCGCCTGGACGTCCGGCCCGATGAAGCAATATTTGTCGATGATTATGGCAAAAACATCGAGGCTGCCAGGGAACTGGGAATGCAAGCGGTAAAATTTTGCAGCACAGAGCAGGCGATCCAGGATGTGCGGGCTCTGATCAACCATTCCGTACCCGGGAATTAAGCGCATGGCTCAATATGCGCCGCTGCCCGAAGGGTTGGAAACTGTTCACCGCATCGGCGTGATCGCTGACACGCATATCCCGGACCGGGTGCGCAGCCTGCATCCCGACTTGCTACCCGGGCTGCGTGCCGCACAGGTGGATATTCTGCTGCACCTGGGTGATATTTGCGCTCCGGCAGTGTTGACTGAACTGGCGCAGTTCGCGCCGGTGATCGCCGTGCGCGGCAACCGTGACTGGGCTTTTTCGGGAAATCTGCCCTGGGTGCTCACGTTTACCGCCAATGGTATGCGCATAGCCATGCAACACGGCATGGGGAATTTCTGGCATTACTGGTGGGATAAGCTGAAATTTCAGACTGTTGGTTATCGTTTTCCGCGCTATAAACGCTTATTGCTGCGCACCACGCCTGGAAATGACATCTTGATCTTTGGTCATACGCACCATCCAGTTAATTTAATGGAAAACGGGGTGCTTTTTTTCAACCCCGGTTCCGCTGCCCGGACCCCATCTACTTTCCCACCGCCCTCCTTCGGCGTCCTCCACCTTGACGGACAGGGGGGTGTGCGCGGTGAAATTATCGAGCTGCGCCGCCTGCCGGTGGTTGCCGGTAATTGGATAAAATACGGGTCATGAAAAAACATCGCATCTATACCATGAGCTTCGCAAATATATATCCCCTTTATATTGCCAAGGCAGAGAAAAAAGGCCGCACGAAAACAGAAGTCGATGAGATCATTCGTTGGTTAACCGGTTACAGCCAGGAAGGCTTAGAAACCCAACTGGAGAAACGGACAGACCTTGAGACCTTTTTAGCAGAAGCTCCTCTGCCGAATCCTGCGCGGACTTTGATCAAGGGAATAGTTTGCGGTGTCCGAGTGGAAGAGATAGAAGAACCAACCATGCGGGAGATTCGCTACCTGGATAAGTTAATCGACGAATTAGCCAGGGGAAAAGCGATGGAGAAGATTTGGCGAAAGGTTTAAATCTTCAGGCAGGCAGCAAACCCTTACATTCTTACGATCCCATATCCTTCTCCCCTATAAAGGCGAGCCAGTGTATTATCCTCCGTAGGGGCGAGGCAGAAACAAGATATTCAATTTACCGTTCCAATTAAGCCTCGTCCGGCCTTTCACATGGCATCGCGGCAGAGAGTTCTTCTGTCTCCTGTAATGGCGAGGCAAAAACACGGTTTCAAATCTACCAATCCAACTAAGCCTCGCCCTGAATTTGCATTGTAGCAGCGAGTTCTTCTGTTTCCTCTAACGGCGAGGTAAAAACAAGGATTCAAACCCACCTCTCCAATTTAAACCTCGCTTTTATTTGCCAATGATGAGAAATGTGACGAAAATCAAATGCGTCAACACCCTGAAACCGCGCTATAATGAAGTATTCCGATACAAATTATAAATTCACCGTACCAATTTCCATTATTTTCTTGACCTTCTCATATCGCTTTGATATAATTACCGTTTGCGTATTATGCCCTAATACGCGCTGTGGTCATATTTAGACACAAATTATCCTGCCAAATGCTCGTCAGGAGAGAAAAATGCAGTCTTCTGTTCTACCAGTACGGTCTTATGCCCGCATCCCGGTCGTCTTTGACCTGCCCAACCTGATCGAAGTTCAGCTCGATTCCTTCGCGCGCCTTAAAAAAGATGGTTTGGGTGATTTATTCAACGAAGTATCGCCCATTGAGTCCTACAACAAGGGAATGAAATTATATTTCCCCTCCAAGGCTCCCGAATCGGCGCAGTGGGATCTTAAATATTGGTTTGGCGATCCCAAACATTCGATCGAAGAATGTGTCGAGCGCGACCTGACCTATGCCTGTCCCTTATATGTATCCGTGCTGTTAGCTGGCCCGGACGTCCCCGAACCGATCAAACAAGACATCTTCCTGGGGGACTTCCCTCAGATGACCGACAAGGGTACCTTCATTATTAACGGTACCGAACGGGTGGTCGTTTCTCAGCTTATTCGCTCTCCGGGTGTCTATTTCGAAGCGCCGGTTGACCGCACCAGCGGTCACCGCCTGGCTTCCGCCAAATTGATTCCCGACCGCGGCGCCTGGATGGAATTTGAGACCCGCAAGAACGATTACCTGATCCTCAAATTCAACCGCAAACGCACCGTACCCATCACCATTTTCCTGCGCGCTCTGGCGGCTATCGGCGACGGTCTGCCGGATTCCCCCCTCAAGGATGGTTCCGATGAAGAACTGATCGCGCTGTTCCAGGATGTTGATAACAACCCGGAGCGTCTGTTTATCGCCTCGACCTTCCGTCAGGAACCACCCTGGGATCTTTCCGCTGGCCAAACCATTGCCGAAGCGGCGCTGATCGAATTCTTCAAGCGCATGCGCCCCGGTGACCCGGCTACCCTGGACAACGCCAAGCAATTCCTGGAAGAGCAGCTCTTTGATCAACGGCACTATGACCTCGAGCGGGTGGGACGTTACAAGCTTAACCAGAAACTGGATCTTATGGATAAGATCCCGATGACTCACCGAAATGTGACTCGCTGGGACATTGTCTATCTCATCCGCCGCATGATCATGATCAACAACGAGAAAGAGGACAAGGACGACATCGATCACCTTGGCAACCGCCGCGTGAAAACCGTCGGCGAGCTGGTGCAGAACAAACTGCGCATCGGATTGCGCCGCATGGAGCGTGTGATCAAAGAACGTATGTCCATCCGCGATCAGGATCAGACCTCTCCTGTCAGCCTGATCAACATCCGACCGGTGGTGGCTGCCCTGCGCGAGTTCTTCGGTTCCAGCCAGCTCTCACAATTCATGGATCAGACTAACCCGCTGGCCGAACTTCGCAACAAGCGTACGCTGTCGGCTCTGGGTCCTGGCGGTCTGCGCCGCGAGCGCGCTGGTTTCGATGTACGCGATGTTCACCACTCGCATTACGGCCGTATTTGCCCTATCGAGACACCGGAAGGCCCAAACATTGGTCTGATCGGTCGCTTGGCCAGCTTTGCTCGCGTCAATGAGTACGGTTTTATCGAAACACCTTACCGCCGCGTCAACAAGGCCATTTCTCCGGATGATCCGCTGTTGGTTGGCCGCTCTGTGGCGGAAGATCTGAAGGACAGCGAAACTGGCGAGATTGTGGCAGTTTCTGGCGAGCGCATAACCAAAAAGATGCTGCCTGCCATCAAGAAACTCAATCAGACCACCATTTTTGTGACGCCGTATGTTTCCAGCGAAGTGATCTACCTCTCGGCCGATGCCGAAGATAAATTCGCCATTGCCCAGGCCAATACGCCGCTCAATCCGTTCGATGAATTTGATACCCAACGCGTTACCTCGCGTCATCACTCAGATTTTGTAGTGGTCACACCCGATAAAGTCAATTACATGGACGTTGCCCCGCACCAGGTCGTCGGCATCAGCGCTTCGCTGATCCCCTTCTTGGAGCATGACGACGCCAACCGCGCGTTGATGGGTTCGAACATGCAGGCGCAGGCTGTGCCGTTGATTAACCCCGACATTCCGCTGATTTCGACTGGCATGGAAGCCTTCGCCGCGCTGTATTCCGGTCAGGTTTTGGTGGCGGAAGAAGCCGGTGATGTGGTCTCCGTATCCGGCAAGCATATCACCGTGCGCGGCGAATCAGGTCTGCGTACCTATAATCTGCGCAAATATCAACGTTCCAACCAATCCACCTGCACCGACCAGCGCCCCGCGGTGGTCAAGGGTCAGCACGTTAAGAAAAGCGATGTGCTGGCGGACTCCTCCTCAACGGTCAACGGCAATCTGGCTTTGGGTCAGAACGTGGTGGTAGCTTTCCTCTCCTGGGAGGGTGGCAACTTTGAGGACGCTATCCTGATCTCCGAGCGCCTGGTGCAGGATGACCGCTTCACTTCGGTGCATATCGAGAAATACGAAGTCGAAGCCCGCGACACCAAGCTCGGTCCGGAAGAAATCACACGCGATATCCCCAACGTGGGTGAAGATGCCATCAAAGACCTCGATGAGCACGGCATCATCCGCATCGGTGCCGAAGTTGGCCCGAATGACATCCTGGTTGGCAAGATTACGCCTAAAGGTGAAAAAGAATTGACGCCCGAAGAACGCCTGCTGCGCGCCATCTTCGGTGAGAAATCACGTGACGTAAAGGATACCTCGCTGCGGATGCCCCATGGTGAGCGCGGCAAGGTGGTCGATGTCAAGGTCTTCACCCGTGAAGACAACACCGACCTTTCCGCCGGCGTGGATATGATGGTACGTGTTTCTGTCGCCCAGCGCCGCAAGATCACCGCCGGTGACAAAATGGCCGGTCGCCATGGCAATAAAGGCGTGGTCTCCCGCGTCGTGCCCGTCGAGAACATGCCCTTCCTGGAAGACGGCACCCCCGTCGACATTATCCTCAATCCACTGGGCGTTCCCGGTCGTATGAACATCGGTCAGGTGCTGGAAACCCACCTGGGTTGGGCCGCGCTGCGCCAGGGTTTCCGGGCTGTTACTCCGGTCTTTGACGGCGCGGATGAGATTGAAATTGAGGCGGAACTTTCCCGCGCCTGGATGATCGATGAAGCCTGGAAGGATGCCGCTGAAGCTGGTTGGAAATGGCTGACGGAGCAAACCTACGACCCCATCAATATCCGTGACGATGACGAAGTTCGCTTACTGTACATGGAGCAGCTCCTAACCGGCTCGAAATATGACATGGACCGCATTGCCTACGACGAACAATATGCCCGCTGGTCTATGCTCGAAACCTGGCTGCGCGAAAAAGGTTACAAGCCGGAGGATCTCCTCGTCTATGGAGAAATGGTCAGCATTGACCCGGAAATGGATATCAAGGATCAGCGCGCCATCGACGCTGGTATTCGCCTTTGGCTTACCAAGAACGAAGTTGAATTCGATGCCAAGGCTACCGGCGCAGAGGTTCGCAAGATTGCTGAGGCCTATACCGCCCGCACAGGCGTACCGCTGCCAGTTCTCGGCAAGATGGTGCTTCGTGACGGCAAATCCGGCCTGCCCTACGACAATCCGGTAACCGTCGGCGTTATGACCATGCTCAAACTGCATCACCTGGTCGAGGATAAAGTCCATGCCCGTTCCACGGGCCCATACTCGCTGGTGACCCAGCAGCCGCTGGGTGGTAAAGCCCAGTTTGGCGGTCAGCGCTTCGGCGAAATGGAAGTGTGGGCGCTGGAAGCTTACGGTGCAGCCTACACGCTGCAAGAAATGCTCACTGTCAAGTCGGATGACATCCAGGGACGCGTTTCCACGTATGAATCCATCGTCAAGAGCGAGCCGATCGAAGAACCTAGTCTGCCGGCCTCCTTCCGCGTCCTGGTCAAAGAGCTGCAAAGCCTTGGCCTGGCTATGGAAGCCACCATGGACTCGGGTGAGGTGATCAAGTTCGGTAAAGACGAAGAGCGCGTTCGTCCGCCGCAGACCTCCACCGGCCTGCTCGGCGTCGGCTCCGAGTTCGACGATTTATTGGGGTAAGGAACGCGAAAGGTTGACGGTCGAAATATGTATGATATAATCGACCTTCGTGCCTTTCCTGTTCGTGAACATTAAACCGGACATTCAAGAGGCCATCTGCGCACCTGATGGCCTCCGTTGTTGAAAAGAAAGACAGAATTCTACATGGACCGCAACTGGAGAATAAGAAAGTGCCAACAATTAATCAACTGATCCGCAAAGGTCGCCAGACCAGGAAGGCTAAAAGCAAAGCCCCGGCTCTGCAGTACACCTTCAACTCGATGCACCAGCATCGCACGCGCCAGGACATCGGTGCCCCTCAGAAACGCGGCGTATGCACCGTCGTCCGCACCATGACCCCCAAGAAACCGAATTCGGCGCTGCGTAAGATTGCCCGTGTTCGTCTTTCCAACGGTATTGAAGTCACTGCTTACATCCCGGGTGAAGGTCACCAGTTGCAAGAGCACTCTGTGGTATTGGTACGTGGCGGCCGTGTCAAAGACCTGCCTGGTGTACGTTACCATATCGTGCGCGGTACCCTGGACACCACGGGTGTTGCCAAAAGGTCACAAAGTCGTTCCAAGTATGGCGCCAAAAAGGCCGCCAAGAAATAATTAAGATACCAGGACGGAGAAGGTTTCATGCGTCGTACTAAACCCGAAGAAAGAGTAATAGTGCCGGACGTTCGCTACAACAGCGTCTATGTCACCACCTTCATTCACCGCATTCTGCGCAACGGAAAGAAATCCACTGCCACCAGTATAGTCTACGAAGCCTTGGATATGGTGAAGGAAAAGACTGGCCGCAATCCGGTCGAAATTTTTGAGCAAGCGCTCAAGAACGTCGGACCGGCTATGGAAGTCCGCCCTCGCCGTGTCGGCGGCGCTACCTACCAGGTGCCCATTGAAGTGCCCTCAGACCGCCGTGTAGCCCTGGCCATGCGCTGGATCACAGATGCTGCACGTGCCCGTACCGGTAAATCCCTGGCTGAAAAACTTTCCGCCGAATTAATGGATGCTGCCAACAATACAGGGACTTCGGTTCGCAAACGCGAAGAAACGCACAAAATGGCTGAAGCCAACCGTGCGTTCTCTCATTACCGGGTCTAAATTTTCATTACTGTTTCATTATAGAGTTTTGTAATATGCCTCGTACTTTTCCGTTAGATAAGTGTCGTAATATCGGGATTATCGCCCACATCGACGCCGGGAAAACCACGACGACCGAGCGAATCCTGTTCTACACCGGGCGGACTTACCGCATCGGCTCTGTAGACGACGGCACTACCGTGACGGACTGGATGGCGCAAGAACGTGAACGTGGAATTACCATCGTCTCTGCGGCGGTAACCGCCGAGTGGAAGGGGTACCAGATCAATGTGATCGACACCCCTGGCCATATCGATTTCACCGCTGAAGTTCAGCGCTCCCTGCGTGTATTGGACGGGGGCGTGGTCATTTTTGATGCCGTTCAGGGTGTCGAGCCGCAAAGCGAGACCGTCTGGCGTCAGGCTGATCGTTACCTGGTGCCGCGGATCTGTTTTGTTAACAAAATGGACCGCACCGGTGCTTCCTTTGAGCGAACCATCGAGTCCATCATTTCGCGCCTGGGTGCCAATCCGATTCCTATGCAGCTCCCTATTGGCGAAGAATCCAGCTTCCGGGGTGTCATCGACCTGTTGACCATGACTGCTACCGTCTGGGATGATGAGCTTGGCAAAGAACCCATCGTCAGCGACATCCCTGCCAATCTGAAAGCTGCTGCCGAAGAGGCACGCGCCGTAATGGTGGAAAAAATCGCCGAATTTGATGATGATCTCATCATCAAATTCCTCGAGGGTCATCCCATTTCCATCGACGAGCTCAAGACTACGCTGCGCAAAGCTGTCATCGACAACAAAGCCACTCCAGTATTCGCTGGATCTTCCCTGAAGAATAAGGGTGTTCAACCAGTGTTGGACGCCGTTATTGACTACTTGCCCTCGCCGCTGGAGATTCCGCCTGCGCGCGGTACCTCACCCGATGATCCCGAAAAAATACTGGAACGCCCGGTGGATGATAACGCACCTCTGGCAGCGTTGGTCTTCAAGATCGTGGCAGACCCGTATGTTGGCCGTTTGGCTTACTTCCGGGTTTATTCCGGCAAGGTTGTCCAGGGGGAAGCGGTGCTCAACCCCCTCAAAGGCCGACGTGAACGCATTGGCCGTATGGTGCGGATGTATGCTGACCGCCGTGAGGATATCACTGAGGTATACGCTGGCGATATTGGCGCTGTCCTGGGGCTGAAAGATAGTTTCACCGGCGATACGCTGACCGATCCAAAAGATCCCATCCTGCTGGAGAGCATCACCTTCCCTGAACC
Source organism: Bellilinea sp. (assembly GCA_035561555.1). Classification (GTDB taxonomy): domain Bacteria; phylum Chloroflexota; class Anaerolineae; order Anaerolineales; family Anaerolineaceae; genus Bellilinea. The sequence goes on from DATMXL010000237.1 coordinate 13,034, forward strand.
GGTCATCTCAGTGGCAGTAGAACCCAAAACCACTGCCGATCAGGACCGCATGGCCGAAGCACTGCGCCGTCTGGCCGAAGAAGACCCAACCTTCAGAGTCACTTCCGATGAAAGCACTGCTCAGACCATTATTTCTGGCATGGGGGAGCTTCATCTGGATATTATTGTCGACCGCATGATGCGCGAGTTCCGCGTTCAGGCCAATGTAGGCCGCCCGCGTGTTTCTTACCGCGAAACCATTACCCGCCCCGTGCAGGAGATTAATTACAAGTACGCCAAGCAAAGCGGCGGCCATGGGCAATACGGCCATGTGGTCTTCTCCATGGAACCACTCGAGCGCGGCAACGGCGTCAAGTTCGAAAACAAAATTATTGGCGGCTCCATCCCCAAGGAATACATTCCGGCGGTAGAAAAAGGCGTCAAGGAAGCCGCTGAATCGGGCATCATTGCCGGCTACCCGGTGACCGATGTGTTGGTGCGTTTGATTGATGGTTCCTACCACGAGGTCGATTCAAGTGAAATGGCCTTCAAAATGGCATCCATCTTTGCCTTCAAAGAAGGCATGCAGCGCGGCGCTGCCACTCTGCTTGAACCAATCATGAAAGTAGAAGTGGTTATCCCGGAAGATTATCTGGGTGATGTCATTGGTCAGCTCAATTCCCGCCGCGGCGAGATTCAGGGTATGGACGTCCGTCCTGGAAATGCTCAGGCTGTGCGGGCTCGGGCTCCTCTGGCTGAAATGTTCGGTTACACAACCGATCTGCGCTCAGCTACTCAGGGCCGTGGTGTTTTCACCATGGAATTCGACCATTACGCTTCGGTTCCCGAGAGCGTTAAATTGAAAATCACCAATTCCTAATCACACTATCAGGATTTTTTCTTTCAAGGAGAGTTTAGTACCATGGCAAAGCAGAAATTTGATCGCAGCAAACCGCATTTGAACATCGGGACGATGGGTCACATTGACCACGGTAAGACTACCCTGACAGCGGCAATCACCAAATATTGCTCATTCCTGGGCACCGCGGACTTCCGCGGCTA
>DATMXL010000238.1:0-4422 GCA_035561555.1 Bellilinea sp.
TGGCAAGCAGTCGATGACGGTGCTGAAGGACGTGCGCACCCTGGTCAGCGATGCGATCGCTGCCGCGGTAGCCTTCCTGGAAGGCGGCACCCCCGACGAAACCACGACCTACAACAACGGCAAAATCGATGTTCCCGCCAAGCCGTCGGTAGTGGTTACGGTTGATCTGAGCAACGTCAAAGCTGCTGTGATCGACTCCGGCTACTATGAAGCCAGTGAATTTACCGGGCTTCCTTAATAGCTAACGATTAATATTTGCAGGAATGGTGAGAGGTTGAACCTCCACTATTCCTGCAATCCATAAAAACCTTTGCTTTCCTTTACGCGAAAATGAGTTTATCGCCATTTTCGCGTAAAGTTTACCCACACGCAGTACGCCGATAATTCCAAATATTCTAGATGATTATTGGCAGGCATTTACGGCACTGCGGTCTATAATTAAACAATAATCTGACCTTCCCGGCAGCGGGCGGATCAGTACGCCGTCAATAAAATCCCCTTTTATTGTCTGAGATCAAAGGGAGGATAATTAAACCTATGACTGAAAAAGCACCTGTCGTAGAAATGCGTGGTATCAAGAAGAACTTTGCTGCTGTCCAGGCGCTGCGCGGGGTGGACCTGGTTCTGCATCATAATGAAGTATTGGGACTGGTTGGCGATAATGCCGCCGGAAAATCTACCTTGATGAAGGTCCTGAGCGGGGCATACATTCCAGAAGAAGGGGAAATCTTCATCGAGGGCAACAAGGCGCATATGGTGAACCCGCTGGACGCACGCCGGCTGGGGATCGAGATGGTTTATCAGGATTTGGCTTTGGCTGATAACCTGGACGTGACCGGCAATGTGTTTCTGGGGCGTGAAACCGTCGGCAGGCGAATTGGGCCTTTTGGCGTGATGAATACTCAGAAAATGGAACAAGACGCGCAGCGTCTGGTTGGCCGCCTAAAAATCGACATCCCCTCGGTTCGTTTAATGGTTGAAAGGTTATCCGGCGGACAACGTCAGGCAGTTGCGATCGCGCGTGCGACGGCGTTCAACTCAAAAGTGATCATCATGGACGAGCCAACCGCAGCCTTGAGTGTTGGCGCGATCAGCAAGGTGCTGGATCTGATACGAGAGCTTAAAGCGCAGGGGGCCTCGATCATCATCATCAGCCACCGGTTGGAAGACATCTACAGCGTTAGCGACCGGTTGATTGTGATGCGCCAGGGACGCAAAGTTCGGGACTGGCCGATCGAAACGGACATCGATACATTCCGGGAGCAAGTTGTGGCTTATATGATTGGCGCCCGTGATGACTTTGCCGAAGCGGTAGTTGCTTAATCGCTGCAGGGAGGATTTCCATGTCTTTTCAAGAAACACTCAAAGCTCAGAGGCACGTTCTCCGCGATTTCGGCATGTATTTCGCCTTTGTGGTGATCGTCGTGTTCTTTACGATCACCACAAAGGGCTTATTTTTATCGTCCAGGAACATAGGCAACCTGGTCAATGCTGCCAGTTATATTGCCGTCTTAGCGGTTGGCATGACCCTGGTCATCGTTATCCGCCACATTGACCTATCGGTTGGTTTCCTGGCTGGTACGCTTGGAGCGGTTGCAGCCATAGCCATGAAATATTGGCTCTTGCCTGTCGGAGTGACCATTCCGTTGGTATTGGTGTTCGGAACGATTGCGGGGTTATTCACTGGATACCTGATCGCGCAGGTCAGAATCCCGGCTTTTGTGGCAACGCTCGGTGGCTGGCTGTTCTACAGAGGGGCGTTACAGCTCGTAACTCGAAGTACCGGCACGATCATCATCGATAATAATATCTTCAACGCTTTGGGGAACGGCTTTATCCCCGACCTTCCCGATTTTGGATTTTTACCAGGAGTCCATAAAGTCACACTGTTACTCGGGATCCTGGCTATCGTACTTTTCATTGCAAGTGATCTACGCAACCGCAAGAAGACGCAGGAATATCACTTTGCAGTCTTACCGATGAATGTCTACATTTTATATCTGGCTTTTATTTCGATCGTGATTGCAGCCATTACCTGGGTGCTGGCCGGTTACCAGGGTCTCTCCTGGGCAGCGGTTGTGCTGGCTGGCGTGGTCTTAATTTATTCCTACATCACAACCCGTACGGTTGTCGGGCGGCACATCTACGCTGTGGGCGGAAATCCCGAGGCAGCCGAGTTGAACGGCATCAGTGTAAAGAAAATCACTTTTCTGGTTTTTGGTTCGATGGGCTTGATGACTGCCGTGTCCGGCATCTTATATGCCTCCTGGCTGCGGTCTGCGACGACGATTGCCGGTACCGGGATGGAATTTGACGCTATCGGTGCCGCTATCGTGGGTGGTGTTGCGGTAGCCGGCGGTTCCGGCAAGGTCAGCGGCTCGATTCTTGGCGCTCTGGTGATGGCTTCCCTTACCAACGGCATGAACCTTTTGGGTTGGGACATCTCGATCCAATATATGGTCCGGGCAGCGGTGTTGGTCAGCGCCGTAATCTTTGATGTAACCACGCGCCGCCAAGGCAAATAAGTTAAGAAAATCAGTGAAGCGATGATCTGGAAGGGCGCGGCATTGCCGCGCTTTTTTTTACCAAAAACCATCTGTAGGCACTCCCTCAGGATGACAACGGTTGACGGAATGATAAATTGACGTTCCAGCCGTAGGGTGCGTACCGTTTGTATCCGCAACTTACCGCTAAGAATGCAGCGAATAAAGGATTGAAAAATCCACCTTCCAGGGGTAATATACCTGCGTGAAATCCCCTGCATTTTTCCTGGCATTATTGGCGGCGTTGTTTTTTGGCGCAGCCACACCGGTCAGCAAGCCGCTGCTGGCGCACCTGACCTCGTTCCAACTGGCAGGGCTGCTGTACCTGGGTGCAGCTCTGGGCGTGATTGTGTTGCTGGTGCGCGAGCGGAGCTTCACGCCACCCTGGCGCATGGACCGGCGCAATTTGCTCCTATTGCTGGGATCGGTGATATTTGGCGGCATTTTAGGACCGCTGGCGCTGCTGGCCGGGCTGCGCCTGGCATCGGCGGCCTCGGTTTCGCTCTGGCTCAACCTGGAAATGGTAGCCACAGCAGTACTGGGTCATTTCGTCTTTAAGGACCACCTGACCAAGCGTAGCTGGTTGGCGGCTGGCGGAATCTTTCTGGCGGCGGTCATTTTGGCGGCCGGCGAAGGCGCCGCAGGGATCGTGGCAGGCTTGCTGGTTTTGGCAGCCTGTGTCAGCTGGGGCATTGACAACCACGTCACCGCGCTGATCGACGGCATCACGCCGGCGCAGTCAACCTTTTGGAAGGGACTGGTGGCTGGCACGACCAACCTGGTCATTGGCGTCAGCCTGGCGCCGCTGGCGGCTTCGTTTGGCGAGGTGCTGGGCGGTCTGGGGATCGGGGTGGTAGCCTACGGACTGAGCATTGTGCTGTATATTGCGTCAGCGCAGCAGCTGGGAGCCACCCGCAGTCAGTTGGTCTTCTCCAGCGCGCCGTTCTGGGGGGTGCTGCTCTCGGTGGTGTTGTTGGAGGAAAAGATTACCTGGCAGCACGGCCTGGCAGCCGCAATTTTCACCGCATCGATCGTGTTGCTTTACCGCGAGCAGCATGGGCACACACACGAGCATCAGGCACAGGAGCACGAGCACCTGCACCAACATGATGATGGGCACCACGTGCATGAACACGAGGTCCTGCCGGAGAGCGGTTGGCACTCGCATGTGCATGCGCACACGCCGCTGGTGCATGTGCACCCGCATTGGCCGGATTTGCATCACCGGCATAAGCATGGGGGATAGATCGTGTCAGGTACACTGTTTGCACCGGTCTCCTGACCGAGTGCGTTGATTTCCCTGTTTGCATCGGTCTCCTGATAGAGTGAACTGGTTTCACCCTTCCCATGCTACATTGGATATCGGCAAATCGGTCGACTTTCCATCCAACCAAAAAGATGCTGAAGAAAACCGCCACTGTTCTGGAGACTGAACTAATCCTTTCCTGCAGGGATTCAAGTGCATGTAATTTACCTTCTGTTCCCAAAATTTATCCGAATAAATTCCTTCGGCATGCCAGCCTGGTTGCCAAAATCTTCGCTCGCGATCTTTTAAATTCTCACCTCGCAGGACATCCGAAAAAGCACTGGAGCACTTCGCATCAACATAGTCTGACAGTTGTTTTCCGGTGAATTATCTAAAATTCGTCAATGTTTTTGACAAATTGACCGAGTCGAATGTTGCATCAAAAACGATCGCATGGAGGTGGGTCGGCATGATTACATATGCATTAACGCGTAAATTCTTATGGTCGATACAGTATTTCAAGCTGTCAATGACAATTTTTATGGGGATTTCATCCACGAAGACAGGCAGCCAGTCGACGACCGTGAACGTAACAAAATAAACAAACACCCCGTTTTCAATGCGGTATCGCTC
>DATMXL010000239.1:0-5154 GCA_035561555.1 Bellilinea sp.
AGGTCGTATAATGTTTATAGATAGATACTGGTATGAAACGAGGTGCAGGATGGTTAGCCTGTCGGACCGGCTGGACGAACTGACCCGCCCGGCCGAATTACTGGAAGAACTGGAAGACGATGCGGTGCGCTGCCTGGCGTGCGCTCACCGCTGCCTGGTTAAGCCGGGGCGGCGCGGCATTTGTAAAGTGCGCTTCAATCGCGATGGCACACTGCTGGCGCCGTGGGGTTATGTGGCGGCGCTGCAGATGGATCCTATCGAGAAAAAACCTTTCTCGCATGTATTTCCGGGCAGTGATGCATTGACCTTTGGCATGCTCGGCTGTGATTTTCACTGTGATTTTTGTCAGAACTGGCTGACCTCGCAGACACTGCGCGATCCGGCAGCCGGACTGGATGTTGATGAGATTCTACGGATCTCCCCCGAGGAGTTGACCGCTCTGGCACTGCGCCGCGGCGCGGATGTGATCGTGTCCTCCTATAATGAGCCGTTGATTACCTCCGAGTGGGCGGTGAGCGTTTTTAAGCAGGCGAAAGCGGCTGGTCTGCACTGCGCCTTTGTATCCAATGGCAACGCCACCCCCGAGGCGTTGGCTTACCTGCGTCCATACCTGACTGCCTACAAGGTGGACCTGAAGACCATGCAGGATAAAACGTACCGTCAGCTGGGCGGGGTGCTGCAGCATGTGCTGGACACGATAAAACTGGCGCATGATCTTGGCCTGTGGGTCGAGGTGGTCACGTTGGTGATTCCGGGGTTCAACGACAGCCCGGAGGAGCTATGGGAGGCTGCCCGCTACCTGGCTTCGGTCTCAGTGGATATACCCTGGCATGTAACTGCCTTCCACCCGGACTACAAAATGACCGACCCGCCGCCCACCTCAGCTCGCGCGCTGCAGCAGGCGGCTGAGATAGGACAGGAAGCCGGTCTGCACTATGTTTACGCCGGCAACCTGCCTGGCAGGGTTGGATCTTTAGAGAATACAACCTGCCCAACCTGTTCTGAGGTCTTGGTGGAACGGCGCGGTTATACCATCACTGGCTATCACCTGTCGTCGATTGGCGCCTGCCCCCACTGCGGAACAAAAATCGCCGGCGTTTGGCCGAAAGACCCGCGGACAGTGAAACTGCATAGGATTGGCGTGCCGCGTGCAGCGCGCTGGTGAAGCGGCACATTTCGTGTACACTTAATGACGGGAACATCCGTTTGAATTATCCGTCCTAGAGGTATGGCATTGGTTTCGAAACCGTCTACAGGCATGGCACATTATCCTGAAGAGGCACGCAGTCCCTGGGTGACCTGGTTGATTGTTGCGGCCATCGTTTTGGTGATTGGCTGGATACTGATTGGCCTATATCTCTATAACCGTGCAGCCGGTCCGATCGCGGCTGGTATGCAGGTAGGCGACACCCAGGTAGGCGGGTTAACGCTCGAGCAGGCCGCAACGCGCATCGATAATGAGTGGAACCGCGAGAGGGTACTGCTGATTGGTCACGGAAACCAGATATTTGAGGGTAAACCGCTGGAGTTTGGTCTGTGGGTGGATCCAAATGCCACGGCGCGAAAAGCCTACGAATACGGCCGCGGATCAGAGCGCTGGTCTGAGATCGGCGCCATGCTGAGAGGTCAAAAACCACCGGAGCTATTACCGGTAGTGGTGTTCAGTCCGGATGTTGCCGCCGAGCAATTGAATTACTGGGGTCTGCTGGTCGAACAGGAGCCAGGCGCAGCCACAATCGCCTTTGAGGGTGGACAGTGGATCGCCAAACCCGGTGCTGACGGGGTAGCTTACGACGCGGAGGCAACGCTGCAAGCCCTGGCGGAAAATCCGGCTCTGATTTTACGCAGCGGATATTTGCCTTTAATCACCCGCGCAGTACCTTCGCCGGTGGACGCCTTGCAGCAGAAGCTGGGTGAATTACAGGCACAGCTCGACCGTCCGCTGCTGGTGCATGCCTACGATCCGATATCCAATGACACCCTGGAATGGAGTGTACCGCGCGAATTATTATCTTCCTGGCTGCAGCCGGTGATGGAAGATGGCGCATTGACTGTGACGCTGGACGAGTCAGGGTTCGGTGAATACATCAATTCGCTCGAGAAGGAAATGACGGATGGCCGAAGTTTCATTCTGCCCGCGGTCGCCTACAACCTGACTGACCGCTGGGTTAACGGCGAGGCATATACCGTCATTATCCGGCACCCGCCTACTTTGTACGACGTGCAGGCTGGCGACACGCTGCTCAAGGTTGCCTGGAATAACGGTATTCCGTTTTGGATGATTCTTAACGCCAACCCGGGGATGGATATGAACAATCTGCCGGCCGGGCAGGCTATCAACTTACCTTCCAAGAACGATCTGCTGCCGTATCCGGTAGTGGTGGGTAAGCGGCTCGTGCTGTCGATACCGGATCAGCGGTTGAGGGTGTTCGAGAATGGCAGCCAGATCAAGGAATTTGTGATTTCGACCGGCATCGACCGGTCACCAACACAGCCTGGCATATTCCAGGTGCAGACCCACGAGTTGGAAGCTTACGCCTCCGTTTGGGATTTATATATGCCGCACTTCATCGGGATTTACGAGGCCTGGCCTGGATTCATGAATGGGTTTCACGGCCTGCCGAAACTGTCCAATGGGACTCGCCTGTGGGGCGGGATTTTAGGCCGGCCAGCTTCGTTTGGCTGCATTATTCTCACGCTGGAAGACGCTGAGTGGTTGTATACATGGGCGGAAAAGGGCGTGGTGGTCGAGATAACCGGATAAATGTAGAAATCCGGTGCGCTACTCTTACAGAGTCCTTTGGAATGCGGCACCACGTTTAATATTTATGCATATTGATGAATAGTTCGGTGCGTGCAGAAGCGGCACGCACCCTACGGCGGCTTCGGAAAGCGGCACCACGTTAAAATTTTATGCATATTGATGAATAGTTCGGTGCGTGCAGAAGCGGCACGCACCCTACGGCGGCTTCGGATAGCGACCCTTGATGGTGTATGCATCCCACAAAGGGACGCACAAATCGCGAATTCGGCATGCACCCTACAGCGAAAATGGCTTTTATGGTGCGCTGAAAAGAGGTGCGCTTAAGCGCACCCTACCAAGACTTTGGAAAGCTGTCCTTAATGGTGCATGCATCCCACAAGGGGACGCACAAACCGCGAAGACGGCATGCACCCTACAGCGGAAAAAGCCATTTGTGGTGCGCTACTCTTACAGAGTCCTGCGGAAAGTGCACCCTAAGGAGATTTCGGTTAGCGGCACCTTACGCGGTGTCTTGCAATAAAAAAGGTAGGCTGCTGAGCCTGCCTTTTTTGTGAGGTATCGGGTGGTTACGGTAACGCCTGTACAGCCTTGATCTGTGCCTGGCGGGCCAGGTCGGTGGCGGAAGCCAGGATGCGCAGGGCTTCTTCCGGGTTGTGGAATCCCATACTGTTTTCAGCGGCAATAAAGTCCCAGCGCAGTTGCGCTGAACGGTGCAGGGTTCGCGCTTCTGCAATCAGCCCAGCGTCGGCTCCAGTTTCGGCCAGGGCAGTCTTGATGGCGTCGATGGCTTCCAGAATGGCATCTTCCGTGGCGAGCATGGTGTCGGATACCTGTTTTTGGATGGTTGCCACCCGCCCCGTGACGTATTCCACGTCCGTGTGGCAGGCGCCGCAGGCTTGCGCCGGTTTAATCAACGGGCTGTGGACATCATGCGTCGAGAACTTGACCGAGCCATCCCGCGTGTAGGGCATGTGACAATCCGCGCAGGCAACGCCGGCATTGAAGTGGGTGCTGCCAGCGCTAAAAAGTTCATAGTCCGGGTGCTGCATTTTGACCATGGCGGTGCCGCTGTCGGGGTGGGTCCAGTCGCTGAAGCTGTACTCGTTGTAGTAATTTTCAATGGCTTCGATGGTGGTGCCGCCAGCCCAGGGGAAGGTCAGGTACTTGCCGTCCCCTTTGAAGTAATACTCTACGTGGCAATTGGCACACACCACCGAGCGCATTTCCTGCCGGGTGAAGGTGGTCCAATCTTTACCCTGGGCTTCCAATGCTTCTTCCAGCGCCGGGTTGGTGACGATCAGCCGCATGCTGTTGGCCTCGTGGCAGTTGGAGCAGCCGATGGGTTCTTCGATGCGGGCACCCAATTCTGCGAAGGGAGTCTTGTCATAGGCAGCCATGCCCATTTCAGCCCATAACTTGGGATTGCTGGAGCTTTTGCAGGAGTAACAGGTACCAGGAGTCTTCTCGTTAATACGTGCGGTACCTTCCACATCGGTGACGGAATTCATGTGACCGCGATCTTCCTTGTAATCCTTGCTGAAAGGATACCCGGCAAACAACCCTACCAGGCGCGGATCGACCTCCAGCTTTTGGACCGGATCGGAGCCGCCGTAAACGGTGCCGGTATTATTGGATTCAGTCTTGAGCAGGGTAGTGTATTGATTGGCAAAGTTGACGCCCCAGGCTTCGCTGTCGGGTTCCATGGCGGCAATTTCCACCAGAGCCGGCACGCCGCGGGTCTCGATAGGCTGGTTCTTCATGAAAATCAGCAGCAGCACGACGGCGGCAGCCAAAATCACAATAATGACACTCAGAGCGATGGGGAGAATTTTTGTGCGTTTCATGGTGAAGAGGTCTCCTCGTATAACTGGATCGATTCGGGATCATAAATGCCTACATCCTGGTGCGGCAAGATGCTGATGCCGCGCTCGCCGTGCGCCACGCTGCGGTGGCAGTCAAAGCAGTAACGTTCGGCGTCCATTTGCCCGTCAGCAATGGCAGAAACAGTCTCTTCATGGCAGCGGATGCAGTTTTCCTGGATTATTTTGTCGGTTTCCAGTTTGGCGCGGATCGGGTCTGGGATGGTGCCAAAAGTAAAATGCCGCACGTGGTTATAGCCGGACTTGGCTTTCATGAAATATTTTGGAATAAACGAATGCGGCACATGACAATCGGTGCAGTTAGCCCAGGCCTGGTGTCCGGCATGATACCAACCTTCATAAACCGCATCCATCACGTGACAGTTATTGCAAGTGGTGGGGTCATCGCCGAGGTAGGTGGTGAATTCCGTGGTGACCATTCCAACGCCAAGGACAACCGCCAGGGCAATAATCCCGATGATGAGGGGAAGTTTCATGCAGCTCCGTTTGTTGGAATTAGGGGTATTTAAC
>DATMXL010000240.1:0-14769 GCA_035561555.1 Bellilinea sp.
CAGTGTATCCGGGCCGCTGCGAGCTCACCCTTTTACCAAATCCAACCAGCTTCAGGACGGAACCTATTTCTGCCCCACCCCGAGTATAATTGGTAGTATATGCTATGAGCATCGAGGAGCATCACTTGTCTTTCCCAAACCCATTTTTCCGCTGGCGACCTCATCCCTGGCATGGATTGGAAATCGGTCCAAATCCGCCCAAAGTAGTCCATGCCTACATCGAAATTACCCCGTATGACCTGGTCAAATACGAAGTGGAAAAGACTACTGGTTACCTCAAGGTTGACCGTCCGCAGCGTAGTTCATCGGTACCGCCAACGCTGTATGGGTTTATACCCCGCACGTACTGCGGCAAGCGGATTGGTGAAATGTCACCCTCCGCCGCCCGTGGTGACGGTGATCCATTGGATATTTGCGTGATCAGCGAACGGCCCATCAGCAAGTCGGAGATCATTTTAACAGCGCGCGTGGTTGGCGGTCTGCTGATGATTGATAATGGCGAAGCGGATGACAAGATCATCGCTGTGCTGTCGAATGATAAGTTTTGGGAAAATGTAAATGATGTCTCCGAATTGCCATCCGTATTGGTGGAACGCCTGCGCCATTATTTCAGCACCTATAAATTAGTCCCAGGCAAGGAATCACTGACGTACATTGAATCGGTGTATGGTCACGAGCGCGCTGAAGAGGTGATCCGTGCCGCCATGGCGGATTACGACGAGGCTTATGGTAGCTAAGGCTTCGACTGTTTATTTAACCAATTTTGGATGGTTTGGGTGTGCTCGGCTTCGTGTTGCAGGATGAATGACTGGATTAATTCGGCCAGGGTTCCACCCTTAAGCCAGGGGTAAAATGTTGAATTATTGAGGTTGGCGTCACTGATTTCGCTCAGTCGTTCGATCGTTTGGTCGCGGATCGTTGCATAGTCATTCCACACCCGTTCGTAAGGCCGGTCTTTAAATTGAGCAAGCCAGATCTTATTTTGCTCATCATCACTGATGGTCTTGAAGTGTGCGGTATCCGGTTTGCGGTGCAGGTGTGCTTGGTACAGCAATTTGATGGTCTCGGCTTCCCAAATTAACAGGTGCGACAGAAGGTCTTTTACGGACCATTCGCCGGTGGCCCCGGGTTGGGTCAATACCTCAACGGGAACACCTTCGATCAAAGTGAGAATATTTTCATGGCTGGTTTCTAGTGCTTCAAGCAAGTCGGATTTCTTCACGGAATTCTCCAGGTTCGGATGTTGGTTGAAAACGAGTATATCATCGACCTGACAGCGAAAAATAGATGATTGAGGTGGACTGTGGATGAATTTATTATCGATGAGAGTGTTTGGGAGCGCGGCTTAACCCTCCCGGAGCTGATCGGCAGAATGGATGTCAATCAAGCTGCCATGCAGCGCCGCTATCAAGCCGTTCATCTGGCGCCGGGGGAAATTGAGCGGTTGGCGGCTCTGAAAACGGTGCGCCGGATGCTGGTTCTGACGGAAGAGTGGTGCTCTGACTGCTTAATGAACCTGCCCATTCTGGCGCGCTTGGCGGAGTCTGCTCCAGCCGTCGACCTGCGTTTATTTATCCGCAAGGATTGGCCTGCGCTGCGCACCTATTTCAATGACCGCGATATTTACAGTCTCCCGACGGTCCAAATCATGGATGAACAATTTACCCCGCTGGGTGTCTGGGTCGAACGTCCTCAAGCCGCGCACCAGGCTCTGGCGGATTGGAAAGCAGCCCACCTGGAGGCAGAACGGACTCGCCGGCGTGCTGATTTAACTTCGGACCAGAAGCGTGAAATGCTGCGCGAGATCAATGAAGGACTGCTGGTCGAGATGGAGGGGTGGTACGACCAACGGCTGCAGTCTGAAACGGTGCGCGAAGTCACCGAAGTTTTAGAAGCGCTGGAAAAAGATTTGCAGGGAGTTTAAACCTGCGCAAAATGGTCTTGCTCCACCTTCTGCCAGGTTTCTTTCTCATTGGTATTGATATATGCCCCCAGCAGGGGTAGTACCGCCCGCATTTCTTCTGCCATACGTTGTGTGAGCCGGCGCAGGCTGAAATGTGCGTTCGAAGCGCTGCGCAGCGAGAGCAGATGCAGCGCTGATCGTAAATTAACTTGTAACAATACGCGGCGGTTATAGGCATTCGGCACCAGGTAGCTGGCAACTGCCGGGTTCCAGGCAGCCACCTGCTCATAAGCATCGGCAGCCAGCTGCATGGCGGTGCGATAATGATCTTCCAGACCAGCGGTCACAATCCGGCGCGGCACGGCGTAACCTAGGTGGGTGGTGAGTTGCTGTGGTGTCTGTGTCATCATGCGGTGGCGTTTGAGTTCGAAATATCCGCCCTGGTCGAGCATCACATCGAAGGTGAAGTTGCCATACTCCAGCTCGCGTAGGGGGATCACAAACTTCTCCATGCCAAAAAGGATTTCATGAGCCAGACGCTGCCGGTCAGCTGGATTAAGCGCACCAACGGCACTCATTGCATGCGCATAGTCAACGGTCCCAAAACGGTACAAAGCTGCCGCCAGAATCCGGTTTTCGAGCTCACGGTCGAAGTCGATCAGCTGGCACCAGTCGCCGCGCACAGCCTCGCCGGGCAAGAACGCCGCAGCACTTTGAGAAAGTGCATGCTGTGCAGTCTCCAGGTAGGGGATTGCGTTGGCGTACTTAATCAGGGTGGGGGTGTTCTCCTGTCCAACCCGTTTCAATTCACGACCGAGCGCCTGCACCTCCATCAGCGGGTGCGAAAGCATCTTGGAAATCGAATGCTCCAAGGCACGCGCGTTAATGGTCATGCCGACATTGGCCAGAGCAGCCGCCGGCAGGTAGAAGCGACAGATGTCCACATAGCGTGACCGGATGCGGCGTTCCCAGGCGCTGTCGCTTTCGCCTTCTTCGCGGGGATGCTCCTGCTCGATGACACCTTTAACCGCCGGCAGCGCTTCCAGATAATGCCTGAAAAGTGTTTCCACGGTATGGGTAAACACGGTTCTGAGGGGATGATCTTCCAATTCGGCGGGTGAGTGAAAGTCTTGCGGCGTCCACTTCTGATATCGGGTGGATTTTTCGGTGTAGGAAGCTAGGCGGCATGATTCGAGCGCTTCCACCGCCAGTCGCGAGCAATTTTCCACAGCGATATGCAGCACCGCATGTTCCGCAACGGAAGAATGACCGTAGCCGACAACCCATTTTTCATGGAATTGAGCGCTCTTTTCGTCGTTGAGTTCGGCAGCGATTTCGCGAAAACTTTCCGGTGAGCGGGAGGTCTTGGCGAAGGTGACGGCGATGGTCTCCGGGCTTAAATTCTTTGGATCCAGCAGGTAGACCTGGGTTTCAGCGCTCATATTGCAGTACCTCCAATGATTTTTGGGTATCGCGATGCATTTGCTCGATTAAATCCGCGACACTATCAAACTTAAGTTCCGGGCGCAGGTAGGTGATAAATTCCAGTTCCACCGTTTTTCCATATAAATCGCCAGCATAATCAATAATATAGCCTTCCAGGAGGGGCGTTTCCGGTACCTGATCGAAGGTTGGGCGGAGTCCGAAGTTGCTGACTGAGGGGTAGCGAATACCATCGATCCAGATCCAGGTGACGTAAACTCCGTTGGCCGGCATTACACGCTCATTCCAGTAATCCAGGTTGGCCGTGGGAAATCCGAGCGCTTTGCCACGCCCATCCCCATGAACCACCGTTCCGGTGACTTTGTAATTACGCCCCAACAGATTGGCGGCAGCCTGCACCTCGCCAGCCCGGATCAACTTCCGGATATGACTAGATGAAATCGGTGTATGATCTGCTTCGACCGGGTGATGAACATCCAGCGTGTACCCCAGGCTCTGACCGATCTCCCGCAGACGTTCCACGTTTCCCTCGCGTCCCCGCCCCAATGCAAAATCATATCCCACCAGCAGATGACGCACCCCTAAATGGTCAACCAACCGCTGCATGAATTCGTGTGCACTGAATGAGGCCAATTCCCGGGTGAAGGGGAGTGTAACCACCACATCCACATCCAACTCGCCAAGCAGTTCTGCCCGCTCTTCGGGGGTGGTAAGGTAACCGACATTGGTACCTTTGCCTAGTACCACAGCCGGGTGCGGAAAAAAAGTCACCACCACGGCTGTATGCTGTTGAGCGTGAGCCTGGCGGGTAAGTTGGTTAACAATTTTCTGATGACCGAGGTGAACGCCGTCAAAGGATCCGATGGTTATCCAGGCGTCTTGTAGATGCAACGGGTCGAGAGATTGAAAATGCTGCATGAAGTTCCCGAGGTTCCGAATTTTTTTTTCCAGCGCTGAACCATGGATGATTTTAACCGATAACCTGGTTCCGCCAGGCAATAAAAATGCCGGTTTTTCCGGCATTTTTTATCTCTGCTTTTAGGCGCTTGCTAATTGAAAACTTTCTTCGGCTGCCATTCATTGCTAGAGGGGTCGAATTCCAGCAAAGCGACCAGTTCGCCATCCAGGCTGATGCCGCGTGCCATTTTGCCAACGCCAGCTTCACCTGGCACCCGGTGTCCATGGCGGATCGCATCAACATTGGCTTCGGTTAACTCAATGGAAGGCCAATCCGAAAGCGCTTCGGCGGCTGGAATGACGTATTGATACCATGAACCGTCGTCAAACGACTCGCGCAATTTACGCAGCGGTACTGCATCGCGCAGCGTGAACCGCCCGCTCTTTGTGCGGCGCAAGCCTACCAGATGAGCACCGCATCCCAGCATCTTACCAAGGTCATTGGCTAATGAGCGGATGTAGGTACCGGAGGAGCAGTACACATCGATGACAGCTTCTGGCGGCGCCCATTCGAGCAATTCCAGGCTGTACACATTGATTTTTCGCGGTTGAAGGTCAAATTCTTCACCTTCGCGCGCCATCTCATAGGCTTTGCGCCCTTTGATTTTGATGGCTGAGTACGGCGGGGGAACCTGCTCGATTTCACCCACAAATTGCTGCAGTGTTTCCTCGAATTGAGCTTCGGTAATATTATCCACCGGGTTGCTGGACAGGACTCGCCCGTCAGCATCATAGGTATCGGTCGTTTTTCCAAGCAAGATGACGGCCTGATAACGCTTATCGGAAGCCGAAACATATTCGCTCAGGCGCACAGCGGGTCCAAGCAAAACAACCAACACGCCTGATGCTCGCGGATCAAGGGTGCCGGTATGCCCGGCTCGGCGAATGTAGGTGCCGCGGCGGATGATTTGCACGACTTCATGCGAGGTCAATCCAACTGGTTTATCAACCACGAGGACCCCGGAAATCGAGTTTATCTGGTCGTCATTCAATTCCATTTCTCCCCTTTCGCAGCATTGCGGCGAAATTTGATGAATATCGGAATTCTAACCCTTCAAGTCAGACCGGATGATTAATGAGAATTGCCATTGAGCAGCAATTTTTCGGTTGCGGCAAGAACAGTGGTCTGGACTTCCTCGAGCGTACCAGGGATTTCGGCCCCGGCAGCTGCAGCGTGACCGCCACCACCAAACTGCGTAGCAATTTTCGAGACGTCCCAACCGGGTTGAGAGCGCCAACTGACTTTGACCAGATCCGGCGAGTGTTCGATGAATAGCACCGAAATATCCGCATCCGCAATGCTGGAAAGTATATCCGTCAGGTCAGCATCATCCAAATTATTATACCCGACCTGTAAACGGTCGGTCTCACGCAAGGTGGCCCAAATAAGCCGGTCTTTCTGCTGCAAGGTAGAAAGACCCACACCCCAATAACGCGCAGCTTCGATGGAGCGGGATACCAGGCCCAGAAAATATAAATGCGGCAAATCTGCGCCGCGATCTACCAGGTCGGCGGCTATCCGCAAAGCGCTGGAGTTCATATTGGAGGTGCGGAAGCCGATGGTATCCGTTAGAATCCCGGTCAGCAGCACACTGGCAATGTCTTTGGTCAGGGGAAGACCCCACTTGGGAAGCGATTCTGCCAAAATGGCAGCTGTCGCTACCGCTTCAGGCACGACCAGGTTGATCAAGGCAAAGCGCGAGTTGGTGATGTGGTGGTCAATTTGAATATCCGGCTGCCGTGGGGTGACCTCTATACCAAGCCGTTTCAGATCGCCCGAATCAACGGCAATGAACGTGTCAAAAGGCCGGGTAACCCGAGTTGTGACCTGCTGGCTGCCAGGCAGGTGCATCAAATTGTCGGGGACACCGTCCCGCAGCACCATTTGCACGTTGCGGCCGGCGTTTTGCAAGGAAAGCCCCAGCCCAAGCAATGAGCCTATGGCATCTCCATCCGGACGGACATGCGCCACAATCAGCACATTTTTTGCGCTGATCAGGCGTTCGCCTATCACAGCCTGCGCTGCCTCATCCATCCTGCTCTTCCTCGTCGTCTTCAGGTTCTTCCGAATCCACAGGCTCCACCGGCGGCTGATCCTGCCGGATGTCAGCCAGAAGCCGTTCGATCCGGTCTGCTTTTTCCGGGGTGGGATCCCAGTGAAAACGCAAACGCGGGAAGGCCCGCAGCTCGATGCTATCCGCCAGTGCGCGCCGAATGTAGCCGCTGGCGCTATTAAAGCCTTGCAGAGCTTCTTGAGCCCGCTCACTGCCTTCTATGGCAGATAGATACACTTCCGCATAGGCCAATTCGCGGTCAACCTTGACATCTGTGACGGTAATACCCGCAACGCGCGGATCGCGAATTTTGCCCATGACGATCATTTCTGACAGGTCCTGCCGAATTCGATCGCCGATGCGTTGGAGTCTTAATTTTGACGGCATTGCATCCTTCCTTCTACTCGCCCGGAGTTACGCCTCAGCGCGCTCCAGCACATAACATTCGATCAAGTCGCCGACTTCAAAATCATTATAATTCCGGAAGCCAGCCCCGCATTCGAAACCATTGCGCACTTCTTTGACGTCTTCTTTTTCATGCTTTAAAGATGAAAATTCGCCTTCAAAAATGATGGTGCCTTCGCGGCGTAAACGGACCTTGGCATTCCGGCGGAGCTCGCCGCTGGTCACGCGGACGCCGGCAATGGCGCCGACTTTGGAGATACGGAAAGTTGCCAAAATGACGCCCGTACCGATGACATTTTCAGTTATTTCCGGCTCGAGCAAGCCTTTCATGGCTTTTTCGATGTCTTCCGTCAGCCGATAAATGATATTGTAGAGACGGATCGAGACGCCTTCAGCTTCAGCATTGCGGCGCGCCGAAGCATCAGCCTGGACATTGAACCCGACCACGATGGCGTGGGAGGCGGTTGCCAGCATGATATCGCTTTCGTTGATGTTGCCAGCTTCGGCATGCAGGATGTTGATTTTGATATCGCCTTTACCCAGCTCGTTCAACGAAGAAATGATCGGCTCTAGCGACCCCTGAACGTCAGCTTTTACGATCAAACGCAGTTCATGCGTTTCACCGGCTTGCACCTTGGCAAACAATTCTTCCAGCGTAGCCTTGGGAGCAGCAGCTGCGCGCTGCTGGCGTGCCTGGGTACGTTCTTCGACCAGAGCACGTGCTTCGCGTTCGGTTGCGAATTTCAAGAAAATATCACCGGCAGAGGGGACTTCGTTCATTCCCATGATCTGAACCGGCGTCGAGGGACCGGCCTTTTTGAGCTTGCGACCGCGGAAATCGAACATGGCACGGACGCGGCCATAAGCCTGTCCAGCCACTATGACATCGCCGGGCTCAAGGGTGCCGTTATAAACCAACATATTGGCAACCACGCCTTTGGCGCGCTCAACCTTTGACTCGATTACTGTTCCAAACACTTTGCCTTCGGGGTTGGCTTTGATGTCGATATTATCGGAAACCAATAAAATCGCCTCCAGCAAGTCATCGATGCCTTGCTTGAGTTTAGCGGACACCGGCACAACCATGGTATCACCGTCCCAATCATCCGGCGTAAGTCCGTTTTCGGACAGCTGTTTCTTGGTAAAGTCGGGGTTGGCATCGGCGCGGTCAATTTTGTTCATGGCCACAATGATCGGCACCCGTGCTGCTTTGGCGTGAGCAATGGCTTCCCGCGTCTGCGGCATGACACCGTCATTGGCCGCCACCACCAGAATCACGATATCCGCACCCTGAGCGCCGCGCGAGCGCATGGAGGTAAAAGCGGCATGGCCTGGGGTGTCGAGGAAAGTGATTGCTCTCCCATTGTGTTCTACCTGGTAGGCGCCGATATGCTGCGTAATACCGCCAGCCTCGCCGCCAGCCACATTGGTATGCCGAATGGCGTCCAGCAGGGTGGTCTTGCCGTGGTCAACATGTCCCAGAATGGTCACAACCGGGGCGCGATCGACCAGGGTCTTAATTTCCTCCTTGGCGATCAACTGCCGCCAAAGGGGTACTTCACCGACTTCCTGTTCCTCGGGAAGGTCGTAAATCTCAGATTTGGTCTCAAAACCCATTTCTGAGGCTACGACGGAGGCCGTATCGAAATCGATCAGTTGGTTAATGTTAGCCATCACCCCGTTAGACATCAAAATTTTGATGATCTGTATCGGGCTGGCTTCCATGCGTTGAGCCAGGTCGCGCACGGTAATGCTGCCAGGCAGCTCAATTGTTTTTGACCCATTATCGCTCATAATCACCTCGTATCCGTTTATGCGTCCCTGCGTCCCCTGACGCTGCAAAGTTTTCGTTATCATGACCGGGGATGGGCGTCGATGACGTCGGGTGATGCTGAGGGGTCAAATCAATCGGCATTCCTGACATTCTCTCGTCCTGTTAAAGGAACGAGATTATCAGGCTTCTGTCATAACGTCCACTGGCAGACTATCCACATAGTGAATCAGAACGTCCCTGTCCTGTTCGGTCAATTCAGTTTTTAAGGCATAGGCCAGCGCACCTTTCAGAGCGCTTTCCCAGCAGGATTTTGTATCGTGAACGTAGGCTCCCCGTCCGGCAGCTTTACCTGTCAAGTCGACGGAGACCCCCTCCGGGCTGCGTACGACCCGGATCAGATTCCGCTTGGGCATCACCTGCCGACACCCAACGCATGTGCGCTGCGGAATATGTTTCACACGTTTGGTAGGTTTTTTAGACACCTTTCTTTCTCAGAACGTGCAACCGGTCATATTAGGGCTCCCAGTCCCAACCTTCGCCATCGCGGCGGTGTTTGCGGGTAACGATCGTTTGATCTTTATCGGGATCGTATTCAACCTGAACATGTTTCTTCTTTTTCTTGCCTTTTTTCTTGCCTGGGACGCCAGCTTCGCTTTCTTCCTCTTCTTCTTCATCGGAAGCAGCCGCAACTGGAACGATCTGGCGCAACTCGAAGAGTTTATCGAATGGAACTTCTTCCTCTTCAGTTTCCTCAACGGTGACGGCGGGTTCACTCACGACAGGAGCTGCTTCGCTCTCCACGAGTTCCACCGCCTCAACCGGCGCAACGTCTTCAACAGGTACTTCGACGGCTGTTTCGATGGCTTCAGCAACTGGTTCAGTCTCGACCACCTCTGGCGCGGCTTCTGCAGCAATTCTGGCAGCTTCCGCTGCGGCGGCTACTTCTTCGGCATGCCGTTCGTCGAGCGCGATGACCATATTGTTGATTTCCTGCAGGGCGCGCGGACCAATGCCGTTCAAGCGTAAGATATCGTCCGGGCGGACCTTGATCTGCAGCGCCATCTCACCCAGGGTGCTGAAACCAGCTTCCTGAAGGATGTAGGCAACGTGTTCAGGCAGACCGCTATCCAAAATGCTCATTTCGAAGGCACTGGCTGGGATCATCGACCGGGCGGTCTCGATCTCATCCACGACTGCTTTTTCAACAGCTGGACGGGCGGAAGCGCGCTTTTCTACACGGTCCACAAAGCGCACCAGCTGCTCGAACTCTTCAGGAGCCAGCGGGCGACCTTCGGCTTTACGGGCTAACAGCTCTTCTACCTTGACCATCATGTCAGCTTCTTGAGCCGCCACAGGAGCCATGGATTCTTCTTTTTGCAGCCGGTTGAGCACGTCAGCAGCTGCCTCTGGCAGGCTCTTGATGTCAATCCGCCAGCCGGTCAGCTTGGCAGCCAGACGGGCATTCTGACCGTCGCGGCCGATTGCCAGGCTGAGTTGATCTTCGGGGACAACAACTGTGGCAGTTTTGCCGCCAGCATTGCGGTCATTCAAGTAAACGCCATTTACCCGCGCCGGGCTGATCGCCTTGGCGATGAAGGCAGCCGGGTCGGCGTTCCATTCGATCACATCGATTTTTTCGTCATGCAACTCGCGCACGATCGCCTGGATGCGCACACCGCGGATACCCACGCAAGCGCCAACCGGGTCAATGCCGGGTTGGGTGGCGGAAACGGCTACTTTGGCGCGTTCACCCGGCTCGCGGGCGATGGAACGAATTTCGACCACACCGTGGTAGATCTCGGGAACTTCGTTTTCCAATAAGCGGCGCAAGAAGTTGCGGTGTGTGCGTGAAAGGATGATTTGCGGTCCGCGCGGGTTGTCTTTGACCTCGGCGACCAGGGCGCGCACGCGTTCGTGAATGCGGGGCCGTTCACCGGGAATCAGCTCTTTGCGCGGCATAGCGCCTTCAGCCTTCATCTCGAGGCCGATGGTCAACCCCTGGGCATTGACTGCCTGGACGACGCCGCTGACGATTTCACCCATCTGCTTCGAATAAAAATCGATTTGCGCCTGGCGTTCAGCATCGCGGATGCGCTGCTGGATCACCTGGCGGGCGGTCTGGGCGGCTACACGACCAAAATCTTTGGGAGTGCTTTCCACAATGACCATGTCACCCAATTGGGCGTTGGGGTCAAACGTTCGGGCCACCTCCAGGGTGACTTCGGTCGTCTCTTCCTGCACGGATTCAACGACTTCCTTTTCGGCAAGAATGGTAACCTTGCCGGTTTCTGTATCCACCTTGGATTCAACGTGCTGTGCGTTAGAGGCGTTGACAGCACGGCGATAGGCCGAAACCATAGCCGATTCCAGAGCTTTCAGGATAATCTCCCGACCCAATTGTTTTTCCTCGATGACTTCATTGAAAGCCAGAGTAAATTCGTTCTTCATGCTTGCGCTATCTCCAAAATATGTAGGGCTCTTATATAAGCAGAAAAGTGGGGGGAGGCCCACTTTTCGTTGAGTGCGAAATAGGTTGGCTTGCTTACAGGGTTATTTTAACACAGTCAAGGGTAAAGTGCAAGGAATCTAGCCTGGAATCTGTACTGGATTCATCATCTTCTACGGACAAGGTCTTTTGGTTGTTAATTGCTTTGAATGGGTCATGCTATACTCAGGCGTAGCATTCATCATATCCAGAGAGGTGAAACATGGCAGCCGAAGAAATCTGGTGGCGCGACGGCGTGGTGTATCAAATTTATCCCCGTTCTTTCGCGGACAGCAACGGTGACGGCATCGGTGATTTGCCTGGCATCATCCAGAAGCTGGATTATCTGGTCGAATTGGGGGTCGAGACGGTGTGGTACTCGCCATTTTTCACCTCGCCAGACGTTGATTTTGGCTATGATGTTAGCAACTACATGGATATTGATCCCCAATATGGCACCCTGGCTGACTTTGACCGCCTGGTGGCTGAATCGCACCAGCGCGGCATCAAAGTAATCCTGGATTTGGTGCTCAATCACACCTCAACCCAGCATCCCTGGTTCCAGGAATCTCGCAAGGGGAAAGACAACCCCTACGCCGATTGGTACATCTGGCGGGATGCCAAACCGGATGGCAGCCTGCCAAATAACTGGGAAGCCATTTTCGGTACTCCTGCCTGGGAGTTTGACCCCGTGCGCGGTCAATTTTATTACCATATGTTTTATCCCCAGCAGGCGGACCTGAACTGGCGTAATCCGGAGGTGCGCAGAGCCTGCCTGGATGTTTTCCGCTTTTGGCTGGACCGCGGGGCTGACGGTTTTCGCCTGGATGTTTTTAGCAATTATTTCAAGCACCCCGATCTGCCGGATAATCCACCAGCGATGGGATTACGGGCTTTTGACCGTCAGAAGCATATTTATGACTCAAACCAGCCGGAGATGATTCCCTTTCTGCGCGAGATGCGGGAATTGTTGGATTCCTACCCGGATCGCTATGCTGTCGGCGAGACTTTTCTGGCTACGCCGCAAAATGTGGCTGAATATACCGCGCCAGGCTTGATTCACGGAGCCTTTGATTTCGAAATGCTGCATGCGCATTGGGATCCTGCCAGCTTCCTGAAGGCCATATTGAGCGCTGAAAAAGCCATGCACCCTGATTCGTGGCCAGTGTATACACTCAACAACCACGACACCTCGCGTTCGGCTTCCCGGTATCACTGCGGCGGCGACGACGAACGATTGAAAGTGGCTGCGACGCTACTGATGACCTTACGCGGAACGCCATTCATCTATTATGGCGAGGAACTTGGCATGCGTAATATTCATGTTCAACGCCGCTTTATTCAGGACCGCATCGGCGAAAAATACTGGCCAATTTTTGACGGGCGCGACAAAAACCGCTCACCCATGCAATGGAGTGACAGTCCGCATGCCGGTTTTAGCGCCACAAAATCCTGGCTGCCGGTCAATCCAGACTACGTTAAGCGCAATGTCGAAGCGCAGCGCGCCGACTCGAAATCCCTGTTCAATTTTTATCGGCGTATCATCCAGCTGCGTAAGGACCTGCCGGCTTTGCGCCGCGGTATGTTCCAGCCAGTGACCTTCGAGCCGAAGAAAATCCTGGCTTACATGCGTCAGGATCGCGACCAAACGGTGCTGGTGGCACTTAACTTCAGCCGCCGCCCGGTACGTTTAGCGCTGGGTGGGGAAATGCTGCGCCTGAACTGGACGTTGGCGCTCTCCAACCAGCGGGAGATAATGCCCGTGGTTGAGAAGGGCGGTTATCTGGCTTTATCCGGCGATGAGGCTTTGATTTTGCTGGCGAAGAATTAGCTTATTCCTCTTCGCCGGTGGTTTCACCCACAGCCTGCAGGTCAAAAGGCACGCCTACCTGGTCGCCAGCTTCGCGCAGCCCTTTGACAACTTCCAATAAGAGCGGAACGCCTTCCCGGCTGTTGCGCTCGAATAGTTCGAATTCTTTCTCGCCGTGAATATAGATGCGCTCTTGACCAACCGCTTTGGGAGCTTCTTTCAGGGTGTGGATCAGTGAATCCAGGTCAGCTTTGAAGGCCTGCGGGTCGCGGAAGGCGCTGATATTAACCGCTGCGAAGAAATGGCCAACGTTGGCAGGTGCATCCCTACCCGGCGCGCCAACTTCCGGTCCAAAGGCAGCCCCAGAAAGCACACCCGAAAAAATGTCCACCATCAGACCCAGCCCATAACCCTTGTAACCGCGCATCACATCCGAGCCGCCCAATGGCAGCAAAGCACCGCCCTTGAGTACTTCCGATGGACTGGTAGTCACGGCACCGGTTTTGTCCACGCCCCAGCCTTCAGGTATCGCTTCCCCGGCTTTGTCATAGACCGTGATCTTGCCGATCGGCACGATACTGGTCGCCATATCCAGCACGTACGGGCGTTCGGTCAAGGCAGGTGCTGCCACAGCAATAGGATTGGTGCCAATTAAGCGGGAGCGGCCATAGGTCGGTACGACCAGCGGCTGCGCATTGGTGAAGCTGATGCCGATCATGTCATGCGGCAGCGCCATCATGGCGTAATAGCCGGCGATGCCGTAATGGTTGCTGTTACGTACGTTGACGAAGGCTACACCGCTTTGTCGCGCCTTTTCGATAGCGGTCAGCATAGCCTGGTAAGAAACCACCATTCCCAGGCCGTTGCCGCCATCCATAAGCACAGTGGAGGTGGTCTCGCGCACGGTTGTGAAGGGGGAGGTGGGATCGATCAATCCCTTGAGGATGCGCGAGCCGTAATAGGAGTGGAGACGGATGATGCCGTGCGAGCTCACCCCGCGCAGGTCGGCGGAAATAAGGATTTCAGCGGCGCGTTCAGCGTGCGGCTGCGAAACGCCCAGCTTTTGGAAGAAACGGACCATATAATCGGTCAGATCGGCGGCGCGGTACAGAACGGCTGGCGGCATGATTTACCCCTTTAATGATCGAATTGGATAGGGTAATTATAGCAATAAACGTCACCATGAAAATTGCCACCTTGATTTGATTCTTGCTACAATCGAATTGTTGGTTGTAAATGGAATATTTCTAAGAATTTGCTACGGAGATGGTTTCTTACGACATAGGACATAGTAGATGGAAAACTTTTTCGGCAGCGATCCAAAAATAACCTACGCCTTAATCAAACTCGAGGATTTATTACAGCTACAAATCGTGGCACCTCATCCAGACTACGAGTTAATAAGTAAATCTAAAAGCAGAGTACTTACCCATTACCAGCCGATTTTTTCAGCGAGTCACATACCAAGCTTAACCAAAGCGGAATTTCACTCATTCCTATTAATAAAGAATAATGGCCATTGGGATAGCCTTCATCGTGTCGGCAAGTATATGACCGAGGATATGGAATTATTGCGCGAAGCATTAATGATTCTGGTTGATGAGCGACAACCCATTCAGAACCGATTAAATGAACTTCGTCCTGAACGGTATTGGGGCGAGCACAGCATGGTGTCTCACTTAGGGATGCCAGTACTAACTGCTATTCTCCAGATTTTCCAACCCTCAAAATACGGAGTGTGGAATAACACTTCAGATTTTGGTCTGCGTCGGGTCAAACTTTGGAACCAGAAATGGGAAACCCAAAATACTGGTGAAACTTATTTGGAAATGAATAATATTTATCTTTATTTGGCAAAGAAGCTTGACATAGATTTATGGACGCTCGATGTTTTATGGTGGGTATTAAAAAAGAGTACATAAGGGGATAGGATTGACA
>DATMXL010000241.1:0-7070 GCA_035561555.1 Bellilinea sp.
CTTTACTGCTGGCTTATTTATTGCTAGCAGGTGGTATCTTATGGCAACTTCTCGAAATTTTGCATCTCAACAATGGTTTTTTTGTTTATCCGCTTGATGATACGTACATTCATTTAGCCCTGGCTGAAAATATTGCCCATAGAACGTACGGAGTAAATCTAGGTGAATTTTCCGCCCCGTCCTCCAGCATTATATGGCCGATCTTGCTAGCGCCTGTGGCCCAGTTTGAAATTGCCCCATTAATCTATAATATTCTGGCCACAATTTTTGCCGTCTATATCTTTTACTTAATACTAGACAATTCTATAACGGTCGCCAATCATTCACTAAAACAGGTCATCGTATTTACGTTCTTGATTTTGCTGATTCCGACGACGAATATTATTCCCCTGGTTTTTTTGGGACTGGAGCACTCTCTCCAGGTGCTTTCAATCGCAATAATTTGTTTAGGGCTGCTCCTGAATTTAACACGCCACGAAGTAAATCCGTGGCTGCTCTGGGCTATTGTGATAGCGCCATTGGTCCGATATGAAAATGGCGCGGTCTCCATGGCTGCATTATTGTTTCTATTTCTGCGCAAAAACTATCGCACCAGTATTTTGACAGCTTTAGCCACTGTAATTCCCCTGATTGGGTTTACTGCATTTTTAAGAGTGAATGGCGGGGGTTGGCTCCCAGCTTCAGTAATTGTAAAGACAGGCTTTACCAGTTACGGTGATGCTACCTTCGTATTGTTTGACCGATTGTCGGAGAACGTTCTGCAATGGTCAGGCGCAGTGATCTTAATTTGTGCGCTTATTTTTCTAATTTATTTGTTTGCTGCCAAAAACGAATCAAAGAAGAAGTTAGCCTTCGTGATGGTTATTGCGACAGGTGTGTTCCTATTATTTGGTCAAGTCGCCAGGGCACGATATGAGGTGTTTTTCTGGGTTTTCGCTCTAATGGGATTAATCATTCTTTTTGGTGTATCGATTTCACAGATATTCGATCAACAAAAATCTCGG
The DNA here is from genome assembly GCA_035561555.1 of Bellilinea sp. Lineage (GTDB taxonomy): Bacteria > Chloroflexota > Anaerolineae > Anaerolineales > Anaerolineaceae > Bellilinea. Next base: position 1,005 of record DATMXL010000241.1, read on the forward strand.
TTAAAGCTTGCTGCGATTTCAGCTGCTGGCATTTTGGTCTTTGTCCTTGCAAGCTTGCCGTACCTGTTTCTATTTCCTTTGTGGCCGAGTGGAAGCAATAATATTTACAGTCAGCAATATCAAATGCACCGCTTCGTTGTGGATTATTACCAAGGCCCAGTCGCCGTCAATGACCTGGGGTATGTTGCTTATAAGAATGATCAGTATGTACTTGACCTTTGGGGTTTGGCGTATCTAGAGGCGTATCAGTCCCGAATGGCGAATGATGGCCAGCCATGGATGGATCGTTTGGTAAAGCAAAAAAATGTTCATCTCGTCATGATCTATGAGAGCGTCTATAACAAAATCCCCCCAAATTGGGAAAAAGTTGGTGACCTGGTAATGACGCGTGGGATTTTTACCAATCCGATCGCAAGGGTCGGGTTTTATGCGGTAACGCCGGCAGATAGACTTAATATTACAGGTCATCTGTATGAATTTATAAAAACCTTGCCTGAAACAGCAAAATTTGAGTTCAGTGAATAATAAAAAGGCGTGATTTTCCCCTTTAATCACGCCTTTATTAGATATGCAACCCATTTTGGCTGCATCGCTATCGCTATTTCGAAGTTTAATCTTTCGTTCCGTAATATAATACCCCGACAGATTCGTTCATACAATTTATATTGCGCAAAAATCGAACAAAAATCGAACTATGCCATTATCTAAAATCACTGTTGATCAGCTCGAATCGTTTTTGCGAGCCAGTCGAGGTGTCAAAGCTGCCGCCGAAGGTCTGGTAACCATTGACGCCTTGTTTGATTCGGCTGTAGAAGTCAAAGAGGAACGCGCGATTGTTTTGGCTGACCGGCTTGAGAAAATGGTTTTCCAATCCTATTTTCTGGCGCGCCGGCAGGAAAGTTTAGTTGAGCAGACACCCAAAGATAAAATTCAGGCGCTGGTGCAAATCCAACAAGATTTTTCCCGCGGAAACTCAGAGTTGGAAGCCTGGAGTGCTTTGTTTTTTCGCTATTTCTCGATAGTCAACCTGCCTGTGGAGGATCTGGCGCAAGCTGCCAGTGTTGTACCGCAGCAGTTTCGCCGCCGACTCAATCACAGCCTGGAATTGTTGGTAAAAATACTCCAGCGGCAGGTGCTGGAGAACCGCCGCAATCCAGCTAACCAGGAGCGCTATCTGCCGCTTCCGGACGCGACCCGTCTGGTGGAAGTCAGTGCGGCGCTGAAGCAGCTGACTGAGCTATTCAGTGATCCTGCCGGTCCGGTGATGGTCAGCCTGGAGGGGATTGGCGGCATTGGCAAGACTGCGCTGGCGCGAGCCTTTGTGGGACAGCCTGATGTGACCACAGCCTGGCCGGCGATTTTGTGGGTCAGTGCCCGTCAGGCTTTCCTGGCGGAGAATGGCAGCCTTATGAGTGTTCCCGACTCGGCTACCACGCTGGAGGACATCTCCATCCGCATGGCGGAGCAATTGGGACTGACCAGCTTAACCGGCAAGCCGCTGGCTGAAAGGCTAGAGGGGTTGCATACGGCTCTGGCCAATAAGAAAACCCTCGCGGTCATTGACAATCTGGAGACAACAGAAGAGCTGCATGCGCTGGTGCCTGCTCTGGCTAAAATGGCCGGGACCAGTCGATTTTTAATCACCACCCGCCAGACGCTGCGAGCTTATCCCTTCATCCATACCATTTCCATGAATGAATTGACTGCCGATGGCGCCTACAATTTGATGAGCACGGAACTGATCCGCCGTGGTCGCACGGTGCGAGCAACCGCCAGGGATTTTGATGAACTATATCAGGTTGTTGGCGGGATCCCTTTGGCGATCAAATTAGCCGCTGCACAATTGTCCCTGCGACCACTGCATGAAATCGTTAATAACCTGCGTAAAGCCAGCGTTGGCACAGATCAAATGTATCGGTACCTGTACTGGCAGACCTGGCAGGCTTTGCCTGACCCGGCGCGCTTGCTGTTGCTTTCCTTCCTCTCAGCCGATGCCGAAGGCGAAGACCTGGAATACTTGCGCAGCATGAGTGTTGTAGGCGACGAACCGTTTTACCAGGCCTTGTATGAATTGGACCAGTTCTCGCTGCTTGAAGTCAGCGGTGATGCAGCCCGACCGCTCTACCGCCTGCACCGCCTGACGGTCACCTTCCTGCAAACTGACATCCTCAATCGCTGGCAGGGGTCCACCAACGATGCCGTATCTGCCAGCAACTGATCTGCCAACACACTCCCCGCAATATTGGATTAATCAACACGCCCAGCAGCTGAAATGGAAGCTGGAGCGTACACTTGAGTTGCTTGCCTATACCCAACCTGCGGATGTTCAGGTGCACGGGCGCAGCTACTTGGCGCTGCTCAATGAATCGCAGCATTATCCGCAATTGACGCCGGCAGCCTTGAACTTAATCGCGCGGCTCCACCCTTTACCCGTCAGGTGGGGCTGGGGCTATGAATGGGAATCGCAGCTGCGTTTTGCCCTGGATCACACGCCTGTAGACAACGTCACGCTGCGCGCTGAATACATGTGCGGACTGGCTGACGTCTATTTACCAGTTGGGCGCTTCGAAGACGCGGTCCAGCAAGCAAAAAACGTAATGGCTGCCATCCATGTGCCTGCTCATTTGGCGGTTCGTGCTTTGCGAACCCTGTTCACCTGTTATCGGCTGACAGGGCAGGCAGGTCTGGCAGATGAATTAATGGAAGTAACTCGCGAGCGCTTCCTGGGTGGTTTACCTGCCGAGCAGGTGCCGGCTGAATCTGCCCAGGCCTGGCTGATTTACAACACGCTGCAGTTGGAATTAATGCGCGAACAAGGTTTACTTGCGCAAGGCCTGGCTCTGGTCGATCAAATGATCTGGCTCGATCAGCGTATGGGCAGTACCGATATCCTGCTCACCGCAGATCTGATCACTTTCCGCTCCACTTTTCTCTGGGAGGTGGGTCAATTTTCTCAATCGGTGGAAGATATCCAGACAGCCATCGCATTGTTTGCCCGGGGAAGTGACGTTCTCAACTCCGAATCGTTGTACTCCAATCTTGGGCTGGTTTATTGGAGCATCGGAGAGCTGGATCTGGCTGAAACGGCTTTAAATCGCGCCATCAGCTTCTATCGCCGAATTGGCGCCGCTCAGTTGGAAACTTACGATATAGGCAACCTCGGGTTGATCAACTTTGCACGCGGAGAGCTTGAGCGGGCATTTGGCTTTTATGAAGAACACGTGGCACATGCCCGTCGCCTCAATTTTGTCTCTGAAGTTGCCCGCGGTGAACGGAATATCCCCAAAATTCATTTCTACCAGGGGCGGGTCGCACAGGCTTTGGCTGGGTTGGAAGCCAGCATCCCGTATTTTGAAAAACGCGGCTCGCGCTACAGTTACTATCTCAATTTCCTATGGATGGCGCGTTGTCACAAAGCGCAAGGACTGCATGATCTTGCCCGTACGGAAGTCGAACGGGTGATGGCATGGTGCCAGATCGATAAACCGATCATCATGGTTCAATTGACTTTACGTAGTCTGGCTGATTTGCTGCCATTAGATGAGCAGGAACCGCTGCTTCTGGAAAGCTTGCAGCTGGCCCGCCAGATGGGGCGAGTGTTGGAAGAAGCCGCCGTGATGCTGCAGCTGGGTCAGGCTGCCCACGATCCGCTGCTAGGTCAAAGCTATTGGCAGCAGGGTGTTCAACTATTACAAAAGCAGGGTGCGGGAGCCTGGCTGGTTGGACGCAGCCGGGAAGATCCGCCTTTTTATCCGATGATGATGTAACCCGCCCTATTTACCCTTGGGCAGGAGCTCCAGTTTAGCCAACGAGGCCGCCACCCGCTTGAACCCGACGCTCTCGAAATGCACATCCACCGTTTCGTCATCGTCTTGAATGCGGCTGTCCAACACAATTCCCTCGCCAAATATGGGATGGCGTACGTGATCTGCCGGGTGATAGCGCTGCTCGATGATCGGAGCGGAGGAATTGGCTGCCGCTGACCGAATGCCCGTTGTGCCCACATTCCAGGTCTTTGGCCGGGAGCTCTGGAAAAAACTAGAATCCCAAGCGGAGCGGCGCTGACCACTGCGCTTGATCAACTCCTCTGGAATGTCCTGCAAAAAAGGCGATGGATCCTGATCGTCATAACCGCCAAACGTGCTGCGGCGGTTGGCGCGTACCAGGTAAACCCGGTCTTTGGCGCGGGTGATGCCGACATACAGCAACCGGCGTTCCTCGGCCATCTCCTCCGGGTCTTCCTTCGAACGCGAATGCGGCAGCAACCCGTCATCCAACCCCACTATAAATACCTGCGGAAATTCCAGACCCTTGGCAGCGTGCAATGTGAGCAGTGTAGGTGCGTTGGCTGCTGCTTCTTCAGGCAGTGTATCCTGGTCAGAAACCAGAGCCAGGTTTTCCAGGAAAGCCGTCAGGCCGCGGTCGCTGTATTCATAGGCCAGCCGGCGCAGCTCTTGAATATTTTCCCAGCGCTCGGCGCCTTCCTCGCTGCCATCCTCAATGTAATCCTGGTAAGCCGTATCCGCCAGAATGCGGTCGAAAAGCACCGGCAGAGGTTGATCACCTTCGAATTCTGCTGTCCAGCGGGATAACATACGGCCAAAGGGCGCCAGTACCTGCTCGCTGCGACCAGTCAGCTGCCCTGCCAGCGATTTACCATCTGTGTAGCTAAGCGCCATTAGCAGCTCGCCTGGCGCGCGGCCTGCTGCCTGGGCAGCCTGCTTCAAGGCCGACAGGGTTTTATTACCGACACCGCGCGGCGGAACATTGATCACCCGTTCCAGCGACACTTCATCGCGCGGGTTGTGCACCAACCGTAGGTAGGCAATGACGTCTTTGACCTCGCGCCGGCCGTAGAACCGCTGCGCGCCGACCAGTCGGTAGGGCAGCCCGGTGCGCAGGAAGGCTTCTTCCAGCAGGCGGGACTGAGCGTTGGTGCGGTACATCACCGCGAAGTTACCAGCCGGTGTCCGCGAACGCTCCATCGCCCCGCGAATAGTCTCAACCACGTACTCGGCTTCGGCTTTATCGTCTTCAGCCTCGTACAGCGTCAGGGTTTCTCCGCTGCCGCGGTCGGAAAATAGCCGTTTGATGGTGCGGAATTTGTTGCGGTTAATCACCCCCTGAGCAGCATTTAGCACCGTCTGGGTGGAGCGGTAATTTTGCTCCAGCAGAATTTTCTTTGTCTCCGGGTAATCCTCTTCGAAACGCAGTACATTTCTATAATCGGCGCCGCGCCAGCGGTAGATAGACTGGTCTTCGTCCCCCACCACAAAAATATTGCGGTGCGCCGAGGAAAGCAGCTTGAGCAGCTCGTACTGCACTACATTGGTGTCCTGAAATTCGTCCACCAACACATGCTCAAAGCGTCTGGCATACTGCTCGCGGATAAGCGGGTTATCCACTAGCAGCTTCACCGTTTCCAGCATCAGGTCGTCAAAATCCACTGCGTTAGAGGCCCGCAGCAGCTGCTGGTAACGTTCGTAAACGCGGCGGGTAACTTCCTCCCGGTAGTTATTGGTCGGAAAATCGTCGGCTGTGACCAGGTTGTTTTTGGCTTTTGAAATTGCCGCATGAATCCCGGTCGGCCGAAAAGTCTTATCGTCCAGGTTTAATTCTTTTATCGCCCGCCTGACAATCGATAGCTGGTCATCGGCATCCATGATGACGAAATTGCGGTCAAACGGCAGATGATCCGTTTCGCGTCGCAAAATCCTGGCACAGTTGGCGTGGAAGGTGCCCAGCCAGATACCCTGAACCTGACCTGGCAGCAGCGCTTCCAAGCGGTGTTCCATCTCGCGCGCAGCCTTATTGGTAAAGGTCACCGACAGGATGTTCTGAGGGCGCACGCCCATGTGTTGAATCAAATAGGCAATGCGCTGGGTCAGCACGCGAGTCTTACCCGAACCAGGTCCGGCTAAAACCAATACTTGTCCGGTACCAGCGGTGACCGCCTGCAGCTGTGGGCTATTCAAGTTTTTTAGGGGATCTAGGGGCTCCATGCGGGCTGATTGTACCGTCTGCCAGGGGGGCTGTCAAACCGACCGGAAGCGAATTTAATATGAT
>DATMXL010000242.1:0-22440 GCA_035561555.1 Bellilinea sp.
TTAAGGTTGGTTTCCGCGCTGTTAATGGAAACCAGTGAGGAGTGGCAAATCGGAAAACATTACTGTGCTGGCAAGTCATTCGATTGTTAAAGAACAATGGGTATTTCTGACTCGAATTTACAGAAAAAAGGTTGCTTTATCTAGGGATGGGAAACATTTGACCAATTAAGTGGATCGGAGGTCATTCAAAGGCTTCTAATATTGTGCTGATTACGTAATCCATACGTTTAATAACATCTTGAGAACTAATTCTTAACACGCGAACCGAAAAAGTAGCTAGCACCTGATCACGATGTAAATCGTAATCGACCTGATCCGCGTGAGATGCTCCATCAATTTCAATAACCAGTCCAGCCTGGTGACAATAAAAATCGACGATATACCCACCTATAACTTGTTGTCTGCGGAAATGATGACTATTTAGTCGGTTAGCACGGAGTTTTTCCCAAAGAAGCTTCTCCGGATATGTCATATTGCTTCTGAATTCTTTCGCACGGGCAGTTTTTTCCGGGTTAACTGGTTGACCGATGACGATATTCTTAGGCGGCAAGGAGACCTCTCTCATCCCCAACCCCTTCTCTCTCCGAACCGGAGAGAGAAGGGTAAATTCTAATTTTCCAAATTGATCAAAAATTTTACCTTGACTCCCCTTCCCGGTTCGGGAAGGGGCTGGGGGTTAGGTCTGAGCTGGTTCCCGATCGGTCTCAGGAAAGGGCTGGGAGTCAGGTTAAAACCTCATCCCGGATCTGTTGGGCCAATTTACGAGCGCGATCAGCTGCCAGTCCGGTGTAACTGCTGACAGTCAGCAGCTCATCCAGTTGATCAGGCGTCAGTAAGAGGCTGATCTCCGCATCCGTTCTCAATCGGGATGCCAGTGGGTTGGGTTTACCTGCCTGGGCATCTTCCCAGGCTGCCAGGGCATGCTCCCGCAGCTTTTCGTGCATCACTTGACGGTCGGCGCCAGCGCGGGCTAAAGCCATCAACACCCGTTCTGTGGCGGCAAATGTCGCGTACATCTCCAGGTTGCGATTAATGGCCGGTAAGTTAAATTGCATCCCTTTGATCAGACGGGTCGCGGTGGTCAGCAATTCGTCAGTGACCAGGCAGGCTTCAGGCAGCAGCGTCCGGCGGTTAGCCGAATCGTCCAACGTGCGCTCTAATAAGGAATGCGCGGCATTATGCCAGGCAGTGTTTGGCATGCCAGCCAGCAGGCGCGCCAGAGAATTGATCTTCTCAGACTGGACGGGATTGCGTTTGAACGGCATGGCGGATGAGCCAACTTGCTTGCGACCAAACGGCTCCGACCATTCACCATATGGCGGCGACTGCAGGATACGCAGGTCAAAGGCAAATTTATACAGGCTGGCGCCGATGGCCGCCAGGGTAGAAACCACTCTGTAATCTTGCTTGCGTGGATAGGTTTGATTGGTAACCGGGAAGAAAGCCAGGTCCAGCCGCTGGGCAAGATGATCCTCGAAGGCTTCCAGTTGGTCCGGGCCAATCAGGTCGGCGTAGGCGGCGGCGGTGCCAACCGCACCCTTGAAGCCTTTGCCGCGCAGTTCGGCACGCACCCGCTTGAGGTCTGTGCGATCAGTCAGCAAATCCTGAGCGTAGCTGGCCAGCCGGTAGCCGAGGGTGGTGGGTTCAGCCGGCTGTAAATGGGTGAAGGCTATGGCTGGAACGCCGGCAGTTTCATCCATCCGCTGGGCGAAAGCCAGGAGCAATTCGTCCAGCTGAGCCAAGACCAGATCGAGGGAGGCGATCAAACGCAGCGCGTCGGCATTATCTTCGATATCCATCGAGGTGGCACCCAGATGCAGGATACCCCCGCCGATTGGACATTGCTCCGCGTAGGTTTTTAATTCAGCCATCAAATCATGGTGAATTTCGGTCTCGATCTCCAGCGCGCGCGGAATGTTGACCTCATGTACATGCAGCCGCAGATCTTCCACCTGGTCGGCGGTCACCAGACCAAAGGATTGCTGCACCTCAGCCAGGGCTAACCAGATTTTGCGCCAGAGTTCGCGTTTGTACTGCTCTGACCAGATATGACGCATGGCATGACTGGCATAACGCCAGGAATACGGTGATTGATAATTTTCCCATCGGCTCATCCTTTCATTTTATCCGAATTAGGGCTGGCGCGAGACCCAATCCACGGCTATTTTGTTGACACGCATAGGTTAAAAAATATAATGAATGAGGGTTGGGCTACACTATGTTCTCAATTGAATTTTGTGAGGGGTAATGATCAAAATTTTGTCCAAAGTAAGGCTTTGTTCCACAATCTTCGCAATATTAATTCTGACTGCCTGCGCCGCTGAAATCCCCCCGGCGACCTCTGTCCAACCAGACGTAACTCAACCCGAAAATTCGACCGTGATACCCAATGATGAGGACCCGATGAAAAATCAAAAACCATTGGTGATTGCTCACCGCGGCGCGCGCAGCCTGGCGCCAGAAAACACCCTGGCAGCAGCCAGGAAAGCCTTCGAATTAGGCGCCGATATGTGGGAATTGGATGTTGCTGTTACTGCAGACGGCGAGTTGATTCTGATGCACGATGACACGCTAGAGCGCACCTGTAATGCCAGCGAAGTTTATATCAGTCGCCTGCCATGGAATGTGTGGGATTTCACCCTGGCGGAAATTCAAGCACTGGACTGCGGCAGCTGGTTCAATGTTCAGGATCCCTTTGGTCAAATTGCTGCCGGCGCTGTGACGCAGGAAGATCAAAAATCATACGAAGGTGAAAAAGCACCCACACTGCGCGAAGCTCTTGAGTACACCAAGTCGAACCAATGGCGGGTCAATATCGAGATTAAAGAACAGCCAGATGCAGCTACAGCGCGTGTGGCGGTAGAGAAAACCGTGGCGCTGGTAGAAGAACTTGCCATGGAGACTGATGCTCAAGCTGTCATCTCGTCCTTTGAGCATGCCTACCTGGAACACGTTCACGAATTAAATCCGCAGCTCCCGATCCAGTTATTGACCACCAAAGCGATTTCCAACCCGGATGATTATCTGGCGAAGTACGATACGCGCTCCTTCAACCCAAAATTATCAGCCTGGAGCTACGAAGAAATCAAGGAATTGAGTGACCGCGGGATTTTGTTCAATGTGTGGACGGTCAATGATGTGCAAGCCATGAAAGCTCTCATTGACGCCAACGTTCAGGGGATCATTACTGATTTTCCGCAGGTGCTGCTGCAGGTATTGGCGGAGAAGGAATGAGCCGAACCATCCCCAGCGCGCACTCTGCAACTCATGATCTTCCTGGACTGATATGAACAACGAAGATTCGCTTTCACTGGATGCATTGGTGCCGCCTGCCATGGCGGAAAAAGCCGAACAGGTTGGCATTCGTAAAGCCAATGCCGATTTCCTGACGCTTGCGGTACTTGGCTTGCTGGCTGGTGCTTTCGTCGCATTGGGAGCGATTTTTGCCACGACCATCACAGCCGGGGCACAGGGAATACTGCCTTATGGCGTCATAAGGCTATTAAGCGGGCTGGCATTTACACTTGGGCTGATTTTGGTGATTGTGGGCGGGGCGGAGCTGTTCACCGGCAATATGCTGGTGATCATGGCCTTCGCCAACCGGAAAATCAGCTTTGGTTTGGTGATGCGCAATTGGTTGATCGTTTACGGCAGCAATTTTGTAGGTTCGGTTGCCACGGCGGCGATCATTTTCGTCAGCAAACAACACACCTTCGGCAATGGCGCCATTGGGTTGACGATGCTGAACACTGCTGAGTCCAAGACCAGTTTGGGCTTTATCGAAGCGCTGGCGCTGGGGATTTTATGCAATACGTTGGTTTGCCTGGCGGTGTGGTTGACCTACAGCGCACGCTCCACGACCGACAAGATTCTGGCGATCATCCCACCGGTGGCGGCGTTTGTGGCAGCCGGGTTCGAACACAGCGTCGCCAATATGTACTTTATCCCGGTGGGATTAATGGTCAAGCAATGGGGCAGTGCCAGTTTTTTTGAGGTCATTCAGCGGACACCAACTGATTTTCCCCATTTAACGCTGGGGAACTTTTTGATAGGCAACCTGCTGCCAGTGACGATCGGCAACATCATCGGTGGAGCCGTGATGGTGGGGCTGGTGTATTGGTTTGTTTACCTGCGGAAATCGAGCGCAGTCAAGGGCTAATCCGCGAACAAGCTCTCAGGACCGACCGCAAGTCCGACCAGTCCGGGACCGGTATGTGCACCCAGAACCGGCGCTATCGGCATACTCGGCAGCCAGACACACTCGAACAATTCATTCATTTTTTCCCGCAGTAGAGCGATGCCTTCCGGGTTGTTGCCGTGTAGTAATTGCACACGCAGCCGGGTACCTGCGCCAAATTTTTGAGCGACCACATCTGCCACCCCCTGGATGGAGCGCTTGATGGAGACATGCCGCGCCATCTGCACATATTTGCCGGTGATTTTATCCACCCCAATAACCGGCTTAATGTTCAATACGGAAGCCAACAGACCGGTAATGTGGCTGATACGTCCGCCGTGAATCAGGTATTTCAGCGTGTCCAGGGTGAAAATGCCCTCGGCTATGTCGCGGAATCCGGAAAGCTTTTGGAGGATGTCGGCTACGCTGGCGCCACCCTGTGCCATGCGGGCTGCCGTCTCAACCTGCCAGCCTAAGGGGCAGGAGAGGGTCTTGCTATCCCACAGAGTGATTTTGGCTTCCGGCACCATTTGGGCACCGGCAGATGCGGCGTTGAAGGTGCCGCTCAAACCGGAAGAGATGTGGATGGAAAGAATTTCCTCGCCTTTTTCGGCTAGTTGGCGATAGAGGGCAGCAAACTCACCAGCTGATGGTTGGGATGTGGTCGGGAAGCTGTCTGTGGCACTCAGTAATTTATAGAAAGCGTCCCCATCCAGGTCAATACCGCTTTCATAGGTCTTCCCGTCCAGTTCTATGCGCAGGCTGGCAAAGTGGATATCGAGGTCTTTCAATTGTTCGGGAGCAATGTCAGCACCACGGTCGGTTACTATGATCATCGAGTGTCATCCTTATTCATTTTTGTCGGAGTATCCAGCCGCCATGCACGCAGGCGGAAAAGTAGATCCATCCCTTGGATTAATGGGAATATATCACGCGGCCGACGATTATTGAATAGGACTTAACTCACATTTATGGTGAAAAGCCTGGCGAATTTAGCCGCTTGGCGATCCGTCAATGCCGCATAAGCGCTCTGAAAGCCGCCATAATCTGTCCGCTTCAAAGGGACGCAGGGCGTAAGCACTGGGCGGAATGGAGCGCATATTCTTCCAATACAAGCCGTCCGGCGGGTCAAGGTCGGGTTCGCTGGCGACCATCGCGATGGTCTTTGCCGGCAGGTCCGGGCTGGCGCCTTGTTTTCGCCGCATATTCCATACCCAAAACACCAGGCCGCGATTGTTTTTCATACCGATTTCAGTATTGACCAACCCGGGGTCAATGGCAAAGGCGCGCATGGCAGTCGAACCGGTAAAACGCCGGTTGAATTCGGCGGTGAACAATACATTCGCCAACTTGGATTGTTTGTACGCCAGGAGCGGGTTGAAAAAACGGCGCAGCATCACATCCCCCCAGAACATGCGCATATTACGGTGAGAATTTGAACTGACTGTTAAAATGCGGGCTGCCGGGGCGGCGCGCAAGGCCGACTGCAGTTCCCGGGTAAGCAGAAACACCGCAAGGTGGTTGACTGCAAAAACCGTCTCGTGACCATCTTCGGTAGGGGTGTACCGGCTGGTGACCAAACCGGCGTTATTGACCAGAACATCCAGTTTCCCCTGGGAATTCTGAGCGAGGTGCTGCTGCACTTCGACAGCTAAATGGCGCACCTGGCTCTGCGAGGCGAGGTTGGCGGTGAAGAAATTCACGAATGCGTGTTGATGGCGCGTCCGAAGCTCCGCTGCCGCTTGCTGGCAGCGTTCAACTGACCGTCCTACACCGATAATTTCAGCACCCATAGCAGCTAAAGCATGGGCAGATGCCAATCCGATGCCGGAGGTGGCACCTGTGACCAAAACAGTCTTTCCATACATGGATGCGTTGGTTTCCAAAGTTCCTCAACCTTCAATTGACGGTAATTTTCGTTTGAGTATACTTCAGGAGGTAGGAATTATTCCAATCCCACTCTTTATAAGGGTTAGTTTTCAATTGTCCCGGACAGGTCAACCTGACATCCATCAACCAATCGGATGACGTTTGAACGCTTGAATCTACACTATACTCAGGGCAGGATTTTGAGTTAAAGCGCTGAGAAAGGGTCTGCATGGAGAATCACATCATCAATCTCACCCGAGGGGTTCCACCAGCTGAAGTTTTCCCAGTCGATGAAATTCTAGCCTGCCTGGCCACGGCACTCAAGCGTGATGGCGGGCAGGTGCTGACGTATAACTTTGTGCCGGGCTATGCACCGCTGCGTCAGATTTTGGCTGAACGTATGGGCGTACCCGTGGACCAGATTTTCACCGGCAATGGCTCGCTTGAGATTGTAAATTTCCTGTCAGCGATTTTCCTGCAGTCAGGCGACTGCGCCTTCACTGAGTCGCCAACGTATGACCGAGCCAATACCCTGTTCAAACGCACGGGAGCTGCCATGGTGGGAATCCCTATGGAGGCTGACGGGGTCGACCTTAACGCGCTGGAAGAAGCACTCAAACAGCGTGCACCCAAGTTGTTTTATACCATTACCGACTTTCATAACCCACTCGGCACCGTTACCAGCCTGGAAAAACGCACTCAGGTAGCGCGCTGGGCGGAGGAATATGATTTCCTAATCATTGAAGATTCGCCTTATCGTTTGCTGCGCTATCAGGGGGAAGATGTGCCCACCCTATACTCTATGGCGCCAGAGCGGGTAGTGCATTTGAGCTCGGTGTCCAAGCTGCTGGCGCCTGGATTGCGGGTCGGGTGGGCTACCGGATCGCCGCAAATCATTGGCAAATTGGTGAAGTGGGGCATAGATAGCACGCTGGCGTCACCATCGCCAACGCAGGCGATTGTATACGAATATATGCAGGCAGGACTTTTCGATATCAATATCGAACGTCTCAAGCAGGTGTACGCACCCAGGTTGGCAGCACTGGCATCTGCCATAGACAATACCCTGCCGGACGTAATCTACCCCAAACCGGACGGCGGCTTCTTTATCGGACTGACGCTGCCAAAGGGCAATGCCATGGATCAATTAATACAGGATGCAGCAGAAGTCGGATTGAAAATCACCGATGGACGCGCCTTTTTTACCAATCCAGCCGATGGCGAGCGCTTCCTGCGCATCCCGTTTTGCACGCTGCCACCCGATGAAATTGAAGCCGCAGTGCAGCGGCTGGCGGGCATCGTCCGGCATTAACCCGGCTAGCCGTCACCCATGTCGGAGACGTAATCGCCGATTAACGCATCAAAGTAATCGCGCAGCGGGCGAAAATAGGTATCTTCCCACCACTGCATCATTTGGCGGGTGATGGCAGCATCCACACCGCTGTGGGTCAGCGTAACCTGGGCACCCGTGCAGGTTGGCTCGAAGCTTAACTCGATAGACGAATCTGGTGCATTCTGGGGAAATTGAGAAACTTTCCAGGTCTGGACAATCCGGTCGAAGGGGGTTGCCACCTGAATGATACTCTCCACTGCACCAGCGAGCGCGGTGAATTTTCCACCCGCCTGGCCGGCAATTGTTGCCGCCTTGCCGGTAAATCGGCTGTGTTCGTAACTGTCCATCCAGGCGCGGTAAACGCGTTCGGGATAAACAGGGATATCTACCGTCATGCTGATCGTTGCGTACATCGGATCTCCTGATAGGCTGCCTGGACCGAATCCCAGGCATTTTCCCTTAAAACCATTAAATAATGACCGGTTAAGGCGATAATTAGGGTATAAAACCATTATAACCCGGTATTAAAGGGGTGAAAAACCCCACTTTAGGCGTGATTCTTCCCCTAAAACCTTGACATGAGTAGTAAAATATACGTAGAAACCCTTCACACCTAGAAAAGGAGATACAAGATGGATTTCAATGGTTATTGTGTAAAATGTCGCAAGAAGCGCGATGTCAAAGGTGGAACTGTTACCAAAACCACCACAGGACGTTCAATGGTCAAAGGCACCTGCCCGGTATGCGGCACAACGGTGACCCGCTTCCTGCCCAATAAGTAATCCTTAGCCTGAAACGAAGTACGTCCTTTCCCCCGGTGCAACCGGCGGAAAGAGACCTTATCCGCAAGGGTAAGGTCTTTTTATACCCAATGGCCGGCATGATATGGATGAGGAAGACCGATTTAGCAATTGGGTCGGACCAGTTAGTGTAAAATTTATTTTTCACCATCCAATTCCAATGGACACTGGGTCGCAGTTATGAGCCAGACCGACGCACGCAAACCGCTCAGCTTACGCGAGCGAATTAATTCGTTGTATAGCGAGTTTCCCAGGCAGTTCTGGATCCTGGTGGCGGGCATGTTCATCGACCGGTTGGGTGGTGCGCTGCTTTTCCCGTTTTCCACACTGTACCTGACACAAAAATTCCAAATCGACATGACCCAGGTGGGTCTGATCTTCGGCATGTTCGCCATCTCAAGCTTTATCGGCTCGATGATCGGCGGGGCACTAACCGACCGCTGGGGGCGTAAGTCAATCTTGCTGTTTGGTCTGTCTATGAGCGGGCTATCCAGTGTGCTCATGGGTGTGATCGATGTGCTGCCGCTGTTTATGATTGTGACCCTGGTGGTCGGCATTCTATCGGATGTGGCAGGGCCGGCTTACCAGTCGCTGGTGGCAGACTTACTGCCAGATGAAAAACGCGCACAGGGATTTGGTATCCTGCGTGTGGTGGCTAACCTGGCAGTCACCGTCGGTCCGCTGATCGGTGGTTTTCTGGCATCCAGATCTTACCTGATCCTGTTTATCACCGATGCGGTTACCAGCCTGATTACGGCTGCGATCCTGTTCTACAAGATTCGAGAAACGTACCACCCGAAGGAATCTGGTCAGCCGCAGGAAAGCATGGCAGCCACATTCAAGGGCTACTTCACGGTGATGAAGGACAATGCGTTCGTCGGATTCCTGATAGCCTCCGTCCTGATGGTGCTGGTTTACATGCAAATGAACACCACGTTGGCGGTGTACTTGCGGGATTATCACGGTGTTCCGGCACAAGGTTTCGGCTACATTTTGAGTCTGAATGCCATGATGGTGGTACTGTTCCAGTTTTCCATCACCCGCTGGATCAGTCGTTACCGTCCGCTGATTATCATGACGGTTGGTTCGCTGCTGTATGCCGTGGGATTCGCCATGTACGGCTTCGTCAGCGCATTTATTTTATTCCTGGTGGCAATGGCGATCATCACCATCGGAGAGATGTTCGTCAGTCCGGTCAGCCAATCTATTGTGGCGCGCTTGGCGCCTGAGGATATTCGCGGCCGGTACATGGCAGTGTATGGCTTTTCCTGGTTGATTCCATTTGCGATTGGTCCGCTGTTGGCAGGCCTGGTGATGGACAATTTGAACCCAAATTACGTCTGGTACCTGGCCGGGGTGCTGGGGGTGGCGGGAGCGGGGGTGTATTACTGGCTGGAATGGCGCTCCGGACGCTCGCGCTTCTCCTCGGTAGACGAACGAATCAGCATTATCCAGAATCTGGAAGAGGGTAAACTCAATGCTGAAGAAGCTTCTCTGAAGCTGGAAGCCATTAATACCAATTCCTGGAGCAAGCTGGCTTCGCATGATGCCACAACGTCGCAGAAACATTTGCGAATCCGGGTGAGCGATACTTTGAACCGGATCATCAAGAGTGATCTGGTGATTCCCATGGGACTGGTGAACACGGTACTGGATACAGGCGGGCGGTTCTCAAATGTCTTCGATCAGTATGATCGTCAGCAATTGAAAGACTTGATTGCCAGTACTTCAGATAGCGATAAAGCTGGTCAAATGGAAGCTGGTGACGACCAAATTGAGGTAACGATCGAATAGGATCCGGTCAGTTTTGGCTATAATACATGTATCTGATGGATTCGTTAAAATCGATTCAGGCAAATCGGGATATGTTAGGAGGATGTTTCAATGACCCTTGATGAGCACCGTGCACGAATGAAGAGCGCTGTCTGGAAAGCAATTTCTCAGAGCGGCGTGGATGTTTCAACTTTAGCGTCAGAACAGCAGGCGAAAATTGTGGATGCTGTGGCAGACGAGGGATTGCTCGTTTTGAATGAAATTCTAGATTCGGTTTACCAGAAAGAAAGCGTCAAACCGCCACTGGAAGGCGAGGAAACCATCATCTGGCAAGGCCGGCCTTTCCTCTCATTGATCGAGAACTACGTTATCACCAGCGAACGGATTAAGAGGTCACACGGCATCATTGGCAAGGATTACGAGAATTTCGAGCTGGTGCGCATTCAGGATATTGACGTCACGCAGAGCATGAGCGAACGGATCATGGGATTGGGCGATATTCATATCAAGGGGGCTGATCCGTCCACGCCGGACATCACGCTGCGTAATATTGACCAGCCGCAGGAAGTGTACGAGAAACTGCGCAAAGCCTGGCTGGCAGCACGCAAGCGCTATGGATTGATCTTCCGGGAAGAGATGTAAGCGGAGAAACTACTTAGACCCTAATCCGCGTAATTGTTTCTAGAATAAATTCCTGATCGCTGGCGGTCAGGTTGTAAAACAACGGCAAACGCACCAGGCGGTCGCTGAGATCTTCGGTGACCGGGCAATCGCCATCCTTGCCGCCAAATTTGCGTCCCATATCGGAAAGGTGCAGCGGCAGGTAATGGAAGACAGAGTAAATGCCTTTTTCGCGCAGGGTCTGGATGAACCGTGTTCGCGTTTCCAGACTGGGAAAAAGTAAATAAAACATGTGATAGGTCTGTTCCCGATCAGCTGGGATGAAGGGCAGCCGAACCTGATTGGCAGCTCCCCAATTTTTCAGTTCCTGATTGTACAGATGCCAAATTTCGCCGCGCCTTTGTTGTATCTGTTGACGGGCTTCCAATTGGGCGTATAACACGGCAGCCAGGGTTTCGGAAGGCAGGTAACTTGAGCCGATATCGACCCAAGTATATTTATCTACCTGGCCGCGGAAAAAGCGGCTGCGATTTGTGCCTTTTTCGCGAATGATTTCGGCTCGTTCTTTCAGCGAGGGATCATTAATCACCAATGCGCCCCCTTCGCCGCAAGAAAAATTCTTGGTCTCGTGGAAACTTTGGGTTGCCAGAGCGCCGAAGGTACCCAACCAGCGGTCTTTGTATTTACCAAATAAACCGTGGGCATTGTCTTCTACAATTTTGAGGTTGTGCTGACGGCAAATTGCGCCAATTTGATCCATTTCACAGCCAACGCCGGCGTAGTGGACCGGCACTACCGCACGCGTTTTTGGCGTGATCAGGCGTTCCAGCTGGTCTTCATCAAGATTCAGCGTGTCCGGGCGGATATCGATAAAAACCGGTTTGGCACCACGCAGGACAAAAGCGTTGACGGTGGAAACAAAGGTGAAGGAGGGGATGATGACCTCGTCACCCGGTTTGATATCCAAAAGGATCGCAGCCATCTCTAGAGCGTGAGTGCAGCTGGTGGTTAATAGGACTTTTTCAACCCCGAGCGCTTGTTCCAGAATAGTATTACATTTTTTGGTAAAAACACCGTCGCCGGATTGATGTCCACTATGGAGCACCTCGGAAATATATTGCTCTTCTGTGCCGATGTAGGCTGGTTTGTTGAAAGGTATAGTGATGTCGGACATAGATTCCTTAATGGGTTAGCGATAGAAAAACCATTTGTGGTACCACAGCTCGGTGGAAAAGGTGACGAAACCGCAGCGCTGGTACAGCACCTGAGCACCAATATTCCGTCCCTGGGTCACAACGGTAACGCGTTTTGCGCCTTGCTGTTGGAACCATGCCATTAACTGCATGGTTAGTTTATAACCGATGCCTTTTCCCTGCCAATCCCGATGGACACCAACCAGCTCGACCGAGCCGACGCCATCCGGCAGCAGCTTACCGGTCACATAAGCAACCGCCGCACCGTTTACATCCCATACCAGCACCTGATCTGCCGCACCGCGCACACTTTTTTCGATCCAGACCGCGTACAACTCATCACATTTAGCAAGGTCAAAGTGACCGTCATAATAAAACCGTGAATCACTGTGATTATTTCTAGAAATAATTCGCAGTGCCTCGATATCGCTTTCCAAGGCTGGTCTGATATGAGCAGAATTATCAGGCGGTACGATCCGGTCACGCAGCCGGTGTTCCAGGGTAACCCGCACATCTGTCAGGTGATATCCTTCGTTTTCAGCCGTTTGGCTGGTAATGCTATCGTCGATGATTGCCAGGAAATAAAGGCAGTTGACTTGATTGGCATTTGCCCAGTCATTGATCCGCTCCGCCAGGGTGGGGGTCAGTTTGGATCCGGTTACCCGGGCAATATTTTTCTCAAAAAATTGGCTGTCCCATTCCAGGGGGGTGGCTAACGGAGGTGTGTCATTCCTTGGGTTCATCGCTCCTCGAAAGGACAACGTAACTTGGTTTATCCATCAGGCGGAAATGCATGCGGGCCAGATATTCTCCCAGGATCCCAAGCGCAAACAACTGCGCCCCAGCGAAGATCGAGATGATGGAAGCCAGAAACGAAAAACCAGCCACCGCACCACCGAAGGCTAGGTAACGAATGACCACATACAGTAAAATTCCGATCCCGAAGAGGAGCGTTAAGAAACCAATCCCGGTTGCCAGCCGCAGCGGCAGCGTACTAAAACCGGTCATTAAATTCAGGGCATGATTGACCAGTTTGCGAAAATTGTAGTGAGAAACGCCGTTCGCGCGGGCAACATGCTCCACCTCAACATATCCGATGCGTTCTGCCCCCCAGGATAAGAGAACATCGATCGAGACTGTTGGGCCACGATAGGATTCGAAGGCTGCCCGGATGCGTGTCCGAAAAGCGCGAAACGCACTGACATGACGCGCGGATTTGGCATTCATGATTGAGGTCAGGGCAATTTTGGTGAGAACGGATGCTGTGTCGCGAAATAATCCGTGCTGTTCCTGAAGGGGTGAACCATAGACCACGTCATAGCCCTCATCCATTTTAGCCAGAAGCACCGCGATCGATTCAGGCTTATGCTGGAGATCGTCGTCCATAGTTATGGTGACATCGTAACGTGCCTGACGGATGCCGCATAACAGGGCATTATGCTGCCCATAGTTGCGCATCAAGTTGATGCCGATAAATTTTAGGTTTTCACTGGCCAACTGCTGAATAATTTCCCAGCTATTGTCTTTACTGCCGTCATTGACCATCAGAACTTCATAGGGCTTTCCCAGGGCATCCAGAGCGGGGATTAATTGAGCCGCAAGGTCTGGCAAGGTGTCAGCAGCAAAATATACCGGGATGATAACCGAATAACCGGGAACCAGTTGAACCATCCTAATTTTCTCCGCACTGATGGAGGTTGATCATTCCCGTAATTTTACCTTTATCGTCAGCCGAGGTGTTTGATTCGGAGAATGTTTTTATAAGCAGGCTGCAAAGACTGGCGGTTTCTGTGGGGTCTTCAGCCGTGATGCCAGCGCTCACTACAACGGCCTTGTCGATCTGATCGGTGGACAGATAGGCTTCCATGAGTGGCAGCCATTCCGGAATGTTGGTTGGAGCAAAACCAGCGCTATTGGCCTGATTGAAAAAATCGATTACTTTACCCCATTCTTGCTGCTGCCGGGCCAGGTCGGCATTTTCAAAATAAAAACACCACTGATTCTGGTTTCCCTCGCCGAAGTATTTGACTGGAGGCACTGCCGGGGTGGGGGCATTGACGCTGATCCGATCCAGATTGGAGAGCGGGATGGAATCGTGCCAGAAAGAATACCGATTCGAGTAGACAAACTCCTCAGGCGAATTTTCCGGTGACAACAATCGCAGGCAGCCATTGGCAGGCTTCACAAAGATAATTAATGCGTCGGTACTGCCACTAAAGTCCAGATAGCGGAAACTGTACTGGATTTCCTTTCCCGGTTCATAGATTGGGATGGCATCAGCCTGTGGACTAGATGTTAATAGGAAAACGTTATTCAAACGGGCGGTATCGTTTTGCGGTGAATAGATGAGGTTGAGCGGAGCAGTGAGAGAAGTGCCGCTAAAGTATTGAGAAAAAGGGAGATCTTCGGATACTAAAGCTGTGCCAGGTTCCAACCCGGGAGCGCGCCAGGTTAGCTGCCAAAAAAAGTCTTGCTGTGCTTCCCATTTAGTCACGAATCCTCGCGCGGTCATGAATTGAGAGCCGACAGCTAGGGCACACAGCGCTGCAATCAGGATAATCTTTTGTTTTTCGGTGCGGAGAAATTCATTGGCTGCACCAACCAGGAAAATACTGATTCCGGGAGCCAGGGATAACAAAAAGCGGTTGGACGGAAATTCGAGTGAAACAGAGAAAGCAGCTGCGAGGAAGGGCAATAAAGCGACAACAGTGAGTAATAACCCGCTCCCCAATACAATCCAGTTGCGAGAAGCGGCAGCATCGTTGTATTCTGGGCTATCTTTTCTGCTCAAAACGAACCAGGTCAAACCGCCCGCAATCAACATGAGAATGAGCATAGCCACGGAGGTTGGCGTCAATAAATCCCTATCAAATAACTGGCTCGGGTTCCACCAGGCTTTCAGGGTCGCGTCATATACCGCCAGAACCGCTGAAACGACCAAATCTTTAATAGCGCCGATCGGGTTGTTAGCCAGTAGATCAAGCATGCCTACCTGATATGAGTAGGCGCTGCTGTTAATAATTCTAAAGGCCGTGAAACCGGCAAAAATGGCCAGATATGGCAGCCAATGAAGCAAAGCCTGACTGACAGCCTTGAGCGGGCGGGGATACTCACGACGGAGAAGCAGGTACAACACGATCGGGCGGAATAACTCCATGCCGTAGAAGTATTCCATAGGGACGATGCCAATTACGATGCTAATCAAGGCTGCGGCGGTCCATAAGGCGTAGCCCCACCATGGTTTTCGCTGATTGACCGCTTTGGACATGAAGATATAGGATGCGAAGTAGACAGCCATTAACAAATAAACCTGGCTGTACATGATCGCGAACCAGTGGAATTGGAATCCTGGGTAGACTAAAAATAAAATTGTCGCCCATTTCCAAAGCTTATTCTGGGAAGGAAACAATTTGTTCAGCCCACCCCAGAAGGTGAGGGTAACCAGCCAGCGCGTGAATACGGCGAAGATATGCCAGGCTGCCGGGGAATCCTTGAAAATAGGCAGGAAGATGCGATAGACATAACCCAAAAATGGACGGTCTTCCTGAAAGAATTTGATAAAGCCGGAAGCGCCGAAATATTTTTGGTAGAGGGTAATGTACCAATCATCCAGGTAAAAACCCTGTCTGAAGGCAAACAATCCGTAAGTAAGGACTGTTAATAACAAAAGAAAGCCCGGGAAGAGGAATTTGTTCGAAATCGCGGGGAGTTTAAGGCTTTTCATTATCCAGGCAGTAATATCGGCGCAGGGGTACGGATTACAGTCACGTAATAGATTGCACCACAAATCAGGTGCAGCAGCAGAATTCCGGTAAGAGACAGCTTGATCACCAGCTTATCTTTATCCCGAAAATTAAAAACCCCCATTTTCAGCGACTGACCAATGGTTTCGATGAACAAGATATAGAGGCCTACCATAGGCCCCCACCAGAAATTCAGCGCATGCTGCTCTTCGACTTCAGTAAATAATAAGGCAATGCCGAGCCCGACGAGAAAATTCAACCATGCCAATAAAATGGTTTTCTCGCCACGTAGCTGCTGCCTATACAATATGGTAAAAGCCAACGGGAATAATATCGAAAGCAGAATAAATATTATCTCAGTGCCAATATTCGGCACATACTGCAGAATAGCCTGGAACGGTGCCAGTATGATCGAATCGCCGTTGCTGCCAGTATAGGTCATGAAGTATTGTTCAGCCAGAATAGCAACAGCTGGCAAGGCCAGCGCAACGAAGACATACCACCAATTAATCGAACGGAATCGCTTTAAGTCGAATAATGCATAAAGGGCAATGGCAGGTAAAAAGGTAAGCGTAAAATTTGGTTTGGCCTGGGTTGCCAACGCTAATAAAACAGCCCCCAGCACAATCGGTTTCCAGGCTGGCCGGGCGTATAACTGCTGAAAGCCGAGAAAAAAAACAGCAATTGCCAATGGCCGGAGGAGGATGACAGTTGGATTATGGTACACATTGCCAGTGATATAGCCAAGGTACGTACGCTCCGGCATGGTAAAGAAAAAAATAGGCCCAACCAGCATGGGTACCAGCGTTAACCCGATAAGCCACCAAGGAGCTGGTTTTTTTCCGGACTCATCCTGAATATCTTTAAATCGCTTGTAAATCACCCAGGCTGTAACAATCAGAGCAGCCATCATCAATAACAACGCTACCATGTCGTACGAGCGTTTATCAATAACAGTTTTAAAGTATGGACTGATTGCCGTAAAAATCCGAAATGGGAGCAGCGGTCGAGTAATCACTACCAGGTTTTGAAACAAATTATTGGGAGGCCGGTATATATAGCCTGTGTCTGCCAGTTCTTTGGCCCAATCCAGATGGTGCTGGTAGTCGCCGACCGGCAGTTGACGGTAAATTACAATTCCAAAAAATATAACAATAGCTACAGACAGGATTATCAGACTTTTTTGAACGCGTGACATGAAGAAATATCTTTCAACAATGCGAGATAAAGCCACCTCAGAGCGAACACCGACTTGAGGGAGTCGTAGAGATTAAGCTTATTAATGAAGTCTCTTCTGAAATTGAAAAGCTCGAAAATTTTACCACAGCGCACGTAAATCAATATCTTAATACCCACCAGCGTGTGCCTGCGTGAAGATTTCACCGTGAAATTAAGCACCCCAATTTACTATTGTTGCTATAATAATTTAATCGTTCCCCGAATCAAGGCACGAACGATTGATTTCTAATCCCAATATCCCTTTTCACCAAATTAATCCAGTAGGAGGACATATGAATTCAAAGCCATTTAGTAAATGGGTTGTGATTGCCTTACTGGCAGTCATGGTATTGGCTGCCTGCCAACCAGCCGCGGAAGAAATCACTGACACCGAGCTCAACCTTCTGTGCACGCCACAGGAACAGTGGTGCCAGGGAATGAAGCAGGAATTTGAGGCCAAATACGGAATCACGGTCAATTATGTGCGCATGTCTTCTGGCGAAGCACTGGCGCGGGTGCTGGCTGAGAAAGACAATCCCCAGTTTGATATCTGGTGGGGCGGTCCGGCTGACAGCTTCATTTCGGCCAAGGGATCTGGGCTGTTGGAACCCTACGATTCACCCAACTATGCTAATCTGGTAGATCCTGCCAAGACCAAAGACGTTGACAACCAGTGGGTTGGCATCTATATGGGTTCTCTGGGTTTTGCGACCAATACCGATTGGTTGGCAGCCAACCCTGGCGTGGAAGCTCCGACTTCCTGGGACGACCTGCTAAAACCCGAGTTCAAGGGTCAAGTTATGGTCGCGCATCCCTCTTCTTCCGGCACCTCTTACACCGCGCTGGCAACGATTCTGCAGCTCCGCGGCGAGGAAGCTGGCTGGGAATACATCAGGCAGTATGCTGGGCAGGTTTCACAGTTCACCAAGAGCGGCGCAGCACCCGCTAAATTTGTTGGTCAGGGCGAAGCTGCGGTTGGCATCGTCTTCTCACATGACATAGTCAATGAGATCGACAACAACAAACTGCCGTTAAAATTGACCTTCCCTGCTGAGGGCACCGGTTATGAAATCGGCGCTATGGCCATCCTGAAGGGTGCCAAGCACATGCAAGCCGCCAAGTTGTGGTTTGACTGGGCTCTAACTCCCGAAGCTCAAGCACTCGGACCTGTCTATAAAGCTTATCAGGCTCCAACAGTCAAGGGTGTGACACTTTCCCATCCTGAACTAATGGAAGTCAATCTCATTGATTACGACTTCCAGTGGGCTGGCACCAATAAGAAAGCTTTCGTTGAGAAATTCACCAACGAAATTGCTACAGCCGAATCCCTGAAAGAGTAACCTTTTGTGAAGTTAAAACTGGGCGGGTTCTACCCGCCCAGTGTCATTTATAGGCATATCATGGCAAAAACCGAAACAACCATAGCTGTTCCCACTCCCAAATTTACAGGATTGATCCGCCGTTTTCGCGAATATTCTTTAATTTCCCGAGATCCAGTGCTCTTCATGAGTCTGTTGTTATCCGGACTTTTTATTATGGTTTTTGTGATCGTCCCATTGTTCCGCACTATTTCAGGTGGTTTCTTTAATGCTGAAGGCGCCTGGGACTTTACTTACTTTTCCCGCTATTTTGATGATTACTTTGGTCCGGGCTTACGCCGCGCTTTTTCCGATACGATGACCATGGGCTTGGGGGCGGCGGTTGGCGGTACGCTGGTTGGATTTATTTTTGCCTATGCCATGGCGCGCTGTCAGCTCCCCGGCAGACGATTAATCCACTGGCTGGCACTGCTGCCGACGGTATCACCGCCTTTTGCTTTATCGCTAGCGATGATCCTTTTGTTCGGCCGAAACGGCGTGATATCGCATAAGCTGCTTGGCATTACATTTGTCAGCGGTGCAAACGATATTTACGGTCTGGATGGGTTGATTATTGTCCAGACGATCACCTTTTTCTCGGTTTCTTACTTGATCCTGCGGGCGATGCTGGAACGGTTGAATCCCTCCATGGAAGAGGCGGCAGCCAGCCTGGGCGCCAGCCGGGGACACATATTTCGTACAGTCACGCTACCCTTGCTTATTCCCGGGATTGCCGGTTCTTTCCTGCTGCTTTTCGTTGAGTCTTTGGCAGACCTCGGTAACCCGTTGTTCATTGCCGGCAACCGCACGGTGCTTTCAGCTCAGATATTTTTGGCGGTGATCGGTGAGTACAATTATCAGAAGGCGTCAGCGCTTTCGCTGGTTTTGATCATTCCAACCCTGGTCATCTATCTGGTGCAGCGGTACTACGTCAACCGGCGTGCGTATATTTCAGTTACCGGCAAACCTTCCGGCATTACGGTGGTCGAAAAGTCCCCTATCATCCGCTGGGGCTTTAATATCACCGCCTATCTGATAAGCGCCTTCATTATCCTGTTATACGTAACCATCATCTATGGCTCCTTCAGCGAATCCTGGGGAGTTGATTTCACACCGACTCTGCGCCACTGGGAAATGACGATTACCCGTGGGGTGGAAGCTATTCTGGACACAACCTTCCTGAGTGCGTTGGCGACTCCATTTGCCGCCATTCTTGGAATGATCATCGCCTGGCTGGTCGTGCGTAAGAAATTCAGCGGCAAGGAAGCCCTGGATTTCACCTCGAACCTGGGCGGTGCAGTTCCCGGCACAATTCTGGGTATCGGCTTTGTGATGACCTTCAATCAACCTTCGATTGCACTGGCGATTGTGGTTTACGGTGTGCTGGCATTATTCTATGCACAGACGATCGGGAAAAATGCACGCGAACGCTTAATTATCCTTGGGGTGGCTACCGGTGCCGGTGTTCTTCTGGCTCAACTGCAATCCTACACAATCTTTTTCATCCTCGGAGTCCTGTTTTTTGTCCTGGCCGGGATCCTTTGGGCCTCGAAGCAGGGACGGTTTAAAGTGATCCTGGCGCTTGCACTGGGTGTGTATGTGATGAGCACCAATTGGGCGGCAGCCATTACTTCTCCGATCGCCAACCTGTCCCGCAGTATGGAGCGCGGTTTTTGGAGCAACGCCATTTTTCAATTGGCGGACCATATCAAAGTCTTAATCCAACCGCCGCCTTCGTTGCTAGCAATAGCTCTGGTTTTTGTCGGGTTGCTGTTGGTTCAGGGAGTGCGCAGTCGTGGGCTGCGGATTGGTTCCGGCATCACTGCACTGGTGATTCCATGCGCATTATCGTTTATGGAGGTCCCCTTCGCATTGGTGGGCGGGGCGTACATTATTCTGGCAGCCTACATGGTTCGCAGCCTGCCAGCCTCTGTGCGTGCTGGTGTGGCTTCACTGCAACAGATCGATCCCTCCATTGAGGAAGCCTCCAATATTCTGGGAGCAGATGCTCAGTACACCTTCCGCAAAGTAACCTTGCCGCTGATTCTGCCAGCATTGTTGTCTGGTTTGATTTTCAGCTTCACACGCCACATGACCAGCCTGTCAGCGATCATATTCCTGGTAAGCGCGAAGTGGCGCATTGTGGCGGCATCAATTCTGAGTGAATGGGAGCAGGGCGGTGTCAGCATTGCCTCGGCCTATTCCACGGTAATCATTATTTTTGTTTTGATCGCCATCGGAGTTCTTAGCCTGGTGACGAACCGTGTGTTCCGCGGTCGCGGCGGGGTCGATTTGAGCATCGGACTGTAACCCGGGCTTTATAAAGGGAAATAACAATGTATCTCACACTCAACAATGTTTCTAAAGTATTTCCACCGCGCGGTGGCGTCAGCGAGGTGACGGCAGTAAATGATGTTTCGCTGGATATCGAGCGCGGTGAGCTGGTAACGCTGCTTGGACCATCTGGCTGCGGTAAAACCACAACGTTACGCATGATTGCCGGCTTTGAGTTCCCGACCGTCGGCAAAATTTTCCTGGATGGCGAGGAAATCAATTCGCTGCCGCCGCACAAGCGCGAGATGTCGATGGTTTTTCAAAGCTATGCTATTTTTCCGCATCTGAATGTGTTTGAAAATATTGCCTATGGGTTAAATGTGCGCCATCTATCGCAACCCGATATCAAAAAACGGGTAGATGCTGTGCTAGATCTGGTGCATCTGGATGGCTACGGTGAAAGGTCACCTAACCAGCTTTCCGGCGGGCAGCAGCAACGGGTTGCATTGGCGCGTGCGTTGGTGATGGAACCCAAGGTGTTGTTGATGGATGAGCCGCTCTCAAATTTGGATGCCAAACTGCGTGAAGAAATGCGTACGGAGATCCGCCGGATTCAAAAAACTTTAGACATCACCAGTGTTTACGTGACCCATGATCAGATCGAAGCCATGACCCTTTCGGATAAAATCGTGGTCATGAACGAGGGCATCATTGAGCAAATCGGCACCCCGACCGAAATTTACCGCTTCCCGCAAAGCCGCTTTGTGGCTGGATTTATTGGAAGAGCCAATTTTATTCCCGGCAGGGTGATCAGCCAGGACGGGACCCGGTTGACGATTGACATCTTCCAACATCCGCTCACACTTACCGGTGTACCGAACCAATTCAAACCGGGTGAGGCGGTAACGGTGATCCTGCGGCCTGAAATGATCGAAATATTAAAAACGGGCGGGGTTTACTCCGGAATCATTCGGCGAGCGGTTTATCTTGGCAATGTCATCGAATATGATGTCGAGGTCGGAGGGCAGTTGGTCACAGCTGCCGAAACCGACCCGGCAAAAATGGTCATCTATCCGGAAGGGTCAGAAGTTACTATTAATTTTGCGGATACAACTGTTCAAGTCTTGCCGGGTAACGGTCGAGCATGAAGCAATTCGACATCTTGATGCTGGGCAATTTTGCAAAGGACAAGCTAATTGTCGATGGCGTGGAAGAAATTGCCTCTGGCGGTGGAGTTTATTACGGCAGCGTGGTGGTAAAACGGCTGGGGTTGGATGTCGGCGTGATCACCAGGCTGCATCCCGACGATTTTTCCCGGCTGGATGAATTGCGGGCTGAAGGCATTGAGGTCCACGCTACAGCGGCTGAAGGCACCTCGGGAATCGCCAATTTTTATGATTCCAATGATATGGAACGGCGCATCACCAAGCCGATTGGGTTTGGCGGCAGTTATTCGTTAGACGACCTGCCAGAATGGCAGTCCAAAGTAATCATGCTGACACCGTTGTACGTGGGTGAGGTGGATCTAGCCTTTTTGAAGGGGTTAGCGGATCGGGCTCCGGTAGCGATGGACATTCAGGGGTTTATCCGGGTGCCGCGGACCGACCATCTGGTTTTTGAACCCTGGCTGCAGATGGGAGAGGGATTGAAGTATGTGACCTATTTGAAGGTTGACCGGGCAGAGGCAGAATTCATCACCGGCAAGGATGATCTGGAAGCGGCTGCACGCCAATTAGCCAGCTTCGGACCGAAGGAGATTGTATTGACACAATCTTCGGGGATCACCGCCTATGCAGGGGGTCAATTCTATTCGGCGCCATTTACGCCGCGGTCATTGGCAGGCCGCACGGGACGCGGCGACACCTGTTTCTCCACCTATATTGCGATGCGGCTCTCCAGTGATCCTGCCACGGCTTGCCAGTGGGCAGGTGTGATCACCTCGTTGAAACAGGAAAAACCAGGACCGTGGCGCGGCAAACGCTCCGAGGTCAAGAAGATTCTGGCAACAGAAAAATAGCTGGCGCTGGACAAACTAATATTCTTTCCATTGGAACAGCAGGTTTCTTCTTGCTGTTCCATTT
>DATMXL010000243.1:0-5206 GCA_035561555.1 Bellilinea sp.
TCTGTTTGCTGACGCCAATGGTTATAGGGTACAGCCGGGTGCCTTTGCCGCCCGCCAGAATAATCCCCTTCATTTGACCCCCTCGGCGCGGTTGGTGTAATTCTTCTGGATCCAGCCCTGGTAATCGGGTTGCTGCGCCACTGCCTGCACCCACTCCGGATGCTCCAAATACCAGCACACGGTCTCGCGCAAGCCGGTTTCCAGCGATTGGCGCGGCTTCCAGCCCAATTCAGTATTAATCTTGGTAATTTCAATCGAATAGCGCCGGTCATGACCTGGTCGGTCGGCTACGAACTTGATCAGCTGACTGTGCGGAAAATAAGGCGAATCGGGTTCCAGCTCATCCATGATACGGCAAATGGTATTGACGATCTCCAGATTAGGCGGTTGATTATCGCCGCCTACGGCATAGGTCTCGCCGGTACGACCTTTCTGGATGACCTGCCAGATGGCTTCGCAATGGTCTTCCACATACAGCCAATCGCGCACCTGTTGACCGTCGCCATAAACTGGCAGCGGTTTGCCGTCGCGAGCATGCATTACCATCAGCGGGATCAACTTTTCAGGGAATTGATTGGGGCCGTAATTGTTGGAGCAGTTGGTGATAGTGATCGGCAGCCTGTAGGTCGTGCCGTATGAGCGTACCAGGTGGTCGCTGGCAGCCTTGGAAGCCGCGTAAGGCGAGCGCGGCGCATAGGGTGTATCTTCGGTGAAGGAAGGGTCGCCGGGCGCCAGGGTGCCGAATACCTCGTCCGTTGAAACGTGATGGAAGTGTACCTGCTCCAACGGTAGCAGCTTCTCCACCACCCAGGCGCTGCGCGCTGCTTCCAACAGAGTAAACGTTCCCACCACATTGGTCTGGATGAAAGTACCCGGATCAACGATGGAGCGGTCAACATGCGTCTCGGCGGCAAAATGGACGATGGTATCGATCTGGTAGCGCCTTAACAGGCCATCCACCAGCGCCCGGTCGCAAATGTCGCCCTGTACAAACACATGGCGCTCCGGTGACGGTAAATCGAGTAAGTTCTGCAGGCTGCCGGCGTAAGTCAACGCGTCAAGGTTGATGATGCGCACATCCGGCTCATTTTGCAGAATGTAGCGTACAAAATTTGACCCAATAAACCCAGCTCCGCCGGTGACAAGAAGGCTTTTCATTTTTTAGATCCAGATAGCCAACTGTTCCTGCCCGACAGAAACCATGCCCTAACAGTATTTGGGAACGTTTCGTTGAACAAGCTCCGGTCGTCCGTAAACACTTTGGGTTCGATGATCAACACATCCGGGATGTCAGTTTTGATTATTTTCATTAATCGTCTCGAGGCGGGGTTATTTCCAATTTTACCCTGAAAATCCTCGATTAAAATTTTAACGAACGAACATCGACATCATCGAATAATTGCGCCGCCACCGATTCATGTGCATGCAGGGAGCCCCTCGCCTGCCATTTGAGCACTATTCCGGTATCGGTCTTCATTTGCTGATGTTCGCGGACTTTGAGCCCGTGCTGTTTGAAAAGTTCTTCCAATTCCGCCATTTTTTCCTGCCGCAGCACACACACGATTTCGTAGTTGCGATCTTCGGCAGCTTTTTCAATATGCCGTTCAATGGAAGGGAATATCCACAGCACAATCATCGCCAGCAGCACAGTCGATCCGCTGAGTAAATATTGCCCGCCGCCAATGCCCATACCGATGGCAGCCGTCAGCCAGATGGTGGCAGCGGTCGTCAAGCCGGTTACCCGCCCGCCCTCGCGCATGATCACACCCGCGCCTAAAAAGCCGACCCCGGTCACAATGCCGGTGGCAATACGGGTAGGGTCGCTATCGACCGCAAGTTTCGCTGAAAGTATGGAAAATAGAGCCGAACCCAGGCAGATGAAAATCAGGGTGCGAAAACCGGCCGCTTTGTCGCGGAATTCGCGTTCAATGCCAATCAAACCGCCAGCTAAGACGGCCAAAAGAATTTTTACTAAATCTTCAGCTAGTAATTCCATGGTTTTTTCTGAATACCTGCCTTGTGTAATTAATTGAACCCGCCGACCTCGAAGTGCAAGGCGGCGGGTAATGAATTTTCAAAAATGTCTACAAATACTCTTTGAGCTGGCGCGAACGCCGCGGGTGACGCAGACGGCGCAGCGCTTTGCTTTCGATCTGGCGAATGCGCTCGCGGGTCAGGCCAAATTTCTGGCCAACCTCTTCCAGGGTGTAGGTATGCCCGTTTTCCAGGCCAAAGCGCAGGCGCAGGATGCGCGCCTCGCGCGGCGGCAGGGTTTCCAGCACCGCTTCAATCTTCTCGCGCAGCATCTTGGTGTAGGCGCTCTGGATCGGTGAAGGCGTCTGTTGGTCTTCGACAAACATGCCCAGTTCCGAGTCTTCCTCGTCGTCGTTGATCGGGCTCTCCAGCGAAAGCGGCAGCCAGGAGACCCGCAGCATCCAATCCACCTTGTTGACCGGTACATTCATCTCGGTTGCCAGTTCTTCGGTGTTGGGGATACGCCCAAGCTTCTGTTCCAACTCGTGCGTCAGGCGGTACAGCTGCCGGATGCGGTCCACCATGTGAACCGGCACACGAATGGTACGCCCTTGATCGGCGATCGCACGCGTGATGGTCTGGCGAATCCACCAGGTGGCATAGGTGGAAAAGCGAAAACCGCGCCGGTACTCGTATTTCTCAACTGCCTTCATTAACCCAAGGTTGCCTTCTTGAATCAGGTCAAGAAACGGCACGCCGCGCCCAATATAGCGCTTGGCAATGCTGACCACCAGGCGGGTGTTGGCTTTGATCAAATGCTCGCGTGCCAGCTGGCCATCCGATATCTGCTGTTCAAGCTCCTGCCGGCGCCCGGCGGAGACGCGCATATTGACCCGTTCCACAGCGCGCGTGGCATAGCGACCGCGTTCGATGCGCTTGGCCAGGTCCAACTCCTCTTCGCAGGACAGCAGCGCCACGCGCGACATTTCCTTCAGGTACAGCCCAATAGTGTCGTCGCTTGAAATAGATTCAATACTGGTAAACGGCTCCATGTCCGATTCCGCATCGATCAAAGGATCGTCATCTTTTAACGAGCCTTCGGACTCGTGATCGAGAAAATCCACCCCGCGGCGGCGCAGCGCCACCACCATGGCCTGCAACCGCTCTGCATCCTGAGACACGTCTGGATACACTTCAATCAGGTCGTCGGTGGTCAGGTATCCCTGAACATCAGCTTTTTCCAATAACATGCTGAGAATCTCGGAACTTCGCTTCAGCCTACCCGGATTTGTCACTACCGCCCTCCTCTATTGTGGATCCCCCCACAAAATTACGATTAGATAGTGTTTCCTAAACCTGTACCTGTTCTGGAATCCTGACAGTCAACCGCCTGTTAAGCGGCCTCTCCCCCGCTGTTGATTACGGGTCGGCTTTGTGTCCGTCGATTGAAAATGGATTGGTAATAATTGGGAATCCCCTCGAGCAAAACGAGCGCAGAAAGGTCAATTAATCTTCGATGAGCTGCACCTGATGTTCGCATGTCGTTTCGTTAAGATTGACCCCGCAGTAGGAACATAAACCCTTGCAATTGGGACGGCAGATAGGCTTGATAGGCTGCTCAAGGAGTAGATAATCACGCGCCAGCGGTCCAAGGTCAATGTGTCCATCTTCCGGTACAAACAGTTCCGACTCTATGTCGCGGCGGTAACGAAAAGCAAACAACTCGGCAAAGTTGGCGGAAATCGCTTGCTCGTATTCGTCCAGGCAGCGTACACATTCGAGTTGCAAATTGCCTGCAAAGTCTGCCTCCACCAACAGACCCTGGGGTGTGCGGCTGATGTGAGCCGTTCCGTTAAACTGCGTTAGTTGGAAATCAGGAGATAATTGGACCGCCGGATAATCAAAAGAGAAATCATGGCTGGAACCAATTGTCTGATGAACTAAAAAGCCAACATTAATGCGCAGTGGATAACGGGGAAGAGTCACGGGAACCGGTTTGTAGATATAATACCGAATAGGAAAATTATAGCAGAATGAATCCATCAAGTCAAGTTATTAATATTAATTTGATAAATATTAAAGGTATTCTTGCATGCGCTTATTGATCGCCAGCACCAACCGCGGGAAGTTGCGTGAAATTCAGGCCGTACTCGCCGGCCTGCCCGTTGACCTGGTCCTGCCCGTCGATCTTGGGCTGGGCATCCAGGTGGACGAAACCGGCGCTACGTATGCCGAAAATGCCGCACTCAAAGCGCGTGCCTACTGCCTGGCCAGCGGTTTGCTGACCTTGGCGGATGACTCTGGGCTGGAGGTGGCGGCCCTCAGCGGCGCGCCCGGTTTGCACTCGGCGCGCTATTCCCCGCTTCCGGGTGCTTCGGATGCCGACCGGCGCGCGCTGTTGCTCCAGACGTTGAAGCCATACCCTGTACCCACCGCCTCCCCCGGCTGGCCAGCACGCTTTCACTGCACGGTGGCAATCGCCGAGCCAACTGGCAGCCTGCATTTCAGCGAAGGCCGCTGTGATGGCTTCATCATCCAGCAGGAGCGCGGGCACAATGGGTTTGGTTATGACCCCGTGTTTTATTTGCCCGAGCATCACGCCACCATGGCCGAACTCCCGGAGGATGTCAAAAACCGCATCAGCCACCGCGCCCGCGCCCTGCAAGCCGCTTTGCCGATTCTACAGAGTATCCGAGGGGATTGATAGTACAATCCGGGTTGCAGTCTTGTAGGTTTTTCCGTTTAATTGTTTCCGGCCACATTTATCTTAATGGGGTTGCTGCAAAAGTTTTCATTTTCTTTTGCGAGAACCAATGGTGGGAAACATCCACAAAATAGGCTAATTTATGTGGCGGACATTTCTTCTGGTGCGTAATTATGACCATTTAGCGGAAAAATAATGGGGCCGTCTAGTTTTAAGACAGCCCCTGTTATGTTTACAGTTTGTGGGTAGTTTAAATTTGATTGGCAGAGTTGCCTGGTTTAACGATCAGAAAAGCAAGAGCGCCAATTATTGGGACCACCAGAATAATTACCGCCCATAAGGCTTTCGTTTGAGCAGGAAGGGCAATCTTTCTGAGTTTGATTAAACAGACGATGATCAATGCCGGTGTTGCCAGCAGCAACGCAAAATTCAATCCCTGCACGATCTCTGCACCAGACAAAGCAATGATTGGAATCACTTTCTGCTCCTTATGTAATGATTTTATGTGTTATTACTCAGTATACACTG
>DATMXL010000244.1:0-6843 GCA_035561555.1 Bellilinea sp.
CGCCGTACCAGGGAAAACTGTGTACCAATCATTGCCGCACTCCAATTCGTCCAGTAAATTTAACCAGGATTATAGACCTAAAGGCATGCCAGCATGCGGAACGATTTGACGAATTGTCAAACTGCATCATTCATTAGCGCCGCCCGTTCAGCAGTGCTGAATTCCAGGTCGTGTTTGGCAAAGGCCTTTACATCGATCTTACGCAGCAGTACCAGCGAGACCACCAGCAGCCCTGCTTCGACAAAGAAGACCACCACATAACCCAGCAGCGCATTGGCGCTGATCTGCGTGATCACATCCCGCAGCGCACCACCCAGCACCGTACCGAGCAGCCGCGCCATCGCATTGGAAACGCCCCAGGCCCCAATGAACAGCCCCACCTGGTTGGTGGTCATGTCCAACATCAGACTCAGGTTGGAAACCGTCGCCAGACCGGTGCCCAATCCGAGCAGCACCACACCTATATAAAAGCCGCTCTTTTGCATCAAAATCCCGCTGACCGCAATCAGCACGAATCCAGCGATCGCTCCGATTGCTCCCAACTGCGCCACTCGTTTTTTGCCGATTTTGCGCTCCATCAGGTTAGCCAAAGACAGCGTCAACAAAACGCAACCGCCCCAGATGGAGGTGATGCGCGTGGTGGCTTCAACCGGCAGGTTGAAAGCTTCGCCGGCGAACGGTTCGAGCAGCACATCCTGCCCCAGGATCGCGGCTAGCATCAGCACCAGATAAAAGAAGAAGGTGCGCGCGCTGGGATAGGTCATCACCTCGCGAATCAGTTGCCCCCAGGGACGGCGATTCTCATGTACCAGTTTGGCTTCCTCGGACGGCCGAAAACGCGGCTCCAGCCCAATTAAACCGATGCCGCCCAACAGCAGCGCGATCAACGCCACAATCGTGAAAGCGTTTTCCAGCCGCGCCGGCGAATACGGCTCCAACAGGCGGCTCAATCCGGCTGCGGTGATAATAATGCCCACGATCATCAAGAACCACATGATGGCGATGGTGCGCGAACGCCCTTTTTCGCCTGCCAGCTCTGACGCCAATGACAGGTAAGAAACGCTGGCGAAGTTATAGCCCATGCCCCAGGCGCCAAATGCCAGCAGACTGAAGAGGAAGCCCAGCGGCCGGTTTTCCGGCATAAAAAATACGGCGCGCGGAGCCAGGATTACGCCAACCACACACAGAAGCAGGCCAAAGGCGATGTAAACCGTGCGCCGCTTACCCAATAGCGGGTGCCGGTCCGCGTACGAGCCGATCACTACTTGCGCCGGGGAAAACAAATAGGGTAAGGATGCCAGCAGCGCCACCAGCGTCGCCGAAACAGCCATTTCCTTGATCATCACTCGATTGAGTGTGCTGTTGATCGGCACCAGGGTCATGGCAACCGCAGCGTGAATGAGCGCCAGTTGTAAACTTTTCCGCAGCATAAACCCTTCCTTTAATTCGGGTGGAGATCTGCCCGAAAGATAAACAATCGTTTGCTGATGAGTTGACCGGCTTAGCCGGTCTTTTCCAGCAGAGCCAAGCTGAGTGCCTCACGCAGCGACCGCGCCTGAAGAATTTGGATTCCTTCCGGCCATGGCTCGCTCTGACGAGTGCCGCGCGGCACGATGGCGGCTTTGAAGCCCAACTTGGCAGCTTCGCGCAGCCGTGCCGGCATCTGACCGACCCAGCGCAGCTCGCCCGACAGACCAATTTCGCCGATGAGCACCGCATCCGCCCGCACCGGAATGTCGCGCATGGAGGAGGCAATGGCAGCTGCCACCGCCAGGTCTGCCGCCGGCTCTTCAATGGTCAAACCGCCCACCACGTTAACAAAAATATCCTGGTCCCCCAGGTGCAACCCCAGGCGGCGGGTCAGCACAGCGGTGATCATCAGCAGCCGGTTGAAATCCACCCCGTTGGGGGTACGGCGCGGGTTGCCCAGGTTGGAGGAGCTGGTCAGCCCCTGCAACTCCACCAACAGCGGTCGGGTGCCTTCCATGGTGACGGCAATGGCTGAACCCGGCGCGTTCACCATGCGCTCCGCCAGAAAAATCTCGGACGGATTCGGCACTTCCACCATGCCGCGTTCGCGCATCTCGAACACCCCTACTTCGGAGGTGGCACCGAAGCGGTTTTTGACTGAACGCAGCAGCCGGAGGGTCTGAAAGCGGTCTCCCTCCAGGTACAGCACGGTATCCACGATGTGTTCCAGTACCCGCGGTCCGGCGATCACGCCTTCCTTGGTCACATGCCCAATCACGAACACCGCCATGCCAGTAGCTTTGGCCAATTCGCGCAACCGCGCGGCGCTCTCGCGCACCTGGCTGACCGAGCCGGCAGTGGAGCTCAATTCCGGCAGGTAAACTGTTTGGATTGAGTCGACAATCAATAATCCGGGTTTAAGCGCCGCCACGTGCTCCAGGATGGTGTCCAGGTTGGTTTCGGTCACCAGCATCAGATTTTCGGGGGGTTTAAAACCGCTTCCATTATCGCTGGTACCCATCAGACGTAAGGCGCGCATTTTGATCTGCCGCTCCGACTCCTCGCCGGAGACATACAGCACTGTGCTGGCTTCGTACTTTGTGCGCGCGAATCCAGCTGCCATCTCGATGGTCATTTGCAGCACCAGCGTCGATTTGCCGATGCCCGGGTCGCCCCCGACCAGTACGATCGAACCCGGCACCACCCCACCGCCCAGTACCCGCGCAAATTCCGCGATTGGCAGCGCCAGACGTTCTTCTCCCTGGCTGGAGATCTCGTTCAGCCGGCGCGGCTGTGATCTTCCGCCCAACCCGCGAGCGGCAGCAGACGCTACGGGTGCCTCTTCCTGGATGATTTCTTCGATCATCGTGCCGTACTCGCCGCATGAAGGGCAGCGCCCCAACTGCCGGGGCACACTGCGCCCGCAGTTCTGGCACACAAAGCGCGTTAGGGTTTTAACCATGCGCCAATTATACCCTTGCCCATTCCATCCCATCCTTTAAGATGCTGATATAATTTGTTAACCCAATCACTAGCTCACGGAGGGCGGCATGAAAGTTACAGTCCAACAACAACAACTCGCGCACGGTCTGGGGATGGTATCGCGCGCCGTTTCTCCGCGTAGCACCCTGCCAGTTTTAGGCAACATCTTGGTTGCGACCGATGAAGGCCGTGTTCGCCTTTCCGCCACCAACCTGGAACTCGGCATCTCCTGCTGGATCCCGTCGCAAATTAACGAAGAGGGCTCCATCACTGTGCCGGCTCGCACTTTCGTTGACCTGCTCTCCGCCTTGCCTAACGACACCGTACAACTGGCACTCAACACCCGCACCCAGACGCTGACCGTCACCTGCGGCTCCAACATCACGGACATCAAAGGTATCGACGCCACCGAATTCCCGCCCATGCCGGTGCCGGACCTGGCCGACGGTGTCAGTTTGAATCTGACCGACTTCAAAGAGATGATTCAGCAGGTGGTCTTCGCCGCCTCCGGTGACGACGCCCGCCCGGTACTGCAGGGCGTGCTCATGACGATTACGGACAACGACGTTACCCTGGCTGCGACCGACGGCTTCCGCATCTCGGTGCGTAAGGCTCTGTTGGCCAATCCGGTACGCCAATCGCTTTCGGTCATCATCCCCGGTCGTGCATTAAGCGAGCTGGCCCGCATCGCCGCTGACGGTGAACAGACCCTCACCATGAACATCCCGGCGGGCCGCGGACAGGTGGTCTTCCGCCTGAAAGATGCCGAATTGGTCTCACAATTGATCGACGGCAACTTCCCCGACTATAAAGCCATCATCCCGCGCTCTTCCAAGACCCACACCATCCTCTCGGTGCCCGGCTTCCTCAAAGCCTGCAAGCAGGCCGAGATCATCGCGCGCGAGGGCAATAACGTGGTACGGCTGAACATCCTGCCGCAGGGCGATACCCCGGGCGTGGTTGAGATCTCTGCCCAATCCGAAGAAACCGGCACCAGCGACGTCAAAGTGGACGCCAACATCGACGGACCGCCGGTGCTGATCGCCTTCAACGTCAAATACCTGCGCGAGGTGCTGGACGTGCTCAAAACCCCTTCTGTAGCGCTGGAAACTAACCAGAACAATACGCCAGCCACCCTGCGTCCCATTGGGGACGATGATTACGTCCACGTCATCATGCCCATGCATTTGGGATAAACAACCCAGATTTCTTTTTTTATCTCACAGCCGCTCATAAAGAGCGGCTGATTTGTTTAACGAAAACAACAGGGTCAGGACCGATCCACACTTTCACCTTGGTTATCCGTGACATTAACTCTTACATTATTTCTTCGTGTCCTTCGTGTTCTTTGCGTAAAAATCTTGTGTCCAGCTCTAAAAGAATCTTCTCAAAGGAATATCTCCGGATCCGTCGCGGTGGTACAATTTTTTCATCCCAAATTGACCCATTAACTCCTAGCGGTGCTGCCATGAACCTTCCGCCCAGCCATTCCAATGAAATGCTCAATATTCACCTGGCACTGGCACAATATCCGGTTTTGAGCGGGCGTATTCGCCAGCAAATGCGCCGTGAATTGTTCTCCAGCGGTATGGTGCGCCCCAATGAGTTCGAAAATGAGGTGCGTAAGCTGGCAGTGCTTTCGCAGGAACGCGAGGGTCTGCGCAACCCATTTAATGAGGAGCCGGCTGAGGTTTGGGAAATGCGCGTCACGCGTCTCCGCGACCACCTGACCGATCTCAGTTTTTCGCAGCACTTCAGCCTGGAAGACCTTGAACGCGTCATCAGCGACGTGCTGAGCGAGCGCGGCATAGACATGGTCGGCTTGATGCTGTCGCTCAACCCGGAATTGGCACCGCTGGAGCTGGTCTTCGAGCAAGCCATGACCATCGAACGTATGCCGGAAGTCGAGCGCGCCAAATACGAAGCCCGCCTGCAGGAAACCAAGGTGGTGCTCATCCGCAGCCTGATCAGCGACCAGCTGCGCTATATCAACATTGCCAAAAAGTGGTTTTCCATTTCTGACCTGCAGGAAATCCGCCTGCGCAAGATCGGACCGGGACGTATCGGCGGAAAAGCCGCCGGTATGCTGCTGGCGCACCGCATCCTCAGCCAGGTATCCAGCATCACGCGCGACACCTGCCTGCAAACTCCCGATTCCTATTTCATCGGCTCGGACGTGTTTTATACGTTTATGTCGATTAATAATCTCTTCAGTTGGAACGACCAGAAATACAAAAATGAAACCGAAATGCGCGCCGATTTTCCGAAAATCCTCAAAGATTTTCTTGACGGCGAATTCCGTCCCGATGTGCTGGCGCGCTTCGAATCCCTGCTCGACCAGGTCGGCAATGAACCGCTGATCGTGCGCTCGTCCAGCCTGCTGGAGGACAACTTCGGCACCGCCTTCGCCGGCAAATATGAGAGTGTCTTTTTACCCAACCAGGGCTCGCGCCAGGAGAATTTGACCGCCTTCACCGACGGATTGCGCCGTATATACGCCTCCACCCTCAACCCTAACGCCCTGCTCTACCGCCGCAGCCGTGGGCTGCAGGATTACGACGAACGTATGGGCGTGCTGATTCAAACCGTGCAGGGCGAACCGTTTGGCCAATATTTCCTGCCGCACGGCGCTGGCGTGGCCTTTAGCCGGAATCTGTATCGTTGGGCGCCGCAAATCCGGCGCGAGGAAGGTTTTGTGCGCCTGGTGTGGGGCCTGGGTACCCGGGCTGTTGACCGGGTGGGCAACGATTTCCCGCGCCTGATCGCCCTCAGCCACCCCACGCTGCGTCCGTCAACCGACGCCAAATCCATCCGGCGTTACTCGCAGCAGTACGTCGACCTCATCGACCTGAAGGATAACAAATTCAAGACCCTGCCGGTGTCCGAGGTGATCAACGGCAGCTATGACCCGCTGCGCTACCTGGTGCAGGTGGACGAGGACGGCTATTTCAGCTCTCTGCGCACCCGCTACTTCTCGGATGAGAACCAGCACTTGGTGATCACATTTGATGAATTGCTGCGCCGCACCCCCTTTGCCGAGCGCCTGCGCACCATGCTGCAGCTGCTCGAGCAGAACTACGAAGCGCCGGTGGATCTGGAGTTCACGTTTTCAGTGCACGACGATTCCCAGGGCAAGCCGGAATTGTGCATCACCATCCTGCAATGCCGCCCGCAATCCCAACTCCAGGCTACCGCTGCCGCTGCACTGCCGTTTGAGCCCGACCCCCTGGATGTGATCTTCGAGACACGCTTCGTGGTGCCTGAAGGCTATTTGGAGCAAATCGACTTTGTTGTTTTCGTCCCGCCTGAGGAATACTACCGATTAAAAGGCACCAATCAGCGCACTGACCTGGCTCGTCTGATCGGACGCTTGAATTCCGCGCTTGAATCCGAGAAATTTATCTGTGTGGGTCCCGGTCGTTGGGGTTCTTCCAACTCGGATCTGGGCGTACCCATCGATTACGGCGATATCTACCACTCCCGCGCGCTGATCGAACTGGCTGGCGAGAAGATTGGCCTGCCGCCTGAGCCTTCGCTCGGCACGCACTTCTTTCAGGACCTGCTCGAGGCACAGATTTTCCCACTGGCCATTCACCTCGATCAGCCGGAAAACACTTTCCGCCGCGATTTCTTCTACGACACGCCCGACCGCCTGAGCGAATGGGTGACTGAACCACCCGAGCTGGCTAAAAGCCTGCGCTTGATCCGTGTGCGCGATTACCGCCCGCGCCACCACCTGGAAATCATCATGAGCGACGAAAAAGGCGTCGCCATCGGTCTGCTGCGTCCCGACCGCCCCGCCGACCGAGCTTTCTAATCAGAACATTTGTTCTGTTTGTGTTCAGGAGGCTTTACAAATCGTCAATGTTTTTGTAGGGGAGGCCTTCCATG
>DATMXL010000245.1:0-8678 GCA_035561555.1 Bellilinea sp.
TGCAGCTGCCAGCGGAGCCGTGGTCTACCTGCTGATGTCGGTCCTCTCCGGTATGCACCCACTGGTGCAAAGCGGGGTTGCCATGGCTGTTGGCGTTGTGGTCGCAGTGCCACTGGTTTGGCCGGAGCTACGGTTAATCCTGCGCTTATAGTGGGGTATAATTTCCCGCATGACACTGCCAGACAACATTGAACCCGTCCCGGTTGAGGCGATCCAAAGCGAAACCGAGACAGCACAGCCGAAAAAACGTCGCCGCTTGGGGGTGTATCTTATTGGAATCGGAATTCTGATCGTAGGAATTGGATTA
This sequence comes from Bellilinea sp., assembly GCA_035561555.1. Lineage (GTDB taxonomy): Bacteria > Chloroflexota > Anaerolineae > Anaerolineales > Anaerolineaceae > Bellilinea. The sequence goes on from DATMXL010000245.1 coordinate 308, forward strand.
GGTATTTTCTTCGGTTATCGCGCCGGGGTTAATTTGCGTCTCCAGGCCCAACAGGACCAAAACGTAATGGTCGCCACCAACCAATATCAACTAGGCTTGCTGGACATGCAAGCCGGCCGCTACGAAACGGCTCGTAAGCGTTTCGAGTCGGTGATCCAAACCGACCCGAATTTCCCCGGTGCCGCTGACCAATTGACTCAGGCCATTCTGCAAATGTCACTGGCTTTAACGCCAACTCCTGCGCCAACCCCAACCATCGCAGCCACGCCTGACCTGCGCGGGGAAGAGGAAATGTTCGCCGGAATTAAAGCCTCCATGGCAGCCCAGGACTGGCAGGGAGCCATCGCCTCGATCGAGGCACTGCGTGACTTGAACCTTGAATTTCACGCCGTCGACCTGGACGGTATGTATTACATTTGCCTGCGCTTTCTGGGGGTGCAAAATATCCTCAATCAAGGCGAACTTGAAGTCGGCATTTACAACCTGACGCTGGCAGAACGTTTCGCACCTTTGGATGAGGATGCCAAAAATTACCGTGTTTGGGCGCGGCAGTACATCGCCGCGGCCAGTTTCTGGAAAATCGACTGGCCTAAGGTAATTGCCTACTTTGCAGAAATATATCCGGCATTGCCTAACTTGCGCGATTCATCGGGCGTGACGGCAACTGAACGCTACCGTCAAGCGTTGGTGGGTTACGGTGACAATTTGATGATGGAATCCAAATATTGCGAAGCGCAGGTTCAGTATGAAGCCTCGCTGCAGCTTTCCAACCCTGCTGAGGTGCAAGCCAAAGCTACCTCAGCCGCTGAAATGTGCGCCGGCGGACAGCCGCCACCGGTGGAGGAACCGCAACCCATCCCATCACCCAGCCCAACACTGGACTTAACCGGAACAGTAATGCCTACTGAAACTGACGCTCTGGTCCCAACCGTTACTCCTACTCCATAATTTGGTCCTTATATGCTAAAGGAGCACCCCGGTGACCCTTCCTGATTTTGCACTGGCATTGGCTTACTGGCTTCACATTCTGGCTACGGTCACCTGGATTGGCGGATTGATGGCACTGGCAGTCCTGGTAATTCCGGCAGCCCGCCGCACGCTGCAGCCTGCAGATTACGCAGCCTTGCTTGGTCGTTTGCAGGCTAATTTGCAGCGGGTGGGGTGGTTGAGTCTGGCGGTTTTGGTCGGCACCGGATTGTTTCAAATGAGTGCTCACCCCGCTTATGATGGGTTTTTGGCCATTTCCAATGCCTGGGCTGTGGCGATTCTGATTAAACACCTGGTCATCGGTCTGATGGTGCTGGCCGGCGGTTATCTGACCTGGGGGTTAATGCCTGCCCTGCAGCGTCTCGCTCTGCAGCGCGCCGCTGGTTTGAATGTCGACACCGCTAAGGACGCGAAGCTACGCAAGCGCGAATCGCAAATATTGACACTCAACCTGGTGCTGTCAATTGTCGTGCTGCTGCTCACTGCGATCGCACGCGCAGCTTGAAGGTTAACGGGGTGATTCATACAGTTTATAAGGTTCATCAGCGTAATAATAGTAAACCGTGCGTTCCGGAAATGCCTCAATGACCGCTTGATTCGAATCGAAACCGCGATAATAGTTGAAAATAAACGGCGTGTCGAGGTAAGGGTTCGAGAGTTCGAGCAGCGTACCATATTCGCGCCATTGCTGTTGCTGCACCACGACGATCACTGCTGGTGCCAGAGCTTGAACCTCAGGCTGAGTAAATGACGTCAGCTGTTGTCTGGAAACATGGTAAAGACCCGTCATGCTAGCCAGCCGCTGCGGCAGGTAAAATTTTAAATTTCCGCCAATTAGCAAAACCAGCACCCCAAGCGTCATACCAAAGCGCACAGCAGCGGTGACCTTTTGCTTCCGCGGTGCACCAGATGGTAGCAACCTTCCAGCCACCCATTGGATGCCGGCGGCAGTCAACAATATAGCACTGATTAAGCCCTCAAAGTAATAACGCGGTCCAAACACCCAGGAACCGATCCAGTACAGAGTGTATGCCAGCAGCAGCGAGACCAAAATTGTGCTGACCATTAACGCAGATTGATTTCGGCGGATGGCATACAACCCAAACGGCATAAACAACCAGGAAAGGAGCGGCCAGCCGAATAAATCACTGGCGCCAACCCGCATCGAATTGAGCGCATTGTTAAATGCCCAATACGGAGAATTGCCTTCTGGCAGCAGACCAACCCCGGGACCAAACCCGAGACGATCATACGGCCACCACAGGGTGTAGGGGTTAACCAACGGATCGCCGGTGACGGCATACTGCCACAATGGGATGATCATCGCCAGCAACCCGGCAATCAAGCCCAGACCAAGCACATGTCGCCTGATTTGGGATGGTCCGCGTACCAATAGGACAATGCCATGGATAAAAAACGGCAGCGCCACGCCTACAGCGGTCAACGGCCGTGTGAGGACCAGCAATCCCAGTGCCAGTCCGCCGGTCGTCACTGGCAGCCAGGCTGGAAGCCGATTCTCCTTGCCCGTCGCGTCCAGCCAGCTGAGGACAAAAGCCAGGGTTAAAAAATACGACCAGGTATGCGAAAGCAGGCTGCCGCCGTTGATTAGAAAGAAAGGCGAAATCAGCGTAAGGAATGCGGCTAAAAGTCCGGCTTTTTCATTCAGCAGCCGTTTGACCAGGCGGTAAGTGAACCAAACGCATAACGCGGCGAAAAACGGATTGACCCAGTCACGTAATCCCAACCGTATACCCAGTGACAGCGCTGTAGGCCAACCTGGCGGGTACTTGCCGAAACGCAATCCGTTGTGATCCACCACAAACGGCACCATAAACGTGTCCGGGGAAACCGGAGAGGGTACGGTTAGGTCGCCGCGGCTGATGGTTTGAGCCTGCCAGATGTAGGCGAATTCGTCTTCAAGATGGGGCAGTCCCTCAAATACAAGAGTGGTGACCAAAAACACCGCCGCCAGTGTCAGAAATGCGAGGAGCAAGGCGAGGCGATCAGTGCGAGTCATTCGTATAGCCAATATCTACAGCGGGATCAGGAGGTGACCAGAGTTCCGTTCAGGTCATGGGGCATAGCGCCGCCGATCAGCACCGGCACGATTTGTCCAATGGGGGCTTTATCGTTGATGACCACATAGCCATCGATTTCCGGGGCGTCGCGATAGGAGCGCCCAACGGAGACTCCGTTGTTTTCTCCCTCGACCAGCACGTCCAGCACCTTGCCAATATAAGCCTGGTTATGCGCCAGAGAAATGGTCTCCTGGGTCAGCATAAATTGCTTATAGCGTTCCTGCTTGACCTCAGCGGGTATTGGATCACCCAACGCTTCCGAGGCCGTACCCTCCTCGAACGAGAAAGTAAATGCACCAGCACGATCCAGTTTGATTTCCCGCAGGAAATCCAGCAGTGTATTGAACTCTTCTTCGGTCTCCCCAGGGTAGCCAACAATGAAGGTGCTGCGCAGCGTCAAATTAGGGATGGCAGCCCGCATTTTGGCGACCGTGGTATGCACCCAGTCCATGTTAGCCGGGCGGCGCATGCGTTTGAGCATTTCCGGGTGAGCATGTTGCAGTGGCATATCCAGGTAGGGCAGGATGCGCGGATTGGCAGCCATAACCTCAATCAACCGGTCGGTCACGTAACCGGGGAACGTATACATGATACGGATCCAGGGGATGCTGGTGTTCGCTAGCAGCTGGTCGAGTAATGCCGGCAGCCCATCCCGTATGCCCAAATCATGACCGTAATCGGTTGTGTCCTGGGCGATCAGGATCAACTCCTGTATGCCCATTTCTTCCAGCGCCTGCGCCTCCTCGACGATCGTGTCAGCCGGGCGGCTGACCAGCGTGCCCTTGATCAGCGGTATAGCACAGAATGCGCACGGTCGGCGGCAGCCGTCGGAAATTTTCAAATAAGCGCTGCTGCCCTGAATGGCAGCCCGCAGCACATTGTGCTCGTCGCGTCCAACAGTGGCTGCTTCGGGGAGGTGATAACGGTTAACCGGGGTCCGTTGACTCAGGTCGCGCACCAGATCGAGAATATCCATCCAGCGGCGCGTACCGATCAGCCCATCGATTCCCGGCACCTGCTCGACCACCAATTCGCGATAGCGTTGTGTCATACATCCGGCAGCGATCAATATTTGGCCGCGTTTTTTTCGGGCAGCCAGTCCGCGTAATTCCAACAGCGATTCCTGGCGGGCACTATGGATGAAACCACAGGTATTGACGATCATCACGCTGGCTTGATTTGGCTTCTCGACTTGCGAGTAGCCGGCTTCTTCCAATAGTGTCGCCATCGAAACCGAATCGACTGTGTTTTTGGCACATCCAAGCGAAACCAGGTAGTACGATTTATCTTTCATGACAACTCTTTTCAACCATTAAGGAACATACGGGGTAATAGAAGGCGTAATTTGCAGTAAGGTCGGCTGCCGGGTAGCAGTCGGTTGGATCGTTGGACTGGGCGTAACAGTTGGCTGAGCGGTTGGTACGACGGTGCCATCCCGAGTGAAACCAATATCCACCACTTCTCCCATGATGCCCAAAGTGCCCAGATCATTTTCGTTATAGATAACCTGCAGCGCCGCCCCGTTGCCAGTTAGTAGTTCAATACTCTCGCGTCCGGTGAATGGATAGGCGTTACCGGGCACGACCCGGCCTTCAAAAGCGATGGTCGTATCGACAGTGACCCGCATCCAGGCGCGTTGTGAAGCGACGATATATACCGAGATGGGCGCGCTGCCAAGCGTAGGCACTACAAGTTCCGTAGCCTCAGCGGTGTTCTCCACAACGACTGGAGGTGCTTGAGTATTGGCAACTGCCACCATTGGGGTAGCTGATGCAGTCATGTCCACCGTCGGTGTTGCCAGGTCCGCATTCGGAGTCATTAAAATGTCTGAGATGGACGCCAGAGTAGGTTGAACATCCTGGCGCTGCAGGTTAATCACCCGACCGGCGCCCCACAAAACAAACACGATCAACAGCAGGAACAATCCGCCGCCGAGCACCAGGTCGAGCGTCAGGAAACGCCGCCAGGATGGGGGTTTAGCTCCGCGGCCTTTTGTCAGCGGAGACGATGCCCTTTTTTCAGCTGCGCCAGATGGCGGAGAAGCCAGTTCAAGACGGCGCATTTGCAGGGCATCGGCGAATTTGAGCATCAAACTTTCGGAATCCAGGTCAAGGAATTCAGCGTAATTACTCAACATGCCGCGACCCTGAACCAGGGATGGTAAATCTTCGATCTTACTTTCTTCCAGCGCAATAACGTAGTACGCGCGCAGCCGTGTAAATCGTTCGATATCTGCGATGGAAAGATGCAAGCTTTCACGCCGCTCGCGCAGGATAGCGCCAATTTCTCGGAAAATCTGGTCTGACCGGCGTTGACTGGATAGAGCTGCATCAACCAGGAAGGATTCGTCGCTTGTGTCCGTTTCGGAATACTCGACCAGGTTGGGCGGCAGGGGCAGGACTACCTCGGCGGCCTCCGGCTCAGGAATGGAAATCGGTTGAGGTGGTATATCGACGGGATCAGGGGTGAGCGACGGAGCGGGAGAGGCACCATCCAACAGATTTGGCGGAGTAAACACGCCAGCTTTCCAACCGTCCAACAGAGGTTGTGCCGGAATATCCAGGAAACTGGCATACATGCGCAGGAATCCCCGCGCCTGAACTGCGGAAGGCAGCCCGCTCGGTTCATCGTTCTCGATGGCGATCAAATACGGTAAGCGTACCCGGGTTACCTGGGCTACCTGTTCCAGGCTGATGCTGCGGGCTTCGCGGGTTTTTCGTAAATATTCGCCGACTGTTTTAGGGACTTCCATCATGGTTGCCGGTAATTATACCCGTCTCAATAATAAACCGGCTCCGTCAGCCTGGTTGCTGCGGAGCCGGAATTCGATTCTACTTCAAACCAGACCTTACTCGGCGCTGGTTTCTTCGCTTTCAGCAACAACTTCTTCTGGCGCTACTTCGGCAGCCGGGACTTCTTCGACTTCGACAGCGGGTTTGACTTTGGCAGCCGGAGCTTCTTCGACCACCGCAGCAGGTTCGGCTTTGGCAGCCACAACCTGGCCTTCACGGTAAACCACCACGGTGATTTCAGGCACCAGGTCAACAGTTAACCGGATATGGGCTTTGTGCTCGCCCAGGGTGCGGATGGGGGCAACTTCCAGCTGGTGGCGATCAACCTCGACGCCGTGTTTTTCCTTGATTGCATCGACCACCATCTGGGTGGTGATGGAACCATAGAGCTTGCCAGTCTCGCCGGCCTTGCTGGAAAAGGTGAAAACCTTGCCAGCCAACAATTCGGCAATTCCGCCCATTTCCTTGTTTAGGACCGAACGCTGCACTGCAGCATCCGCTTTGACCGTCTCAACTTTTTTCATGGCAGCGGCTGTAGCCAGCACTGCCAGCCCCTTGGGGAGCAGGAAGTTGCGGCCGTAGCCGTCGGCGACACGCTTGATATCGCCAGCGCGTCCCAGTTTGTAAACATCTTTAATCAGCATTACTTTCATTTTTCAAGCCCTTTCTGGCTTTCCTCGATTTCGCACGTGGCGGCTGGGGACGAAGGGTACAACGTCCCAAGCGGCAGAATTCTACCAAAGGAAGGCGAATTCGTCAAACACGAACGACGAAACCGAACGAAGGGGAGGAAATCCTGGGGTTAGGCAGGTGGATTACGGTAGATGCCGATGAAGCGGTCTACTGGCAGAGTGACAAGAACACCTGTATGTGGATCGTTCAGGTCACCGGTAACTGTCTGAGTGGCGTCGATGACCTTCTCCACCATTTCGTCTGTCGGTACGATGGTGAACAGCGTGCGATTGAGCGATTCAACATAATCGTGGAAGTCGTCCAGACTGGGGATTAATGGCAAATCATCGCGCCAGGCACCCCGTTCCCGGATACGTGCCAGACCGGTGCTGGGCAGGATGGTAATCCCGCCTACTCCCGCGTCCTCCCAGGCAGTAAGTACGGCGTCGAGATCTCCCGGATTGTTGAGGACCAGTAGAATCATATGCATAACAAACACTCCTTATGATCTCATTCCGATGGCAGCGGCTCTACCCTTTTTTGAGCCGGTGGTTTGAAGGCCGCCCGCAGCAGCAGTGGCGTGACCAGTGTGGTGATCAGTATCATGCCGATAACAGCGGAAAAGCCGTCGTCTTTCAGCTGCCCGCTGTTCAAACCGATCGCGGCGACGATCAGGCCGACCTCGCCGCGTGAAACCATGCCAATACCAAGTTGCAACGATTCGAGCCAGCTGAATTTCCCCAACCGAGCGCCTAATCCTGAACCGATTATTTTTCCGAGTATCGCCAGGATTGACAGCGCCAACAGCAACCATAAAGCGCTGACACTTACTTCGCGCAAGTTAATCGCTAACCCGATGTTTACAAAGAATATCGGAACGAAGAAAGCATAGCTCAAGGCGCGCAGCCCGCTCTCCAGCTGCGCTTTTTCGGTGGTGCGGCCAAACATTAGACCCGCGACGAAGGTACCGGTAATGGCAGCCATACCTCCAAGCAACTCAGCGGTCAGGCCATAGATGAGCATGATTACAAGTGCAAACGTCAGAACGTTCTGGCTGATATGCATTTTACTAACCGCCACCGTCAGACGCGGCAGCGCATACAGCCCGAATGCTGCTGAAAGAGCCAGGAATCCCATCATTTTGACGATGACCAACACAATTTGGATAGCCGATCCGCCATCTGCCAGCGCCACAAAACTCGATAGCAGCAGAATGACCAGGATATCGTCAAAAACAGCGGCGCCAAGCAGCCCCAACCCGACCCGGCTGCGCAGGACCTTCATCTCCATTAAAGTTTGAGCTGAAATACTGACGCTGGTGGCGCCCATCGTCAATCCCAGGAAGATAGAATTTTCCAGGGTCATCCCGAATAATTCGCCGACAGCCACCCCCAATCCGACTGGCACGACGACACCCAGAAGCCCAGCATAAGCCGCGACTTTCGTGTTTTTGGCTAAATCGGAAAGGTGCAGCTCCAATCCAGCCAAAAACATCAACAGAAGGACTCCTAACTCGCCTAATTCGTTGATCGTCTCGCCAATATGCTGATTGGTGATAAACGGCAGATGAACGATGTCCACCAACGATGGACCCAGCAGCAGACCGACCAGTAATTCACCCAGGACCGAAGGTTGTCCCAGCCTGGTAGCCAGGTAACCGCTGGCCTTGGCAGCAACCAATATCAAGGTTAGGAGAAATACAAATTGGAGGAAATTACTCACCGATGAGCCTTTCTATCCCTGACCCCCGTCCGGGAACATGTAATAGCGGAATTTTCGGGAAATTTGTATGTAGTTTAACATATTTTCGTCCCTCAAAATTATATTTTCGATCGGTTATAC
>DATMXL010000246.1:0-5807 GCA_035561555.1 Bellilinea sp.
GGTCTCTATTTCAGTCTTCCGGCGGTCTCTGAAGTCAACCATAACCTGGCTCCACTGGTATCCACCGCCAGATCGCAACATTTGAGTTGCGGGATATAGGCGCACTCGGCCATCATGAACTGCTCGCGGAAATAGCGGTTGCGGAAGTAATTCAATTCGTACTTTTTCCGAAAATCCATGTCGCGGCGCCATTTACGCTTCAAGCGTATGTCGTCATCCGTCAGGTACACCACTTTGATGGCTACCAGCTCAGCGATCTCTGGCAAAAGGAACGGGAAATTACCCTCCATGAAAATAATATCAGCTGGCTTAACATTGATAGTTTCCGCGCCAGGTTTTAGTTGATCCGTCAGGTCGTGGCTGGATGCGCCAGTCAGAAAATCGTAACGTGGAGAAGTAATTCTTCTACCCGCCAAAAGTTCGTGCAGGTCTTTCTGCATCAAATCAAAATGAAGTGCTTCCCGTCCCAGTGAATCAAAGCCAGTTTGTTCGCGGTAATCGCGGTCCAAAAAATAATGGTCCATCTCGAAGGCGCTCACCTGTTTACCCTTTTTTTGGTAGCGTTCGCGCAGGCGTGCCACAATTTCGGTTTTACCGGCTGCGGTGGGTCCAGCAATCCCGACCAAAACCGGTGTCCCGTGCAGCTCGATCAAACGGTCGATAATCTCGAAGAACCTGGCATCCACCTCAGCGTTGGCGGCTTTGAACTCCTGGTACCCGACGGCTTGAGCGCGCTCGAAACCTTTTTGCCTCATCTCGAACTGGCGATAAGGAGCTCCCCCAAAATGTTGCACCACCTCTTCTGTTAAATATTGCGTACGGTAGAGAAAATAAAAACCCCTCAGATCGAAGTAAAACCATAATTTTAGCCACTCCACCGGGTACCTCCCCCTCACCAACCCCGCAAATAACATCTGTGTCAGGTGCACCACCGTCTCATCCAGCACTGGTTTGCCATCTACCTTTGGTGATATCTTAATCTGCGCATAATAGTCCCGGTCTTGAGCTTTCCTTTCAATAACTTCCAAACTCTCAAGGGTGACCGAATCCCAGCCTTCCGCCGGCGTCATATTGTCCAGACAGTATTGGAATTCATATAACTCCAGCCCATCGACTGCCGGAGATATTTCTTTCATGATTTCAAATAAGGCTGGAGAAAACGTCCGGTTGTCGGTTATTAAAATTTGTCCGGTCATGCCAGTTTCACCTCGATAAATATTCAAACCTTTTTACGCTAGGAGCGCGGCGATTTCTTCCATTTGCGCTCCCGAAAGTGGTCCGTATGCCATAGCTCCCGCATTTTCCTCCACCTGCTGGATATTCTTAAACCCAGGGATAGGAATCGTAGCGTGGCTGCGCGCCCACAGCCAGCCAAGCGCGGCCTGTGCTAAAGTTCGTCCATCCTGTACCATTACCGACCGAATTCGCTCCAGCTTTCCGAGCCGGGAAGCCCGTCCTTCCTGCAGCACTGGCCGGCGTGAACGCACATCATCCCCTGGAAATTGTGTCTCATGCGTGAATTTTCCGGTCAGTAAGCCCATACTCAATGGACCGCGGTTGATACTGGCCAGGTTGTATTCCTCGCACAGAGCCAGAGTCTCGCTGTCGCCGTCAAAAATATTGAATTGCTGTTGAATCGCGGTGCAATGAGCTCCCCTTGCGAAAATCAGAGCTTGTTCAGCTGAATCAGTGCTCCAGCCGTAATAACGAATTTTCCCGGCCGCGACGAGCTTCTCCAGCGCCTCCCGGACCTCGACAGCCCGCTGATCGTCCACCTCTCTAACAACATGCAGTTGGAACAGATCAATGACGTCCGTGTCCAACCGTCTGAGGCTTGCCTCGCAATCCAAAAGCACCTGTTCTGGCCGGGTATCGTAACCAAGGACCTGACGGGTTGTCTCGTCAAATACCTGGCCAAACTTGGTTGCGATCACCACGGAGGAGCGGCGGGTTCCAAGTGCTTTTCCCAGCACCCGTTCACTATGACCGCATCCGTACGCCGCAGCGGTGTCAAAAAAAGTAACTCCCAGGTCCAGCGCCCGCTGAATGGAACGGATCGATTCAACATCATCCACCTGCCCCCAACCGACTGGTCGTCCGTTATGCCAGAAGGGTCCGCCTATAGCCCAGCAGCCCATGCCCAATCCGCTGACTTCGATACCGCTTCGTCCTAAGACTCGTGTAAACATACGTCTCCCTGGTCGTTAAACCGCAGGATGTTTCAACTTTGCTTGTAATTCAGGCGTCAGCCACAAGGTTGCCTCGGTGGTATCGACAATCATGTCGCTGACTTGCATCAGCGGACGGTAGACCTCCTCTGCCCGTAAATACTGGCTGCGGAAGTAGCGGTTGCAGAAGGAGACCGGGTCATACTTCTTGCGATAGTCAATGTCGCGCTTCCACTTCCGCTTCAATCGTTGTGGATCATCCGTCAGGTAAACGATCTTCAACCCAACCAACGGAGCAACCTCCGGAATATGGAAGGGGAAATTCCCTTCCAGGAAAATGATGTCCGCTGGCGGAATAGTTAGAGGGGTGGCGCCCAGTCGAAGCTGGCTGTCAACATCGTGGCTGGATATAGCAGTGTAAAAATTGTAGCGGGGTATAGTGGCACTGCGGCCGTTTCGCAGGTCAGCTACCGCCTGTCGGAATATCTCAAAATGCATAACTTGCAGCCCGAGCGGGTGTTGATCGCGGAAATCCCGGTCTTTGAAGAAATTATCCACTTCCAGGCCGGAAAAACTGCGCTGTTGACCCTGAAACTCACAGCTCAACCGCGACACAATTTCAGTTTTACCAGCTCCCGTGGGACCAGCCAGGGTCATCAGAATCGGGGTTCCCAGCGTATCAATCAAGCCTTTGACCGTCTCGATAAATGCCCGGTCGATTTCCTGATTGGCTTGCTTGAACTCTGCATAGCCAATATCAAATGCACTGGCAAATTGAGTCTGCCGCGGCGTAAATTTCCGATAAGGAGTCCCGCCAAAGTGCTCGAACACCGCCGGTGAGTAATAACAGGTGCGCGGGTAAAAGATAAAGCTGCGTAAATCAAAATAAAATTGCGAATTGACCCAGGTCAATGAATACCTGCCCGCCGCCAACCCGGCCAGCAGCATTTGCGTGAGACCCATTACCTGGGTATCCAGCACGATCCGCCCGGCGCGCATGGGATTGAGTTGAATCGATTCAAAAAACTGCCGGTCTTGCAGTTGTGCTTCAATTTCACCTTCAGGCGCAGGTGTGACGCTCGCCCAGCCTTGAGTTGGTGTCAAATTAACGAGGCAATAGCGCAATTCATACGGCTCCAGCTTTGCGATACCCGGATTGACTTGAACCAGAATGGGATAAAGCGCTTCTGCATTTGAAGTCAAATTGGAAACCAGAGCGGAATCAGCCATAATTAATCCCATGCCGGATAAGCCGTGCCAGTGCCCAGTACCAACGCATCATAGGCGCGTTTGATCTTTCCATAATTGAGGTCGCGGTCCAGCGCAATGCCGCGTCCGATACCGGTGACAATCTGGCCCAGACCAATTTCAGACATGCACTTTTCCAGCCGGGTCAACAACAGCGGAGCGCTGCCGGGTGCTGTAGACCGTCCGTCAAAAATGATATGAAGGTATACGTCCTGCATGCCGCGTTCGCGCGCCATTTTCAACAACGCCAGAGGATAATCGATGCTGCCATGCGATGATTTTTCCGTCAGCAGACCGATCAAATGCAGGCTGGTGTTACGCTGTTTAACCCCTTCCATAGCTGAGATAAGAACTTCGTTTGAGAAGAAAGTCCCATCCGCCATGGACTGGTCCAGACGCACATCATCCTGCAGCACCACCCGGCCGGCTCCTATGTTCATGTGACCAGCTTCCGAATTACCGGTTTTACCAGCCTTGAGCCCCACCGCTTCTCCTGCCGCCTGCAATTTCACGGGAGGATATTGCTCGTTGAGTCGGTCCCAAATAGGAGTATGCGCCAGATAAATGGGATTGGAATCATCTGTCCGCCCCAACCCCCACCCGTCCAGGATGACCAGCAGCACGCGTCGGTCCTTACCCCAGACATGGCCTTTAATCAGGCTTTCACCCGTCATTAAATCCGCTGGCTGCAAGCCCAGGATCTCCAAAACGGTAGGAGCAATATCCGCCAGCCTGCCAGGTTTCAATTTCAGCCGCTGTTTGGCAGCCGGATCGATGAGGAGAAATGGCACCGGGTTGCTGGTGTGTGAAACGTGCGGACTGCCATCCTCGGTCAACAGCACTTCCAGGTTGCCATGATCGGCGGTGACGGCGATGACATAACCGGCGTCGACAGCCTGCGAAATCATGCTGCCCAAATACTGATCCACCACCTCGGCACAGCGGATTTTCGCCTGGTGGTTGGCGATGTGACCAATGACGTCGCCGTTGGCAAAATTAACCACGATCAAGTCGGTTTTGGCGTTGATTCCAGCGATAACTTTTTCCGTAACTTCCGGCAAGCTTAATTCCGGAATTTGGTCGAATGGAATCCCGGTTGGTGAAGGCACCCGAACATCCACCTCGCCCGCGAAAGGCTGGGAATTGCCACCATTCAGGAAGAAAGTGACGTGTACATACTTTTCCGATTCAGCACAGCGCATCTGGCTGAGTCCAGCCCGGCTGACCACTTCTCCGAGAGTATCGGGGATGTTAACCGGCGCGAATGCCACCGGCAGGTCTTTGAATTTTTCGTGATAAAGGGTCAGGATGACGAAATCCAGGTTCGGCAGTTCCGGACGCGAAAAGTGCGGAAAATCCCTTTCAGTGAAGGCTTCCGTCAGTTCCACCTCGCGTTCTCCGCGCCGGCAGCAAAATATGACCGCGTCCCCCGCGCCTATCCGTCCGACCGGTCGACCATTGGCATCCACCCGCACCAGCGGATCCAGTGAGTAGTCGGTTTGACCGGTGCGGTACAGCCGCTGGACCGCCTGCGCCAGAAGTTCGCCGCCGTGATGAGCAACCCTGGTCAACATCTGCCACCGCCCTCTTTCATCTGAAATATTGCTTTAGCTAAGGTGTGGAATGAGCGGCTTCGATTGGTTGCCGCTCGGGAAAAATATTTAGCAATTTGCTCATGGTGCGAATGGCGTAATCCGCTTTTTGTTCGCCAGTCTGTGGTTCTTTGGCCAGGGTAGCAGGTTCCTCAAACAATATCATCATGCCGTAACCTGCCGCTCGCGTGCCTTCCACATCCCGCACTGGATTGTCGCCCAGATAGGCGCATTTAGCCGGTTCAACCCCAACGAGACGCGCTGCCAGCCAATAGATTTGCGGGTCCGGTTTGCGCACTCGCACTTTGGAGGACAGGATGATGGTTTTGAAGTAACCGGTGACTTGATCTGTCATCATCCAATCCAGAATTTCGGTTTCAGTGATCGTGTTGGCAATGATCCCCAACAGATAGCCGCGCCGGTGCAATTCCAGGATGGTCGCTTTGGCATCCTCGCGGGGCACCCGCCGGCCGTCGCGATCGCGCCAAAGCCGCGTCAATCGGCCAGCATGCGGCGCAATCAGGTCAACCGGATATTCTGGCAGCAGCCACTGGGTCCACAATTCGAGTTCGGAGGCTTCCAATAATTCAGTTTTAGAGTACCTGCGGTAAATGTTCCACCGCTCATACAGTTTTTTGAAAAAAGGCTCCATGGGTTCAGCAGCACCCACCAGGGACATGATGTCCTTTTTGGCTTGCAAAGAAAATTCAGCATCTTCGACCACAATGCGCAGCGTGTTGCCAACGTCCAGGAAGATGGCATCGATTTCCGGGTTCATGTCCCCTCCAACAATATGATC
>DATMXL010000247.1:0-2021 GCA_035561555.1 Bellilinea sp.
AGGTTAGCCAACACAGGCTGCATGGATAATTCGTTGGTCGAAATTTTCATCATTTTCTTACTGCTCATCATCAACGGCATCTTCGCCATGTCCGAAATGGCTGTCGTAGCAGCCAAAAAAATCCGGCTGCAGCAGAAATCCGATGAAGGTGACAAATCGGCGCGTGTGGCCTTGGACCTGGCCGAAACCCCCAATCGTTTCCTGTCTACTGTGCAAATTGGCATCACGCTGGTCGGAATTCTAGCTGGCGCCTTTGGCGGCGCCACCCTGGCGGAACGTCTGGCAGTGGTTCTCCGGCGCGTCGACTGGCTGCAGCCCTATGCAGCCGGTCTGTCTTTCGCCATTGTGGTCTTGTTGACCACCTACTTCACCCTGGTTATTGGTGAACTGATCCCCAAACGATTAGCGTTAAATAACCCGGAAAAAGTAGCCATCGCCGTTGCCAAACCCATGCGCTTTCTCTCGCGCGTCGCCCGGCCCGTGGTCAGCCTGCTCAGCGCCTCGACTGATTTTGGCTTGCGGCTGCTCGGCATCACCCCGCCGGCTGAACCGCCAGTGACGGAAGAAGAAATCAAAGTGCTGATGGAACAAGGCACCCAGGTAGGCGTGTTTGAAGCCGCCGAACAGGACATGATCGAGGGTATTTTCCGGTTAAGCGACCGCTACATCGACGCCCTCATGACCCCACGCACTGAAATCGAGTGGCTGGATTTGAGCGAGTCGCGCGACGAGATTCTGGCGGATATCCTCGCCAGTAAACACAGCCGTTTCCCGGTCGGTCAGGACAATCTGGACAATGTGCAGGGTATTCTGCGCGCCAAGGATTTTCTGGAAAAACTGGTATCCGGTGACCCGGTTGAGATCCGCGACCTGCTGGTGCCGCCGTTATTTGTGCCGGATAGCATGTCTGCGCTAAAGGTGCTGGAGTTGATCAAAGTTGCCGGGGTGCATGAAGCTCTGGTGATCGATGAATACGGCGGTCTGCTTGGCATGGTCACCTTGTACGATGTGCTCAAAGCCATCGTTGGTGACATTTCCGGACCGGGTGGCATTGGCGAACCGCAGGCTGTCCAGCGTGAGGACGGATCCTGGCTGTTGGACGGCTTGCTCGACATCGTTGATCTGAAGGATATTCTGGACGTTGATGAACTCCCCGATGAAGATCGCATCGGTTTCCAGACCCTGGGGGGTTTTGTCATGAGCCAGATTGGCCAAATTCCCACTTCCGGTTATAAATTTGACTGGCACGGGGTTGAGTTCGAAATTTTGGACATGGACGGACGCCGCGTGGATAAAGTTCTGGTAACCCGGAAACCGGTGGAGGATGACAACCCAGGCATATGAACCCTGTCCGATTGCAGCTCACTGGTTTTCTTTCCTATCGCGAAACGGTTGAAATCCCGCTTGACGCCATCGAATTGGCCTGCATCTCCGGCCAAAATGGCGCTGGTAAATCCTCCATCCTGGACGGCATCACCTGGGTGCTGTTCGGCAAAGCGCGCGGTAAAGATGAGGATGTCATCAACAGCCGTGCAGATGCCGCCGAAGTCGTGCTGGATTTCGACCTCGAGGACTGCCTGTACCGGGTGCAGCGCAGCAAGGCGCGCAATAAAACCACCCAACTGGAATTCATGATGCTGGACGGCGGCAACCATTGGCGCCCTTTGACGGAAGCCACCATGCGCGCCACTGAAGCGCGTATCGAGCAGGTGCTGCGGCTGGATTACGAGACCTTTATCAATGCCTCTTTCTTCCTGCAAGGCAAGGCGGACCAATTCACCCAGCAAAGTGCCGGTGTCCGCAAGCGCATTTTGTCCAGTGTGCTTGGATTGGATATCTGGGAGGTGTACCGCAACCAGGCAGCCAAAAACATCCACGCTCAGGAACTGGAGCGCAATGTGCTGGCGGGTCAGCTGCAGCAAAACGAAGATGAACTGGCGCGCGAGCCGCACTACCAGTACGAACTCAAGCAGCTTGAGACAGAATTGGAGCATTTGACCGAGCTGCTGAAGAGCAAGAAT
>DATMXL010000248.1:0-10671 GCA_035561555.1 Bellilinea sp.
CCTTTTTTCCGTTTAATAGTTGCCCATTTGGAATGTCCAGACATCCTGGTTCTCCTTCAAGTCACCCACAGGTGAGCAGAATAAAAATCACGCAAATTATACCACAGCGCTGAGTTCGGCATCCGTTAGGCGGTCTTCACAATTCGGAGGCTTACAGTCAGCTTACAAGCCTTTATTTACTCTTGTTTTAAGTCCCCAAACAAACTAAATTTGTATCGTAATTCCACTAATTTATTACCTAAACTATGAAGAATACAAAATCACTTCTCCTTGCTTTAGCTCTTGCTCTGGCAGTCCTCTTCCAGGCAGTTCAACCTGCCTATGCCGAGAACATTCCGGTTACCGGCCCCAACCTGGAGAGCATCCAGCCATCCAGTGCTGCCGTCACGTCTCTGGCGACATTCGCTTCCTCCGTTGCCGTTAGTGGTAATCCTGATCTGGTCGCCGGCATTTTCGCCCGCGGTTTATTCGCCGCACCCATTGTGCAACAGCCCTCAACCGCTCCCGGCTTCGTTTCCACCGAAAACGAAGCTGCCACCCAATTCGGTATGGCAGCCCAGTATGGCACAGTCGCTCTGTTAGCCCACAATTATTTGCTGGGCGAGCAATTTTTCTCCGTCGAGCAGGGGAAGATCCTATCGTTAGTCTACGGCGATGGTCATGCCCAAACCTTCCGGGTTAAACAAATTTTGCAATACCAGGCACTTTCCCCCAATAGTCCCTATTCCGATTTCTTAGACCTGAACGATCCTAACGGCGCTGTCATCAGCGTCACAGACTTGTTTTATAAGGTCTATACCCAGAACGGGCAGCTGGTGTTGCAAACCTGTATTGCAGCCAATGGAGATCCATCCTGGGGCAGGTTGTTCGTAATTGCTGAACCCGCCAAAGTACCCGTGGGCAACGGTGTTCACCACTTCATGTCAAACCCGACAGTGTCGATCCGCTAGAGGCCAGAATTTATTTTCATTTCATTATGGAACCGGTGCAGGAGTGCCTGCGCCGGTTTCGGTTTTATTGGTGTCACCAGGTTGGACCGTAGGAATGATTTCGATCGGGTTGCCAATGGGCTGCGCCACCACAATCAAGCGGTGCGTGTTCGATTCGGCTGGCCAACAGGTGATCAGCGTCAGGCGCTCATCGTTGGATGGCAAAATCCAGCGTGCATTCTCCAACCGGGTCGCCAATTCAACATTGCGCTCGGGCAAAATCATCACATTGACCACCATGTAGGTGTAGCGGATCCGCCCGCCAAAAACGATGATTTCATCACCGGGTACAACTTTATTCAGGTTCTCGAAAACCTTATCGAAAACATTATGGTGCCCGTTAAAAACCGTATTGCCGATTTGCCCTAACAGCGCAGACCTGGTATGCCAGCCCACAGCAAATTTGTCCGGCGCCTTCCACTGCTCAAATGTATCACTGCCGATTTGTACTTCGTCCGGGTCTGACGGAACGATCGGAGCAACCAGACCGATGACCGGAATCTCAAGCTGGGTTGGAATGGTCGGAAAGAGGGTTGGAGTTGGGACAATTACCGTCGGTTGAACGGATTGTTGAGTTGGGAAAGGCATCAGGCTGCGCTGCGTAGGTGTTGCAAAAGCGATTTGCGGTCGGTTAGCTGGAGGAAGCGTGATTTCAACCTCAGGCGCTGTCTGCTTCCCAATCAAACTGCTAATCGGCACGTCCAGTGGTCTAAATCCCATGGTAGGGTCGCCAAGGTCGTCCACCAACCCCAGCCGCTGCAGCATGGAATCATACAGCGTGGAAAAAGCGCCGCTTACCCCCATAACGAAGACAAGTATTCCAGCAGCGACCAGCAGATATGGACTAATTTTCTTCAAAGGGTGATTTGATCTCGAACGAGGATGGAATAACTTGAATGGCTAGATAATAATTCATCGCTGACAGGTGGTCAACCCCGGGTAGTTGTGGTGCACAAACCATGAGCGACCCAAACGGGTCGCTCACTCCCCTCCAACGGTAACCGTTATCTGTATCAGGCAGAGGTGATCAGCTTATATCCCAGACGGTCCACATTGACGATCAAGCCTTCAGCAGCCGGATCGGCTTCCATGAATTTTTGGCGTAAGAGATAAACCAGGTATTTGATCCGCTGTCGCGCCTGCGGGAAATCCTTACCCCAGACTGCCTGGGAAATTTGCTGGTAATGCACGATTTCCGGCGCATGCTTGGCCAAATTGAGCAAAACGCTGAATTCTTTGCCAGTCAGTTGTATACGGGTGTTCTTCAGCCGCACTTCGCGGGTTTGGATATCGATGGCTAAACCGACTTGAGGGAAAACGAAGCGGTTCGAATCTCGCGAGGACCGCGAACGGCGGAGTACCGCATTGACGCGCTCCACCACCTCCCCTTTGTAAAACGGCTTGGTCATGTAATCATCCACGCCACGCTGGAAGCAGGTGACCACATTTTCTTTGTTATTTAGCGCTGTCAGAATAATGACCGGAGTATTGCTCACCTGGCGTAAACTATCGATGGTTTCCCACCCGTCCATTTCCGGCATCATCAGATCCAACAAAACCAGGTCCGGGAAGCTTAGATTGACTTTATTCAGCGCCTCTTTACCATTTACCGCACTGAGTACGTCGAACCCGGCATGGCGCAAGATTTGCTTCAGCAAAAAGGCAGTATCTTGATCGTCTTCCACGACCAGGATCCGTGACCTCTCGCTGGAGTAGTATTCGTCGAGATCTGACCCCACTTCCTTTGTATAAACCGTTTCCATGCTGTCCTCCCTGGTGGATGATTAAAAACGAAAAACCGGCCTTGGGCCGGTTTCGCTATTTGGCTCCCTGAACACCCGCCGGAGAGTAGTCTCCGGCAAGCGACCATGTCAAGTGATCAGATCTCCGCCGCCTGCCTTGCTCGTTTCGTTTGTTAACACTAATTAAATAAATCTTAACAAAGATTATACAAGTCCCCATACGGTTTGTCAATGCAAACCAAACGGCAAACTATAAGGAAATTATCACAAATTGTCATAAAACACTTAAGGGAATGGGGTTTCAGCCATGACTGGATTGGTCAATTCACCAATTCCTTCGATGCTGATCTGAACAACGTCTCCGGGAGCTAACGGTCCAACCCCGGCGGGCGTACCGGTTAATATTAAGTCTCCGGGCTCGAGAGTCATCACCGAGGAGGCAAAGGCGATTAATTGTTGGACGGAAAAAACCATATCCCTTGTTGAAGCCATCTGCCGGACATCCTGGTTGACCCGGCAGGTGATCAATTGGTCGAAAGGATCCATATCGGTCTCGATCCAGGGACCAACCGGGCAAAAGGTGTCAAACCCCTTCCCGCGTGTCCACTGACCATCTCTACGCTGCAAGTCGCGGGCGGTGACGTCGTTGGCAATCGTATATCCAAAAACGTAATCTTTGGCACCGTTCGGCGAAATCCAACGTCCGTGCCGGCCAATTACCACCGCCAGCTCTGCCTCGTGTTCAACCTGTTCGGATTGCGGCGGCAGCTGAATCGGCATGCGGGTGCCTATCAAAGTCGAGGGCGGCTTGAGGAACAGCATGGGTACATCCGGCACCTCGTTTCCATGTTCTTTGGCGTGCTCTATATAGTTACGTCCCACACAAATGATCTTGGATGGCTGGGTGGGTGGCAGTAGAGTCACCGAAGCAAAAGGTATTTCAGCTTCCAGGCGTCGGTAATCACCAAACGGTGTCCCATCGATCAAGCCAATCTGCTCGCCGTAAATCCAGCCAAAGGTTGGCTGACCGTTCCCAATTTGAAAGCGGACAAAACGCATGGTGACAGCTCCTGGGTGTATTTCGCGGAATATTTTCAGATCAAAGTGTAGCATAGAAGCAATTTCGCGGTATAATTCGCGCCGTAGAATTGTAATGGGAGGGTAGCTCAGTTGGTTAGAGCGCGTCGCTTACACCGACGATGTCGCAGGTTCGAGTCCTGTCCTTCCCACTTCAAATCTCGAATTGCCATGTTCCTGAAAAAGCACCTCTTGCACGAATACAGGCAAGAGGTGCGGATTTTTATGTATTTTCAGGAACGGATGACAGGCTTTTTATTCTATACACCCGTTCCGTCAAAATTTACATCGGCCATTAAGGCGTTGGTGAGGGTTCAGGCGTCGAGCTTGAATCAACGGGTGGAGTGGAGGACACCTGAGGTGTGGTGGTGATCCCTGGTGTGGAAGTTAGCGTTGAGGTTGATGTGGAAGTTGGTGTTGAAGTTGGTGTTGAAGTTGGTGTCGAGGAAGGTGTCGGGGTCTCCGTTGCCGTTGGCGTCTCGGATGGTGTAGCAGTGACAGGGGTTAAACCAAACCCACCGGGTCCTGTGATCGGGACAACTGAAGGTCCGGAAACTGAAACAACGTTTCTTGTGCCGCTGTTGGCGATCAACGTCGGATTCTCAAGATATATCTGGTTGCCGTCACCATGCAGCACCAGGATGCCGCATCGACCTTCAATGTTCAGCTCATTAGAATCACCGCTGACAACTACTGCGCCATTTGCACAATTAAGCGTCAGACTTTGAGCATTCTCCGCGATGTGCTGTATGGTCACAATTGAACCGAGCAGCGAGCCTGCGGATGGATTAACCGCCAATGGGATTTCTGTTTCAGCTTGAGTCGGCATTCCAATTGGAGTTTCCACTAGAGAAGCTGAGTCCGTGGCAGTCGCCGACTCAATGGGTGCAGGTGTCACAGCCACTTCCGGAGTTGCCGACTCGATTTGGGCCAGTGTCACAGCCATAGTGGGAGTTGCTTCAACCGGTGTTTCCTCCGTCGCAGCCAGCGTCTCGGTCACAGAGCTGGATTCTGTTACAGCAGGCGTTACAACCTCAGTTTCTGAAACCGTTGCAGATGCGCTGGGTAGAGCCGTGCCGGATTTCGTCTGTAAGGCGGTGAAAGGTTTGCACGCTGGGCCCTCAATGGCAACGCTGACAGGTTCAACTCCTGGCGCTCCCAGGCCAGCGTTTAGTTCTCCTTCACTCAGACTGCCTGCAAAAACTACGGTGAATACACCGCTCTCAAAATCCGATGGTAGCTCCCATTTCACACCATCCACTTTGAGTTCCGGATCTGGGAAGACAACCTGGAAAGGCAGGGGGGCTGCGTTGGCCACATTGGCGCAAGCAGGTATTTCTAACAGGACGAAATTGACCTCCTGGTCACATGGCAGCCGCTCGACTGAATATGTCCATGTCGATGTACCATCGCCGTTATTGGTCATTCCGGATAGTGATATATCCAGACATTCTTCCAGACCATTCACCTGGAATAAACCACCTGGTCCCAGGTTCAAATTTAATCCGCGCGCACTGACCATTCCCGACCACGTCGTCCCAAGTGCGACGGCGCCGATAAGCAAAACGGAAAGTGCGATGAGGCGTTTCTGCCTCGACATCACAATGGCCCCTTTGAGTGATTCTAGAAATTTTCCTTTCATGGAGGAACTCCTTTCTTACGTAATTGATTGATATACCTCAATTTATGAACCTAAAATTGACAGCATATCGTCTATACGTCTTAAAACGTAGTCGGAAGTACTATTGAATTGGTTACTGTTTAAAATGTCAGGCAAGCCTGGCTTAGCGCAGAAAAGAAATGACTTGCGGGTAGTTTATGTCTGTAAAATACGCCTGACAAAACGATCTACCGGTAAGTTTCCACAAAGTTTAGCGAAGAAAAATTGCCTTCTAAACTAAAACCTCCTCCTGCACCAGTGGTGCAAAAGGAGGTTTACGATGTCGCAATACCGCTAAGCGCTCAAAACCAACGTTTGCGGAAGAACAGGAAAATCGTCACCCCCACTACCAGTAGACACACACCCAGAATGCCAACCCAGGTGAACGGCAGCGTCTGAAATGGCAAATCAACGTTCATGCCATAGAAACCGGTGACAATCGCCGGCAGACTGACCAGAATGGTGACGGAAGCCAAAAATTTCATCACTACATTGAGGTTGTTGGAGATGATCGAGGCGAAAGCGTCCATCATGCTGCTTAAAATGTTGGATGATATGTTGACCATTTCAATCGCTTGCTGGTTCTCCGTAATGACATCCTCCAGCAAATCCTCATCATCAGAGTATTGACGGAACAATTGCGTGCGCTGCAGCCGCTCCAGCAGCAGTTCATTGGCTTTCAATGCGGTGGTGAAATACACCAGGCTCTTTTGATACTTGAGGAGCTCCAACACTTCTTTATTCTGCATGGATTGCTGCAGCCGGTCTTCCAGATCCTCCGTCATCTTGTTGATCTGGCGCAAGTGGCTGAGGAATCGGTTGGCATTTAGCAGTAGCATGCGCAGCACAAAGCGGATGCGCTTGCCGGTCGATAAGTTTTTAATTTTTCCGCTGGCAAATTCGGTGGTCAAGTCATTTTGCCGGCGGCATACCGTGACAATCATGGCATCCGTCAAGATTAATCCCAGCGGCATGGTAGTGTACGGCACATCCACATTCAATCCCTGAAAGAACGGGATGCGGATTAAAATCAGCATTTTTCCATCGTCTTCGCGCTCTGAACGCGCCCGCTCGTCCATATCCAACGGGTAGGTCATAAAGTCCTGCGGGATGCCCTGCCCCGCCATGCGTTCGATATCGTCACTGGTCGGGTCGATCATATTCACCCAGCAGCCGCTGGTGAATTCATTGATTTGCTCCAGCCCGTTCGTTGATGATTTATAAATGGTGATCATGGGAGCACCTCCTGTTCGATTGCGGGCGGACCCGGCTGACGGATTGATTCTACACCTGTTACTCATTTATGCGTTGAATCCCCAGGATATAATAACCTCAACCCTCCTCTCGAAGCGGCGATCAGTGATCGCCATCCCCGTAGCGATGATTATTGACCGCCATCCCGTAGCGGCGATCAGTGATCGCCAATAACTGGTTGTATTTCGCTATTCTTATATTGTTCTTACAACCAATATGCCCCCAACCCGTGTATAATGAATTCACCGGGGATGACAGGCTTCGACGGGAGAGGCTGATCCCGGACTGCGAGCCGAGAGGTACCGACCTCGTAAAATCAGTACAAAAAATCAAGTGCCAATCGCACTCAATACGCTGCTCTCCCCCTCGCTGCCTAAGCCAGGGTGATCAGCAAATGACCTCTCGTAGGTCACGTCCGCCTGCTCCGCTGTCTGACCGGTAGTAGATGCGGGCGACCCAAGGTCAGACTGCCGCCTCCCACGCCGTGGGGGTTGCGAAAGAGGGCTTTCGGGCCTGAGCGGATAGCAACCGTCCTGTTCTGCAGATCTCACGGCCGGCTGCGATACCAAAGAGCTGCTACGCTCGTAGACGTTCGCGGGTCTAATTTTTCGGACGCGGGTTCGATTCCCGCCATCTCCACCTGTTGATCGTGCCGGTCTCCTGACCGGCACGCAGCTTTTCATCTCTAGCAGCGCTACAAATAATCCTCACACCTGCAAAATTAACCCCTTAAGATACGCCCCTTCGGGGAAGGACAGCGCTACCGGATGATCCGGTCCCTGGGTTAGCGTCTGCACGATCCGTGCATCCACGCCCGCATCCAGCGCGGCGCCGGCTACAATTTTTTGAAACAAATCAGCAGAGATCCCGCCAGAGCAGGAAAATGTCGCCAGGAGACCTCCCGGGTTCAGCAGCTTTAAACCCAACAGATTGATGTCCTTATAGCCTCGTGCAGCCCGCTCCGCCTGCGCCGCGGTGGGTGCAAATTTGGGCGGATCGAGGATCACCATGTCGAACGAGCGTCCCTGGTCGCGCAGCGTGCGCAGCACCTTGAACACATCACCTTCGATCCATTCCGCCTGATCCGCCGGCAGACTATTTAAGGCAAGATGCCGCTTACCCATCTCCAGCGCCTCCGTGGAAGAATCCACAGACGCCACATTTTTCGCCCCATACGCCAGTGCGTAGACGCTGAAACCGCCGGTGTAGCAAAAGCAGTTAAGGACCTCCCGTCCGGCTGCCAGTTGACCCACCCGCTGCCGGTTGCGCCGCTGATCGATATAAAAGCCAGTTTTCTGCCCGTTGACCACATCAACCTTAAACCGCAGCCCGTTCTCGACAATTTCAATCGGTCCGGGGTCTTTTCCACGCAGCACACCGGATCTGGCTTCCAGCCCTTCCAGACTACGCACATCCACATCAGATCGTTCAACCACCGTTTTTACCCCGGTCAGTTGCACCAACGCTTCCACCAAGTTCTCGCGCCAGAGCTCCGCGCCCGCGGTCAGAATTTGCACCACGAGCACATCGGCATAGCGGTCCACCACCAAACCCGGCAGCCCGTCAGACTCGCCATGCACCAGTCGCAGCGCATTGGTTTCCTTCGCTGGCACCAGTGGTGCCCGCCGCGCAATGGCTTGACCAATTCGCCGCGTGAAATACCCGTCATCCACCATCTCTTCCGGATCCAGATTCCACATTCTTGCCCGGATGGAGGACGTCGGGCTGAAAGCTGCCCACCCCAGTGCCAATCCGGAGGCATCGCGCACCAGAACGCTTTCGCCGCTCTCTGGATTGCCTTCCACCCGGTCCACCGCACCGGAGAAGACCCACGGGTGCCGCGCCAGCACAGATTTATCCCGTCCCGGCTTGAGAATGAGTGTTTTTTTACCTTTTGTCATTGAATTTCCTGGCTATACGCAGTTTTAGCCCGCAGTCATACTGCGCAGCCGGGCTTCATCAATAACGTTTACGCCCAATTCCCGCGCTTTTTCCAGCTTCGATCCGGCTGACTCGCCCGCCACCAGGTAATCGGTTTTTTTGGTGACACTGTCAGTCACTTTCCCGCCATACTGTTGAATAAATTCCTTGGCGCCTTCGCGCGAGAAGCCTGGCAGGGTGCCCGTGATGACAAATGTCTGCCCGGCCAGCGGTTGTGGTCCAGTCGGTGCAGTTTTTTGCTCGGCTACCGGCCAAACCCCAGCCGCCCGTAATTTTTCCAGCACCTGACGGTTGGCTGGTCGGGCAAACCAATCCACAATCGCTTGCGCGATATTCGGTCCGACACCTTCGATCCGTTGCAGTTCGTCAGTGGTCGTCCTGCTGAGCGCTTCCAGGTCCGTGTAAAACCGTGTCAAATCGACCGCCATCACCTCTCCCACGCCGTGCACACCCAGTGCGTTGATCAAGCGTGCCAGCGGCTGCTGCCGCGAGGTCTCAATCGATGCCAGCAGGTTATCGGCTTTCTTCGCGGCAAATCCTTCCAGACTGAGCAGATTTTCCCTGGTCAAGGTGTAAAGATCCGCGACATCATGCACCAAACCCGCATCCACCAGCTGCTTGACGATCTGGCTGCCCAGTCCAACAATATCCATCGAGCCGCGTCCAACGAAATGCTCGATATTGCGCATCAATTGCGCCGGGCAGGCGGCGTTAACACAATACCAGGCTACCTCGCCTTCTAAATGTTCCACCTGTTGACCGCAAGCCGGGCAGATCTTCGGCGGCTCAAAGATTTTCTCGCTGCCATCACGCAGTTCCACCATCGGGCCAATCACGTACGGGATCACATCGCCGGCTCGTTTAAGCAGCACCCGGTCTCCGATGCGGATATCTTTCTCCCAGATGTAGTCAAAATTATGCAATGTCGCCTGTTTGACCACCACACCGCCGACTTCTACAGGTTCTAGATTCGCCACCGGCGTCAGTACGCCCGTTCGTCCCACGTTGATGCCGATGCCTTGCAGCCGGGTGGTCACCTCACGCGCCGGGAATTTAAACGCCAGTGCCCCGCGCGGATCTTTGCCCACCACTCCAAGATCGGCTGCCAGGCGCAAATCGTTCAATTTGATGACGGCACCGTCGGCTTCATACGCCAGGGAGTCCCGTTTGGTCACCCAACCCTGGGCAGCCTCGATGGCTTCGTCAATATCCTTGGTCAATACTGCCGCGTCCGTCACCGGCAGCCCAAACCCGCGCAGTAGTTCAAGCGTTCCCCACTGGGTAGTCGGCGTGTCCCCATCAGCAGTTAAAATCTGGTAGGTCAGCAGCCGCAGCGGGCGGGAAGCAGTCAAGGACGTGTCCAACTGCCGCAGAGACCCGGCTGCTGTATTCCGCGGGTTAAGGTAAGCTTTCTCGCCGGCTTCGATCATACGCTGGTTAAGCGCCTCAAAGTCTCGCAGGTTCATGAACGCCTCGCCGCGCACCACCAGACGTGCCGGCGGTTTGGGACCATCCTTGTGAACCGGAATCGTCAGCGGCACGCCGCGGATCGTGCGTAAATTGGCGGTAATGTCCTCACCCACCACGCCGTCACCGCGCGTGGCTCCCAGCACAAACCGGCCGTCCTGATAGTGCAGAACAACCGTTAACCCATCAATTTTCGGTTCCACCACAAATCCGGATGAAGCCACCCGATCATCCAATCGTAAAATCCGCTCGTACCAGGCGCGCACATCCGCCGCGCCAAATCCGTTCGCCAGGCTCAACACAGCCCCGGGATGCCGCACTTTGACAAATTTATCCAATATGGCACTGCCAGCCCGCTGACTGGGCGAGTCCGGAGAAACCCACTCCGGATGAGCTGCTTCCAATTCCAACAGGCGTTTGAGCATTTTGTCATACTCGTAATCGCTGATCAGAGGCGCATCCAACACATGATAGCGGTGCGAGTGAAAATTCAGTGTGCGAACGAGTTCAGCCAGTTCCTGGCGTTCATTTTCAGAGCTCA
>DATMXL010000249.1:0-3084 GCA_035561555.1 Bellilinea sp.
GCGCAGGAACTGGGCGCGGGCATACCGACCCTGACGGATATTCTGGATATTCTGGCCCGGCCGGGCCGCGACCCGCGCTCCGACGCCCCCGCCCCGGTGCTGCGCTCAGACGTGTTGAAGATGGAAGATTTGGCTCCCGGCATGCGCCTCAAGGGCACTGTCCGCAATGTGATTGACTTTGGCGCGTTCGTGGATATCGGCGTCAAGCAGGACGGACTGCTGCACCGCTCACAGTTTCCGGCAGGCAGCACGCTCAAGGTTGGCGATGTGATCGAGGTCAGCATTCTGCGTGTCGAGGTTGACCGCGGCCGCATCGCGCTGGGTTGGGAATAAAAGTGTCACCCCACTCCCGTTGGTCGGGGGCGCACAGTTCGCGGTGTCACGTACCAAGTGCCACGTTGCGTGACACGTGACACCTGACACCTGACACGGGATACTTGACACCTGACACTTGACACGCATTGGCTGTATAATGCGCGCAAATCTCAAAGAAGGTGTTACCCCATGGATCTTACTGAAACAATTGTGGCTGAGGGCACGGTCGTCAGCCTGGACTACACTCTGACGGTGGACAATGAAATCGTCGACTCCTCCAACGGCAAGCCGTTGGAATATTTGCAGGGCTATCACAATATCATCCCCGGACTGGAGCGTGAACTCGACGGCATGCAGGTGGGCGAGACGCGGGATATCCAGGTCGCTTCCGCTGATGCCTACGGCGAGTACGACCCGGAAGCCGTTTACGAACTCCCAAAAAGCCAGTTCCCACCCAGCTTCAACCTGAGAGTTGGAGCGCAGCTGCGTGTCCGCGCCGATGACGGCCGTGTGCTCAATGCGCATGTCACCCGTATCGACGGCGAAACCGTCAAAATTGACCTGAATCACCCGCTGGCAGGCAAGACTTTGTTTTTCCGCGCCAGCATCACGGCTATCCGTCCGGCAACCGAAGATGAACTGGCTGCCGGCCGCCTGGGCGGATCCTGCTCCAGCTGCGGCACTTCTGACGGCTGCTCCGGCTCCTGCAGCTAAGAGTTACTCGCTAAAGATCCGGCGGTAAGCTTCGCTGGTTTGCATCAAATCGTTGTGACTGCCGGCTGCTACCAGCCGGCCTTTGCGCATCACCAGGATCAAGTCGGCCCAGCGGATCTGCGACAATCGGTGGGTGATGATGAAGGTCGTGCGTCCGCGTGCGGCGGTGTAGATGGCGCGTTGGATGCGGTCCTCGGTGGCGGAATCGATGGCTGAGGTTGAATCGTCCAGAATCAGGATACGCGGATCGGTCAGGAAGGCGCGCGCCAGCGCCAGACGCTGCCGTTGACCGCCAGACAGGGTCACCCCGCGCTCGCCAATGACCGTCTGGTAGCCTTGCTCAAATTCCTGAATAAAATCGTCAGCCTGAGCCTGACGCGCAGCTTCCTGAACTTCCTCGTCGCTTGCACCCGGCTTGCCAAAGGCAATATTGTCCCGAATCGACTGCGAGAACAGGAATATATCCTGCTCGATGATCGAAATCTGGCGCCGAAGCGCTTCCAGGTTCCATTGGCGCACGTCCACCCCGTCCACCAGCACCTGACCGCAATCCACATCATATATGCGGTTGATCAGGCGTGCCAGCGTGGTTTTGGCTGAACCGGTCTGTCCAACGATCGCCACCGTTTGACCCGGCTGCACGCTGAAAGAGACGTCTACCAGCGCCGGTTCGCCGTCGGCGTAGGTGAAACATACATCCTGGAACTCAATGTGACCGCGCATTTCTGCCGGTTGGACTGCCGCGTTCTGGTCCAGGTCGTTTTCCCGATTCATGAGCTCGAGGATGCGGCGCGCGCCAGCCAAACCCAGGGCAATGCGTGAATAGGCGAATATGGAGGTGAAGGTTGGAAAACCGAGCATCAACAGCAGACCAAAATAAGCGACCACGTCACCCGTTTGCAGCAGACCCTGGTTGTACAGCAGCAGTGCGTGCATCAAACCGGTAGCGGTTGCCACACCCAGCAGCAGAATCGGCACAAAGCGTGCTTCGACATACCCCTGGCGCACGGCGGCATCGCGGTAGCGCTGCGCATTCAACTGGAAACGGTTGACCTCGTTGAGCTCCTGAGAGGCAGCTTTGACCGTCTCGATGCCGTCCAGTGCCTCGTTAAGGCGCGTATTCAGCGAGCCAAAGGCTTCGCGCACCTCGTCGGTGATCGGACGCAGCTCGTCCAGGTAATATTTGAGGGCAATAATGTAGGCGATGGCAAAAACGATCGGCGTGACCATCAGCGCCGGGTGAAAACGCGGTGCCAGCACGATGGGCACAATGATGAAAATCAGCGAGCCGACCACCAGGTTGGCACCCGGGCTGAACATGAAATTGACCTCGCGCACATCGTTAGTGGCGCGCGCCATGGTGTCCCCCACCGGCTGCAGGTTATGGAAGGTCATGCTCTTGCCGAGCAGATCAGTGTACAGTTCGTTGCGCACATTGCGTTCCATGCGCTGGGCTGCCAGCTCAAAGCCGAAGTTGCGGGCAAACTGCAATCCCATGCGGATGGTCTGCGACAACGTCAGAATTATAGCTATACGCAACAATTCTGCGGTGGTGAAGCTGCCGCCGTTGACCAGGTCGAATGCGCTGCCGATGAGTATCGGCGCCACCCCTGCCAGCGCAGCATTCCCTACCGCGCCGATCAGGGCGATCAGGAAAATGGGCCATTGGTGCAGCATGTGCGAACCAATCCAACGCAGTGGACTGCGCCGGTCGGTCTGGTACGGCGGCGGGATGGTGAATTCGGCAGTGGTCATGGCTGAAAATTGTATCACGAGTGGCACCCGTAGCGGCGACCACGCGAACTTTGCGTCCCCGATCGCAGGGAGTGGGATTGCGAGCCATTTTCGACGCGGCGACCACGCGAACTTTGCGTCCCCGACCGCAGGGAGTGGGATTGCGAGCCATTTTCGACGCGGCGACCACGCGAACTTTGCGTCCCCGACCACCATGGTTAACCGGTCACCGACCGCCATTTTCGCGTCAACCACCATTCGCCATCGTAGCGGCGGTCATCGACCGCCATGGTTAAACCGTTCACCGAACGCCATGTTTGC
>DATMXL010000250.1:0-28633 GCA_035561555.1 Bellilinea sp.
TCAAACTCGCTTTCGACTGCGAAACCCGCCTGTGCTGCCAGCTCAGCCAATTCCTCGCGGCTGAACAGATGCACGTAGCGCAGTCCCACCTGTTCGGGCTGACCGGGTAATGCGTAACGCCAATCCAGCAGGGTGTCGCCAGCATCCAGTTGCGCTTCATCGATTCCGATGGTCTCCCACGGCACACGCCGCGCCATCAGCCTGTCGGAGTGCTGAAACTGCCATTCGGAATGAATAAATACCCCGCCTTCGGGTAAAAGCTCATTCACCTGACGCAGGACCCGTAAACGCACCGCAGCGTCTGGCAGGTGGTGCAGCACCGCGAAGGCTAAAACCACATCCACCGGAAACCCGGCGGCGACGTCCACCCATTCGGCATCCGTCAGGTCGGCTTGTGCAAAACGGATGTCCACACCGCCTGGCGTTGCGGCGCGCAGTGCCGTCCGCGCCTCCATCAATAATTCCGCGCTGAAATCCAATCCAAGGTAGGACCCCGTGACCCATAACCGGTCCAACTCCAGTGCCAGCGCCCCCGAGCCGCAGCCAATGTCCAGCAGCCGTCCGCCTACCGGCAGCCCTTGAATCACTCGCCGCACCCCGGGTTGAATCCTGCGCCGGGTTGCTGCGAAAGCCGCACCGAAATTCTGGTAAAATTCTTGATTAAGGTGTAGCAAGCGTCGAAAGGTGAGTGTATCCATGACGGTCCAGGTTTCATAATTTCAGGCTAAGGCCTGTTGCAGACATTTTTTGGGGGAATGTGCCATAAAGCGGCAGCTTGATTCCGCTGCACAAACCCTTCGATTGCGCCCATCACCCCCGTGGGAGCGATGTTACGCTTTCTCGGGTTGCAAAGAGAGTTTACCACGCTCAACCGTGGAGGTTGTATGTCGACCGACTATTCCATCCAGACCGAAAGTCTCGGGCGGGTGTATCGCCTGCGCGAGAACAAAAAGAAAAAAGACCAGCCTAAAGAATTAATCGCACTGTCCGATGTCAATTTGCAGGTTCAGCGCGGTGAGCTGTTTGGCTTGCTCGGTCCTAATGGCGCCGGCAAAACCACCTTGATTAAAATTTTAACCACCCTGCTGGCGCCCAGCACTGGTTGGGCAAAAGTTGCCGGTTTTGACGTGCACCGCGAGACGGTCAAGGTCCGTCCTTTGATTAACATGGTATCCGGCGGCGAGTCTTCCGGTTACGGTCTGTTGACCGTGCGCGAGAACCTGTGGATGTTTTCCCAGTTTTACGGTATTCAATCGGTCGAAGCCTATAAGTATATCGACGAGCTCCTGGCTGCTTTTTCGCTGAGCGACCGTGCTGGTACCAAATCATCCGACCTGTCCACCGGGCTGCGCCAGAAAATGAACATCATTCGCGGCTTCATGACCCACCCCGAGGTGTTGTTCCTGGATGAGCCGACCTTGGGTCTTGACGTCGGTGCTTCGCGCGATGTACGTGCTTTCGTGCGCCGTTGGATCAACGAAGACCGCCGCCGCACCCTGCTGCTGACCACCCACACCATGGTCGAGGCGGATGAGCTGTGCGACCGGGTCGCCATTATCAATCGCGGACGCGTGCTGGCCTGTGACACCCCGGCTGCCCTCAAGCACGAACTGCAGCAGGAAGCCATTTTCAACCTGGATGTCAGTGCCATGAACGGGCATGATACGGCGGCTTTCGAGCAGTTGCCCGGCGTGAGCAAGGTGCTGCATACTCCGTTGGACGGACACTCGCAGCTGCAGTTTATCCTGGCTGAGGAATCGGTGCTCAGTGCAGTCGTCAACGCCCTGACGGTGCGCGATGTAACCATCCTCAACCTGACCAAACGCGAACCGACCCTGGAAGATGTATTCGTCACGCTGGTCGGGCGCAGTATGGCTGATGAAGAAAAGGCTGGCAGCAATGGAAACGGCCATTAGGAAAAACACCGGCTGGCGTTTGTTCGTCCAGACCATTCTCGGGCGCGCCTACCCGCGCGTGGTGGGCATGTCGCGCGAAAAATCCTGGCTGCTCTTCGAGATTTTCCTGCCCATGCTATCCGTATCGGCGTATGTGTTCGTCTACCGCGCACTCAAAGCTCCTGAAGAATATATCGGTTTTGTGGTGGTCGGCGGCGCCATGACGGCTTTTTGGATGAATATCCTGTGGAGCATGTCCAGCCAGCTCTATTGGGAAAAAGAAACCGGCAACCTGGCATTGTACATCATGTCGCCGGCTAATCTGATGGGCATCCTGTTGGGGATGGCTCTGGGCGGCATGGTTTCCACGGCGCAGCGTGCTCTTGCCATCATCCTGTTAGGCAGCCTGGCGTTCAAAGTGACCTACGCTGTTGGCGATTTCTGGCAGTTGCTGCTGGTGTTCTTCCTGGCAATGACCGCCCTGTACGGCATGGGTATGATGGCAGCCTCGTTATTCCTGCTGCTCAGCCGGGAAGCCTGGCACATCGCCAACCTGGCGCAGGAGCCGATCTACCTGGCATCCGGTTTTTACTTTCCCATCAAGAGCTTCAACTTTTGGGTGGCAGCCGCTGCTTCCATCATTCCGCTGACCCTCGGGCTCGACGCCATGCGTCAATTAGTGTTCCCGTCCGGCGCAGCCCTCGGCTTTCTACCCATCCAGACCGAGATTAGCATTCTGATCGGGTTGTCGCTGGTGTTCATCGTGGGAGCCCGCATCCTGCTGGCCAAAATGGAACGCCTGGCGATCCGCGAAGGGCGCCTGACAGAGAGCCGGAGGTAACCCTTGAACCTGCGCTCTTTTCGCACTGCTGCCTGGCTGGGTTGGAAAATCGAATCGAACTGGACCGATCCATTCCTGTTCGCGGTCTATTCGATCGTCAAACCGCTGGCTGGCGCCGCCATCCTGGTGGTGATGTACAGCATTATCACGAAAGATAATTTCGCCGACCCGCTCTTTCCCTATATCTACCTGGGTAATGCTTTTTATATGTACGTTGGCGCAGTTATGACCGGCGTCTCGTGGGCTGTGATTGATGACCGCGAGCACTACCGCACCCTAAAGTACATGTACGTCGCACCTATCCGCATTCCGCTCTATCTGATGGGCCGGGCAGTGGCGCGCTTTCTCACCGGCAGCTTTTCGGTGCTCATCACCATCACCTTCGGTGTGCTTTTCCTGCATGTCCCCATTGTCCTTTCAGAAGTGAACTGGCTGCTCTTTTTCGTCAGTCTGATCATGGGCGTTGTGCTGCTGGCTTTGATGGGTCTGACCCTGGCAGGCGTCACCCTGCTGCTGGCACGCCACGGTGATTATCTGGGTGATGCGGTAGCCGGCGGGTTATACCTTTTCAGCGGAGCGGTCTTTCCGCTGGACGTGCTGCCTGCCTGGCTGCGACCTCTCGGCTATGCCATGCCCATCACCTACTGGCTGGAACTGCTGCGGCGCTCGCTGGTCGGCTCGGTGGCGCAGGCCTTTCCTACCCTGTCCTCCATCACCAACGGGCAGCTGCTATTGATCCTTGGCGGCATGATCTTGCTGGCTGCGGTGATCGCGGTGGTCACCTTCCGCTATTGCGATCAGCAGGCGCGCGAACGCGGCTACATCGATCGCACCACCAATTACTAGCCGAAGACGCGCGCATACGAATTGCCGCTGCCGCAATAATGGTATTATTCTGCCATGACTGATTGGTCCAAAAATAAAACTATCACCGCTGAAAATCAGGATACCGCCCGCACGGTGCTTACTGAAATTCGCGGCGGACGGGATGTGATTAAATCCATCCGGCGTCACCCGCTGCCCGACGGCGGCTACCTCGCCAAATCGGTGCTGGTGGCAGCCTATCACAGCCTGGTTGCCAGCGGTGAATGGTCCGCCGATGCCGAGCTGTTGACGCGTATCCGCATGAAGCCGGTGCGCACTCTGTCTGGCGTGACCACAGTCACCGTACTCACCAAACCCTATCCCTGCCCCGGTAAGTGCATTTTCTGCCCAACCGACGTGCGCATGCCCAAATCTTACCTGCCGGATGAACCCGGCGCAGCCCGCGCCTTCCAAAACGACTTTGATCCCTACGCCCAGGTGCGCTCGCGCCTGGACTCTTATCTGGCAAATGGACATCCCACTGACAAGATCGAACTGCTGATCCTGGGTGGCACCTGGTCCTCTTACCGCCGCGACTACCAGGAATGGTTCGTCCAACGCTGCTTCGACGCCATGAACGAAATCGATTCGCCCAGCCTGGTCGAAGCCCAGCAGTTGAACGAGACCGCTGCTCACCGTAATGTTGGTCTGGTGATCGAGACTCGCCCCGACGAAATCACGCCCAAAGAACTGGCCTGGCTGCGCTACCTGGGGGTCACCAAGGTGCAGATGGGTGCGCAATCGCTGGATGACCATATTCTGGAACTCAATCAGCGTGGACACACCGTTGCTGAGACCCTGCAGGCCACCGCCCTACTGCGCGCCGGCGGCTTTAAGGTGGTGCTGCATTGGATGCCCAATCTGCTGGGCGCCACGCCGGAATCGGATCGCGAAGATTTCTTAAAACTTTGGCTGGGATACTGCCCGGACGAGATCAAAATTTATCCGTGCCAGCTGCTCGAGAATTCTGACCTGTATGCTTACTGGCAGCGCGGCGAGTACCACCCCTACACCACCGAGCAATTGGTGCAGTTGATCGCTGACGTCAAACTCTCGATCCCGGCGTATTGCCGCGTTAACCGCGTGATTCGCGACATCCCGTCCACCCATGTGGTGGAAGGGAACCGCCGCACCAGTCTGCGTCAGGATGCGCTGGCTGAATTGGCTGCCCGGGGTCAGTCCTGCGGCTGCATCCGCTGCCGCGAGGTGCGCGGCGAAAAGGTTGATACGGATACGCTGTGCATGGAGGATCTGGTCTACCCGGCTGCTTATGCCGAGGAGCATTTCCTTCATTATTTGACCCCGGAAGGCCGTATCGCCGGCTACTTGCGCTTGTCGCTGCCCCAGCCCGGCGCTCCCGAGGCCGGATTGCCGGACCTGACCGGTGCAGCCTTGATCCGCGAGGTGCACGTTTACGGGCAATCGCTGCCGGTCGGCGGCGGTCAGGATGGCGCGGCGCAGCATGTTGGACTGGGGACCCGCCTGCTGGAACAAGCCGAACGCATCGCTATGCAAAACGGATTTACCCGCATGGCAGTCATCGCCGCCATCGGCACCCGCCGTTATTACCAGGCCCGCGGCTTCGACTGCGGCGAGTTGTATTTGGTCAAAAGCTTGTAATTTCTATGCGCGATGCACCTGACAGGTGCGTTGCACATGCACTTTGGCTTTGTAGGTTGGGTTGAGAGGCGATGCGATACTTGCATCAATAATTATCTTGTCAGCCTCGGTCACAGACCGCCCTGTGGGCGAAACCCAACATTCCTGTTTAATAATTGTCTGATTTCTGTCTGCCATAGCACTTTTCACTATAGCTATATTCTTACGCCCCCAATCCGACCTACAGTTGTCATTGCGAAAGAGCCTCGGTTGCCCTTCCGGGGCGATTGAAGCAATCTGCCTTTTATTAAATTACTCCCCGTAAATTGCCACACCTTGCGAAGCTTCGTTCGCGTTGACCACTTCGCGTACCGGCGCAAAGCTGAAGCGGTGCATTGGGCACGGCCCAATCTCATCCAACCCGGCGCGGTGAACGGCTGTCCCGTAGCCTTTATTCATGGCAAATCCATACCCCGGGAAGCGCTCATCCAGCTCGATCATGACCGCATCCCGCGCCGTTTTTGCCAGCACGCTGGCAGCCGCGATGCTCAACGATCTGGCGTCCCCCTTGATCAGCGCCTGCTGCGGAATATTGATCTCTGGCAGCCGTACCGCGTCCACCAGCAGGTGCTGCGCCGCGCAGCCGCAAGCCTTCAGCGCCCGTTTCATTGCCAGGCGCGTGGCTGGCACGATGCCTAAAGCATCCACCTCCTGCGACTCGGCGAATCCGACCCCCCAGGCCAGCGCCGCCTGCCGAATATGTTCTGCCCAAAAAGTCCGCTGGCGCGAGGTCATCACCTTGGAATCGCGCACGCCGTGCAGCCGCTCGAGCAGCCCGTCGACCGGTGCGCTGATTGGCAGCACCACTGCACCAGCCGCGACTGGTCCTGCCCAGGCGCCGCGCCCGGCTTCATCCAGGCCGGCAACCGCCGTGAACCCGCCATTCCACAATGGAATCTCGAAGCGCAGATCCGGGTGCTTCGGAACCTCAACCTTTGGCTGGCGCCGCATCATAGACTCCGCGCCGGCTGTTCCGCCGAATCTGCACCAGGTCCTGAAACATAACCCAGGCATCCTGCAGCATGCGTATCTTCGATTCGGCGTTGTAGTACCACGGCACGCCGATTTCGGTGATTTGATAACCCAGCCGCCTGGCGATGTACAATACCTCGACATCAAACGTCCAGCCAAAGATTGTCTGGCGGCGAAATACCTTTTCTGCCACGTCGTCGCGGAATAATTTGAAGCCGCACTGTGTATCTTGCAATCCCGGCAGTGCGATCCAGCGCACCAGGCTGTTGAATACCCGCCCGGATAGATGCCGCAGCTCAGGCTCTCCGTAACGCACCGCCCCCGGCACTTCGCGTGAGGCAATCACCACCTGCGGGTCGCTGATCTGTGGTGGCAGGAAGCGGTTAATCTCGGTGATTGGCATGGATAGGTCGGCGTCGCCAAAAAAGCGGTATTTCCCCGTTGCTGCCAGCATGCCGGCCTGTACCGCCCGCCCTTTACCGCGCTGATCCACATGCAGTGCGCGAATCATCGGGTCGTGGGAGGCGAAGTCCTGTGCGATTTGCAGCGTGCGGTCGCTGCTGCCGTTTTCGACCACCAACACCTCGACCGGGTAGCTTTGTTGACTCAAAAAACCCTGGATGATCTCCAGGGTGCCCGGCAGGCGTTTTTCTTCGTTATATGCGGGAATGATGATGGAAAGCAGCGGAGAGGTCAAGGCTCGGCCATTTCTTGCTCAGTGTGGGATCCGTCTGTAAAACGGGCGGTCAGAAGAGCGGTGCTTCTTGTAATTCGATGGCTGTATCCGGGCTAATACTTGTGACCAGCTTTTCCTTACCGCTATTGCTCGTCAAATGTACTTTGGAGAACACCTCGAAGGTGCCGCCCATGTAAGTCAGGCGCTCACCAATGACGAATTTTTCACCTTTTTTCACGCGTTTGACCAGATCATCGCGCTGGATCAGCATATGATCCGACCAGGTGGGACCACGCCGTTCGAAAAAACGCGCCACTTCAACCTGCCCATCTGCACTGCGGCGCACACTCTCGATCAAGCCGTCATATTTCTTTGATTCGGCTGCGGCATTCTTTTGACGTGAGAAAAGTCCCATTTTTTGTACCGCCTACCCAGAATCTTCTGAATCTTCAGGAATAGTCGGGGTGGGCGGACTTGAACCGCCGACCCCCGCGTCCCAAACGCGGTGCGCTGCCAACTGCGCTACACCCCGGCAGACCCGAGTATAATCGGAACAATGGAGAGACGTCAAGCCAAATGGCGGGGGCGCTGCTGGCAGGGGGTGTGTTCAGCCATCCTATTATTAACCTTGGTTGCCTGTACTCCCTGGGTGCCGATCGTCGCATCCGGCGAACAAATCCCGTCCGTCACCTCCACGGTTGCCCCACTCACGATCACGCCCAGTCCATTCCCTACCCTTTCCCCTACCGCCACGCCTGACCCGGGCTGCACCGATACCCAGGGTACACTGGTGGAACAGGCGATTGAATCAAAATCGGTCGGCAAAGCCGTGCCGTTCATTGTGTATACTCCGCCGTGCTATGATCCTGGGAGGGAAATCCGTTACCCGGTGCTGTATATGCTACATGGGCAAAGTTTTACCCAGGATCAATGGGTTCGGTTGGGGATGCCTGCCGCCGCTGATGCGTTGATTACGGCGGGTGAACTGCCGCCTTTCCTGATCGTCATGCCCTTCGAAGAATACAACCTGCACAACCCCTTCGAAAAAGGGTTTGAGCAGGCTATCATCGAGGAAATCATCCCCTGGGTGGATGCCAATTATGCCACCTGCACCCAGCGGCCCTGTCGCGCCATCGGTGGACTATCGCGCGGCGGGTCCTGGGCGCTCTATCTGGGAATCGCCCACTGGGATTTGTTTGGCTCCATTGGCGCCCACTCCACTGCCCCGTTTTTCGGCATGGATGGTTGGCTCTCCTATTACCTTGGCAAAATGGGTAAAGAAAATTTTCCGCGGTTGTACGTCGATTTCGGCGAAACCGATTCGCTGCTTTCCTACATGACCGAGTTCCAAAAGAAACTGAACGGCTATAAATTGGACTACGAATTCCAATTACGCCCCGGCAATCACACCGAGGAATACTGGTCTGCCCACGTAGAGGAATACCTGCGCTGGTATTGGAAGCTGTGGAGCCCGGCAGAATAGAGAATCAATCGCCGCTGTTAAGCCCCTCTCCGTTTCCCGCAGGATCGTGATTAAGTCGACTTGCTGACAAGCCCCTCTCCGTTTCCCACGTGATTATGATAAAGCCGCCTATCTAATCAAGCCCCTCTCCGTTTCGGAGAGGGGTTGGGGAGAGGTCGCCGGTCTGTAAAGCCCCTCTCCGATTCCCGCAGGATTATGATAAAGCCGCCTATCTAATCAAGCCCCTCTCCGCTTCGGAGAGGGGTTGGGGAGAGGTCCGTGATCTGTAGTGAAGTTGAATTGATTTACAACTCAATCCAATACCTTCTGACCAGCTGACCGCCCTCTTCTGCCGCCACTTTATCGATTAATTTCCCGCCGTTCTTCTCGATCACCCGCGCTGAGGCGATATTGGTTTCATCGCAAGTGACCAGTACCCGGCTCAACCCCAACCGGCGCGCTTCCTCCAACACCAAATTTAATAAAAGCGTGGCGTATCCTTTTCCCCGCTGCAATGGACGAATGTCATAGCCGATGTGCCCGCCCTCATTTTCCAAAGATGGTGTCAGGGTATGGCGTAATCGGCTCGAGCCAATCACATAGCTGCCGTCGCGCACCAGGAAAAACACAGTTTCCGGCACCCGCCCTGGCGGCAAATGCTCCCCTTGTGAGTTGGCTTTCTGCTTGCGCAATAACTCGGTATATTCTTCCTGGGTCATCTCAACGGTGATGTGCGCGTGGCGCGGCTCGCCGGCTGCGCTGAACTCAGCCGCATAATCGATCAGCGCATCCCGCATGTCGGGACGCAGAGTGGTCAAAGTCAGGGTGTCAGGGTTCATGAGTGTGTTCGGACCTCAATGGGAGTCAGGGGTTGGTATCACTGCAAGCACCGTCAGGGAGTGTCAATTGTATCAGTGCTGGTATGGTCATACCGTTCAGATACTGCTCTGATATAATGCCAGAGCACCTTCTCACACTGCTAGAACATGACCCATTCCCCGCTTCAAACCGCCGCTTTCAGCCTGGCAGCGCTGCTGATTTTGCTGCAGCCCGGTTTTGCCTGGCTTGTCTGGTCGCGTCAGTCTCGCGGCTTTTTTACCACTCTGGCGGATGCGGTCGGCATTTCAATCTCGTTAACCGCGCTGGTAGCCCTCGCGGGATTTTACCTGGATGTCGGCTTCACCCGCCCGGTATTGATTGGTCTCTATGGCTTATGCGGGTTGGCACTGCTGATCGGCCTGGTCTGGCGGATCAGTCGGATA
The DNA here is from genome assembly GCA_035561555.1 of Bellilinea sp. GTDB lineage: Bacteria > Chloroflexota > Anaerolineae > Anaerolineales > Anaerolineaceae > Bellilinea. Next base: position 9,632 of record DATMXL010000250.1, read on the forward strand.
AACACTTCCCGGGCAGTCCATTGGCAGCGCCTGCTGATCATCCTGTTGGGTATTGTGGGAATCGTCGGACTTGTCGTCTGGCGGCTGTATCAGGCGCGTTCCCTGGTGTTACCTGCCTGGGTCGATTCGGTTCACCACACCCTCATTGTGCGCATCATAATGGAGAATGGCGGACTGCCAGCCACACTGCAACCCTATCTGCCGGCCGATTTTAGCTACCATTTTGGCTTTCATGTGTTGGCAGCTTTGTTTGCCGGAATCACCCATATCGAGCCAGCAGCTGCGCTGCTGTGGTTCGGTCAGATGCTTAATGCGCTCATTGCCCTGTCGGTTTATCGCCTGGCGATGGAACTCTGGTCCGATTGGCGCCGCGCCGTTTTGGCGGCAGTGTTGGTCGGATTTGCGCTGCACATGCCGGCTTATTATTTGACCTGGGGGCGCTATACCTTAATAACGGGTCTGCTGCTATTGCCCCTGGCTATGGCAGCCCTGCTGCGCCTTACCCGTCAACCGCGTAACCTTTTCTCCATTCTTACTGCCATCCTGTTGACCGCTGGAACCGCCCTCAGCCATTACACGGCCTTGCTCTTGCTGGGCTTCTTTACCTTGATTCTGGTATTCGTCCGGCTGATGCAGTCGCTGAAGGATGAGGGAGATCAGTCCCTCCCGCGCTGGCCCGCAGCTTGGCGCCCGGCGTTAAGTGCAGCGGTTGGCGTGCTGTTAGCATCACCCTGGCTGTGGCGGGTCTGGCAGCAAATGGGCAACCAGGCTGTGGTTGGACTGGTTTCTCCGCTCGATTCCAGCCAGGCTGGCTACTTCGATTACATCCTGTATTTGCTTGGACCTACTCACAATGCCGTATGGTTGGCGTTTGCTGCTGTAGGGCTGGTTTGGGCGCTGTTGCGCAGACCGGTCAATCCGCTGGCATTATGGGGCTTATTGTTGGTCTTGCTGACCTTGCCGTGGGGCCTGCGACTGGGTCCCTGGCGCCCGGATCACATGGCCATTGTGTTGTTCCTGCCTGCCGCCTTTATGGCTGCCGATCTGGTATTCAGCCTGGTCGATTGGGTGGGACATTTACGCTGGCGTTGGCCTAAACGTCTGGCTCAGGCTGCCATTTTGCTGGCAGTTGGCACTGGGATCATTTGGAGCACCTGGCAAACCCGCAACATCCTCAATCCGGAAACTGTTTTTATCGACCAGGCCGACCGGGATGCCTTGGACTGGGTGCGGGAAAATACCCCCCCGGATGCCCGTTTTATGCTGAACACCACTGCCTGGATGGGCCGCACCTACCGCGGTGTGGACGGTGGATATTGGCTGCTTCCTTACGCCGGCCGCCAGACCATTCTGCCGCCTGTGATGTATACTTATGCCGGATCCGAATACGTTGCTCAAATTGAAAAGCAGGCTGAGCAGATCAGCAAATTAACCACCTGTGACGAGGTTTTTTGGACCCTGGTGAATGATTTCAAGGCCACCTATGTTTACCTGCATAGTGGACGGGGCAGCCTGCAGCCGGATGCCCTTGCCAATTGTACCCAGCTGGTTAATGTGTATCGGCGCGGCGATGTTGCCATCTATGAAATTGCCAAATAATGTTGTTCGGACAAAATCTACCCTATTTTGTGAAATTTACCACCAAGCACAGGATTATGATATACTAGCCGAAATAAGACAATCCCCGTAAACTTTGAAAGGATGGAGATGGCTCAGCAATATCTTCCCCTACTGGTCATCTTTGCGGTCGGTACGCTGATCGCCTTAATCGCGCTCGCTCTGGGAATGATCTTTGGACCGCGTCGACCCACTGCCCGGAAATCAGCCCCTTATGAATCGGGTATGGTCCCCTACGGCCCTGCGCGCCGCCGCATCTCCGTGCGTTATTACCTGATCGCTGTCTTATTCATCCTCTTCGATATCGAAGTGGTTTTTGTTGTCTCCTGGGCAGTAGTACTGCGTAAGTTGGGCACGTACGGCTTGCTTGGAATGCTCGTCTTTCTAATCGTATTAGAGGTAGCTCATTTATATGCCTGGAAGAACGGAGCATTGGAATGGGATTAGAGTCGAAGACCGGCAATATGGGCGTTGTAACCACAACGCTTGAGAATGTGGTTAATTGGTCGCGTACCAATTCAATGTGGCCGTTGCTTTTCGGTCTGGCGTGCTGCGCCATTGAGATGATGGGCGCTCAGGCCAGCAATTACGACCTGAGCCGCTTTGGCATGGAACTCAACCGAGCCAGCCCCCGCCAATCTGACCTGATGATCGTAGCCGGGCGTGTTTCGCGCAAAATGGCGCCGGTTCTGCGCCAGCTGTACGATCAGATGCCAGACCCGAAGTGGGTGCTGGCGATGGGCGATTGCGCTTCGTGCGGCGGCGTTTTCAACAATTACGCTGTGGTCCAGGGGGTCGATGAGGTTGTGCCAGTGGATGTGTATGTTTCCGGCTGCCCGCCGCGCCCCGAAGGCCTGATTCATGGCATCGTCACACTGCACGAGAAAGTAAAAAAAGAAAAAATCACACACTGGGCATAAATTGAGCGCCCAAGCTTTGCCCGGCGGGAAATTTGGCCGGGTAACGCAATAATTCCCGGACAGGATAGGCTGAAGCCGATGAATGAAACGCTTGAGCAAATTGTAAAAGACATGAAGGAGCGCTTCGCTGCGCAAATCACCGAGTATGCCGGCGATAGCACCGTGATCTTAACTCCGGAATATCTGTTGGATGCGGTTCAAACCCTGCGCGGCGAGCACAACTTCAATATGCTGATTGATGCAACGGCTGTCGATTACTGGCCCGATCAGGAGCCGCGCTTCCATATGGTTTACCACCTGTACTCGATGCTGAACAACCTTATTCTGCGGCTGCGCGTACCGCTCAACGGCAATGCGCCGCATGTGCCCACCCTCGAAAAGCTGTATCCCGCCGCCAATTGGAAAGAGCGCGAAGTCTGGGATATGTTCGGCATCACCTTCGACGGACATTCCGACCCGCGCCGCATTGTCATGCCGTATGACTGGCAGGGGCACCCATTGCGAAAAGACTATCCGCTCGGCTACGAAGAGGTGCAATTTACCTTTAACGCTGTGGAAATTGACAAGCGCAAGCCCTACGCCAAAGAATAACAGCCGAGGTTGCGATTATGACGAACATCCGTGAAGTAACAGTTGATGAACTTCGCCACCTGGTTTCCGACCGGGCTATGACCGGCGAAACCATGCTGCTCAACATGGGTCCGCAGCATCCCAGCACCCACGGCGTGCTGCGTCTGCTGCTGGAGTTGGACGGCGAAATCGTCGTCAACTGCATCCCCGATATTGGTTTCCTGCACACCGGCGTCGAGAAGAACATGGAAGCCAAGACCTATCTGAAGGCTGAAGTGATGACCGACCGCTTGGATTATCTGAACTCTGTCGGCAACAATCTCACCTACTGCCTGGCAATCGAAAAACTGGTTGGCCTGGATGTACCACCTCGCGCCAATGCGCTGCGCGTGATTTTGTCCGAGCTGCAGCGTATTTCGTCGCACCTTTTGTGGCTGGGAACCAGTTGTCTGGATCTGGCTGCCATGTCAGTGTTCCTGTACACCATGCGCGAACGTGAAATGATCCTGGATGTGATGGAACTGATCTCTGGTCAACGCATGATGACGACCTACATCCGCCCCGGCGGCGTCTGGCGCGAAGTCCCGCCCGAATTCGTTCCGGCAGTTCAAAAAATAATTGATGTCATGCCCGGTCGCATCGCGGAATACGAATCCATGCTTACCAATAACCTGCTCTTCATGGAGCGCACCCAGGGTATAGGTGTGGTTTCGGCAGAGGATTGCGCCCGCTACGGGTTGAGCGGTCCGGTCATCCGCGGATCCGGTGTAGCCTTCGACCTGCGCAAAGCCCAGCCCTACAGCGGCTACGAACAGTACGATTTTGATATCCCCACCTACAACACCGGTGATGTCTTCGGTCGCTACATGGTTCGGATGGAAGAAATGCGCCAGTCGGTACGCATTGTGCGCCAGGCATTGTCCAAAATGCCTGCGGGTCCGGTTCAAAGCGCCAACCGCAAATTTGTCCCCCCGCCGCGCTCTGAAATTGGTACCAGCATGGAATCGCTCATTCACCACTTCAAATTGTGGACCGAAGGCTTCCCTGCTCCCAAACAATCGGTGTTTGTCACGACCGAAAGCCCGCGCGGTATTCTGGGTGTTTTTCTAGAAGGTGATGGCGGCCCCAAGCCGTATCGCGTGCATTATGTGACTCCTTCATTTATCAACCTCCAATCCATGCCGCTGCTCACCCGCGGCCACTTTGTGGCGGATGTGGTTGGCATCATCGGCAGCATTGATATTGTTCTGGGAGATGCAGACCGTTGAACGAACTGCTTACCAAATACCCCCAAGAAATCGAAGCGATTCTGGCCAAGTATCCGCCAGAATTCAAACGTTCGGCGGTCATGCCGCTGCTGCACCTGGCCCAGAGCGACCCCGGTTATGTGACCGTTCAGGCGCTACAGGATATTGCTGAAATCTGCGGTATTGCCATAACCGAAGTCGGCTCGATCGTTGGCTTTTACACCCTGTACTACGATAAACCGCTCGGTCGCTATCACATCCAGGTCTGCACCGACCTTCCCTGTGCACTGCGCGGCGCTGATAAATTCCTCCGTGAATTATGCGAGCGTCTGGGTGTCAAAGTTGGTGAACCGACGGCAGACGGCCTTTTTGTCATCGAAGAGGTGATGTGCCTGGCGGCTTGCCATCGCGCGCCCATGTTCCAGGTGCACGGCGGTGGTGATCTGGTGTATCACGAGAATCAAACCGTTGAGACTGCCCTGGCGGTGCTGGATACGCTGCGCCAGCAGGTGGCGTTAGAGCAGGAGGGGAAAGCATGACCGAATATATGCTGCTGCGCCATCGCGATATCCCCGACCTGGATCAGTTGAAGGTTTACACCAAAAACGGCGGCTTTGAAGCCTGGAAAAATGTAGTCACCAGCCAGGAGCCGGCCGAATTGGTCCAGTTGGTCAAAGATTCCGGCTTACGCGGACGCGGCGGCGCTGGTTTCCCTACCGGCATGAAATGGTCCTTCGTCCCCAACAACCTGTGGCCGCATTATGTGGTAGCCAACGCTGACGAGTCGGAGCCCGGCACCTTCAAAGACCGCGAGATCATGGAAAGCAACCCCTTCCAATTCCTGGAAGGTCTGATGATTGCCTCTTTTGCCGTACAGGCCAATGTCTCCTATGCCTATCTGCGCGGCGAGTTCTGGCAGGTTGGTCAAAAGCTGGAGCAAAAAATTGTCGAGCTGGAAAAAGCCGGTTTTCTGGGTGACAATCTGTTTGACACCAAATATTCGCTGCGGCTGCACATTCACATGGGTGCCGGAGCTTATATCTGCGGAGAAGAAACCGCCTTGCTCGAATCGATCGAGGGTAAGCTGGGTCAGCCGCGCCTTCGTCCACCCTTCCCGGCTGTTGCCGGCTTATATGCCAGCCCGACGGTCATCAACAATGTCGAGACCCTTACCAACCTGCCGCCCATCGTGCAGAATGGCGTGACCTGGTTCCGCGAACATGGCACCGAAAAATCCCCCGGCGTCAAAGTTTTCAGCCTTTCCGGCTGCATCAACAATCCCGGAAACTACGAACTGCCGCTCGGCGCCACTTTCCGCCAGCTGATCTATGAACTCGGCGGCGGCATTCCGGAAGGCCGCGCCATCAAGGCGATCATGGCTGCCGGTGCTTCCTCTGCACTGATCCCCGCCACCGACGCCGCGCTGGATACCCCCATGGATTACGAATCGGTTGCCAATTTAGGCGCCAGTCTCGGTTCAGCCTCGGTGATCGTCCTGGATGAAACCGTCAGCATGTCCTGGCTGGCACAAAAGACCACTCATTTCTTCAAACACGAATCCTGCGGCAAATGTACCCCCTGCCGTGAGGGTACCTATTGGATGGCGCACATCCTCGACCGCATAGAAGATGGTCAGGCTAGCGCCAACGACGTGGACTTGCTTTCCACCGTGGCGCGCCAGATGCAGAACAAATGCCTGTGTGCGCTGGGTGAATTCTCGACCATGCCGGTCGTTTCGAGTATTGAAAAATTTCGCGGCGACTTTTTAGCGAGAGTGGATGGGCAAAACCGCTAGCTTCGGCGCGTGCTGCTCTCGATGAGGTGTTTATGGCAAAAATGGTAACGTTGACGATTGATAATCAGCCGGTGACCGTCCCGCAGGGTACGGTGGTGGTGGATGCCGCCAAAAAGATCGGGAACGATATCCCGGTCTTCTGCTACCACCCCAAAATGGAGCCGGTTGGTATGTGCCGCCTGTGCCTGGTGGAAATTGGCCGCCCCATGGTCGACCGGGCCACCGGTCAACCGCTGATGAACGAAGATGGCACGGTTAAAGTGCAGTTTGGCCCCAAGCTGGAAACTGGCTGCACCACCCCGGTTTCGGAAGGCATGGTGGTTCACACCCAGACGGATGGAGTTGCCGCGGCTCGCAAGGACATCCTCGAATTCATATTGACCTCGCACCCGCTGGACTGCCCGATTTGTGACAAAGGCGGCGAATGCCCGCTGCAAAACCTGACCATGCGTCATGGTCCCGGCAATTCGCGCTTCCTCTTCGACGAAAAGCAGCGCCTGGCAAAAAACGTCCCCTTGGGCGAACTAATCTACCTCGACCGCGAGCGCTGCATCCAGTGCGCGCGCTGCGTCCGCTTCCAAAGCGAAGTGGTGGATGAACCGGTGATCGGCTTCTACAACCGGGGCCGCAAGTTGGAAATTATGACCAACTCCACCCCCGGATTCGACTCGTTCTTCTCCGGCAACACCACCGACATTTGCCCGGTAGGCGCTCTTACCACCGCCGACTTCCGCTTTGGCGCCCGTCCGTGGGAGCTCAAGTCTGCGGCTTCGATCTGCACCCACTGCCCGGTCGGCTGCAATCTGACCATCAATGTGCGCCGTGAAGCCAAAACTGGCGGCGAAATGGCCATCAAGCGCATCATGCCGCGCCAGAACGAGAGCGTCAACGAAATCTGGATTTGCGATAAAGGCCGCATGGGCTATCACTATGCCGAAAGCAACGAACGCCTGACCACCCCATTGGTGCGCAAAGGTACCGACCTGGTGCCGGTTTCCTGGGATGAAGCTCTGGACCTGGCTGCTGAACGGATCCGCAGCACCGGCCAACTGGTCACACTGGCTGGCGGCCGCCTTTCCAACGAAGATCTTTTCAACCTGGGAGAGGTGACCCAATTTGCTCATGGACGCACCCTGTTATACACCTATATGGGCGGCGGCGACCTGACGGCTCGTTACGGTCTGGCTGAGGGCAGCAACCTGGGTACGCTTGGCAAAGGTGACGCCGTGCTGGTCATCGCCAGCGACCTGCATCAGGAAGCCCCCATCTGGTGGCTGCGCCTCAAACAAGCCGCCAAACGCGGCGCTGAATTGATCGTGCTCAATCCGCGCGAGACCCGCCTGGATAAATATGCCGCACATGTGGTGCGCTATCCCTACGGTCAGGAAGTGGAAACCCTATCCGCCTTCCTGCCGGGTGCCGAGGTGCCGGAAGCCCTGCAGGCCGTCGTTTCTGCCTTCCAGGCTGCTGAAAACGCCATTGTCTTCTACGGCAGCGAAGGCCTCGGGCTGGATGGCTCGCAGGTTGTGGCACAAACTGCCGCGTCATTGATTTATTCGCGTGGCAAGGTAGGCCAGCCCAACAATGGTCTGGTGCCAGTCTGGCCGAACGGCAATACCCAGGGCGCGTGGGATATGGGCTTCAAACCGGCCGCCGATCTGGTCAACGCAGTTCGTACCTCCAATGTCCTGTGGCTGGCAGCCGTCGACCCGGCTGGCGACGACCCAGCCCTGGCTGAGGCTGTCGACAACGCCAATTTTGTTATGGTTCAGGATCTATTCCTCAGTGAAACAGCCCGCCGCGCTGACATTGTCTTCCCGGCCCAGTCCTTTGCCGAACGCGAGGGCACGGTCACCTCGGGCGAGCTGCGGGTGCAGCGCTATTACCCGGCGATCCGCCCGGTTGCCAACACCCGCCCCGATTTTGCGATTTGCGGCCAGATTGGCGCTCGTCTGGGTCTTAATCTTAATGATCGCATCCCGTCGCTGGTCCTGCTGCAGGCGGTGGAAAAAGTGCCGACTTACGCCGGTTTGAGCTATCAACGCCTGGCCGAAGTGACCGAACAGTGGCCCATCTTTGGCCGCAAGGACATGTATTACGGCGGTACCGGTTACGCCAACTTGCAAGGGTTAGGCACCAAACTGAATCTGGCTGCCGACGGCATCAACCCGCACGCAGCCAAAGAGAGTGCCGGCATGCCCCCGGCTGCGGTCAATGGGCTGGTTTTGGTACCCGTCACCCGCCTGCTCGATCGCGGTACTACCCTCACGCCCTCCACCTTGCTGCACCAGCGACTGGCGGAAAAGGTGCTGCAACTGCACCCGCGCACCGCTGAAAAATTTGGCCTTACCCCGAATGTCCCGGTGACCGTCACCGCTCCCAACTGGACGGTGGAAGCCAGGCTGCAATTGGATGAGACTGTCCCGGTCGGCGTGGCTCTGGTGCCGCGCAGCGCGGGTTTCCCGATTTCTGCACCGCTGTCAGCAGTGGTCACATCACGGGTCGCGGAACCCGAGGCTTAGAGGAGGCTTGCGCTCATGATAACTGCAGCAATGGTCTGGGAGTGGGTAATCAAGTCCGTGATCATTTGCCTGGCGATGACCATCGGCTTTGCCTACGTCACCCTGTACGAGCGCAAAGTGCTCGCCCGTATGCAAGTTCGCGTCGGCCCCAACCGTGCCGGCCCGTTTGGCATGTTGCAGCCGTTGGCCGATGCCGTAAAATTGATTTTCAAAGAAGAATTGACCCCGGCTACTGCCGATAAAAAGATCTTCTTCATCGCGCCCATCATCACTGTGCTGCCCATGCTGGTCATCACCGCGGTTATTCCCTGGGGCGAGGCAGTCACCATTGGCGGCAAGACCTTCAATTTATATCTGGCAGACAGCAACATTGCCACCCTGTACTTGATGGCAGTCACCTCGATCTCCGTGTACGGTATCACCCTGGCAGGCTGGTCATCCAACAACAAATACGCTTTGATGGGTGGTCTGCGTTCCACCGCCCAAATGATCAGCTACGAGCTGACGCTTGGCCTGTCGTTTGTCGGACCGATAATGCTGGCCAGTTCCATGAGCATCATGGACATCGTGCACGCTCAAAGCAAGCTATGGTACATCTTTTTACAGCCGGTTGGTTTTATTTTGTTTTTCATCGCCTCCTTAGCCGAGGTCAACCGCGCGCCGTTCGATATGCCGGAAGCCGAGCAGGAATTGACCGCCGGCTACCACGCTGAATATTCCGGCATGAAGTTCGCGCTGTTCTTCATGGCTGAGTACGGCAAGATGATCGCCGTCTCGATGATTGGTGCTTCGCTTTTCCTGGGCGGCTTTCTTTCACCGGTGGGCTTTTTGTCCAACATTCCGGTGATCGGCTTGCTGTTTGGCAGCGGCCCGCATTGGCTGCTCCTTAAAGTGGCAGCCTGGTTATTTGTGATGATCTGGATTCGCGCCACCTGGCCACGCATTCGCTATGACCGCTTGATGGCGTTGGGCTGGAAGATTATGTTCCCGATTGGCCTCTTGAATGTAGTGGTCACGGCGATTGTACTTGTATTGGTAGGAGGTTAATGCCATGCTGCGCGGCTTGTTAGCCACACTCAAAGAAATGGTTTTTGATCCGGTAACCACCGTCCAATACCCGGAACAGAAACGGCCGGTCAGCCGGCGCTACAAAGGACGCCACACCCTAAAACGCTACGAAAACGGCCTGGAAAAATGCATTGGCTGTTCGCTGTGCGCTGCCGCCTGTCCGGCTGACGCCATTTTCGTCGAGGCCTCCATCAACACGGACGCGGAACGTTACTCGCCGGGCGAACGTTACGCCAGCACTTACGAGATTAACTTCCTGCGCTGCATCTTCTGCGGCTTCTGCGAAGACGCCTGCCCCACCGAAGCCATCGTGCTTGGCGACCAGTATGAAATGTCCTACACCGATCGCTTGCAGGCCATTTACGATAAATCCATGCTGTTGGAGCCGGTGCCTGCCGGTGCCCTGCCGACACCGCAAAAGACTGAACCGGGTAAATTCACCCGTTCGGTGCCAGCTATGCAAGATCCTACAGATTAGGGAGGGGAGGGAATGTCACTCGGATCGATTCTTCTGTATGGGGTTTTGGGGCTGGTCGTGGTCATCTCAGGGATTGGCCTGATCACCAGCCGCAATGCCATTTACGGCGCCCTGTTCCTGGTATTGAACTTCATGACGGTGGCGCTGCTTTACATTGCCCTGGGTGCGCCGTTTATTGCCCTGGCGCAGGTGACGGTCTACGCAGGCTCCATCATGGTGCTCTTCCTCTTCGTGATCATGCTGCTGGGCGCGGAACAGTTACCCATCGCCGAACCCATTCGTGGACAGCGTATTTTGGCCATCCTGCTCTTCATCGCTTTCCTGACCGAAATGACCTTGTTCGTCCTGCTGCGCGGTTCACCCACAGTCGCCGGCGCGCCGGTCTCGCCAGATTTTTCCACCCCGGCGACCATGGGGATGCTGCTTTTCGAGCAATATTTGCTGCCCTTTGAGATGACCGCGGGTGTGCTGCTGGCTGCCACAGTGGGTGCCGTTTTCCTGACACGTACACCGCGTCCGGATCGGCAAGGTGCCATGACTACAGTCCAGACCTCCAGCAAGGAGTAGCCATCATGCCAATGTCTTATTACATCGGACTTTCGATCATCATGTTCTCCATGGGCATCCTGGGTGTACTCCTGCGGCGCAATCCGCTCATCGTCTTCATGTCGCTTGAGCTGATGTTCAACTCTGCCAATCTTCTCTTTGTCGCTTTCTCGGCCTATCACCATGTGCTGGATGGACAGCTGTTCGTCTTCTTTGTGATGACCACCGCCGCCGCCGAGGTGGCTGTCGGTCTGGCATTGATCGTAGCCATTTTCAAATCCAAACGCACCATCGATCTCGACCAGATGTCCAGCCTGAAAGGATAGCCAAACATGAGTTTGTTTGAAATTGCGGGTGTGCATCCTTTCTTCCAGTTGGTACCCCTGGTGGTATTCCTGCCAGTGCTCGGGCTGCTGATCAACCTGCTGGTTGGCAAGCGTCTGGGTGAAAAAGGCATCGGCGCGATAGCCAGCCTGGCAACAGCCGGCGCTTTCGCCGTTGCTGTTCTGCTGGCTGTTGCTCTGGCGCAGGTCAGCGAGGGTGCCACCCTGACTCTGGCCAATTGGATGACCGTGGGGGATTTTGGCGTCAACTGGTCCTTCCGCATTGATACGCTCTCGGTGCTGATGATGTTGGTGGTCTCTGGCGTTGGGCTGCTGATCCATATCTATTCCATCGGGTACATGCACAGCGACGTTCGCCACAATGGAGATCCCGGCCGTTTCCGCCGTTTCTTCGTTTACCTTAACCTGTTTATCGCTTTCATGATGGTGCTGGTGAGTTCAGACAACTTCCTGATGCTGTTTGTCGGCTGGGAAGGTGTGGGTCTGTGTTCGTATCTGCTCATCGGTTTCTGGTTCGAGAAAGGCGCGGATGGCACAGCCAATGCCAAAGCCGCTAAAAAAGCTTTCGTGGTCAACCGCATCGGCGATTTTGGTCTGCTGATTGCACTCTTTTTGTTATTCCACAATTTCGGCACGCTCAATTTTACCGAGATCTTCGAAAAAGCTCCGGCCATCGCGGCTGCGGCTCCCGGCGCTATCATGGCCATCACCCTGTTTATGCTGCTGGGCGTCACCGGTAAATCGGCGCAGCTGCCGCTGTTTGTCTGGCTGCCGGATGCCATGGCTGGTCCGACTCCTGTTTCTGCACTCATCCATGCCGCCACCATGGTCACTGCCGGTGTTTACCTGGTGGCTCGTTCGCAGGCACTGTATGTTGAAGTCCCGGCTGCTCAAAATGTCGTCATGTGGGTTGGCGCGGCGACCGCCTTTTTTGCCGCCACCATTGCTGTCGGTCAGAATGACATTAAAAAAGTGCTGGCTTACTCCACCATCAGCCAGTTGGGCTTCATGGTCACCGCCGTTGGCATGGGCGCTACGGTCGCCGGCATGTTCCACCTGACCACCCATGCTTTCTTCAAAGCGCTGCTGTTCCTTGGCGCCGGCTCGGTGATTTTGGGCGTGGAGCACGGGCATGCGCATGCTAATCTACACGCGGAGCACGGACACGACAGCTTTGACCCGCAGGATATGCGCGGGATGGGTGGGCTGCGTAAACGCATGCCCCTGACTTTTATTGTGTATTTACTGGGCGCGCTGGCGCTGGCTGGCATTGCCCCGCTGGCTGGTTTCTTCTCTAAGGACGAGATTTTGGTGGCTGCCAACCAGAAATCTATCGCCATCTATGTCCTGTTGACCGCTGCAGCATTTCTGACAGCCTTCTATATGGGGCGTCAACTGCTGATGGTCTTCTTTGGCAAGCCGCGCAGTGCTGCCAGCGAAAAAGCCTCCGAAAGTCCGCTGCTGGTCACCTTGCCGCTGGTGGTTCTGGCGCTCCTTTCGGTGTTTGGCGGCGCCTTGAATCTGCCTGGCTCGCACATCCTCGAAACCTGGTTGGAGCACACGCTGGAAGGCGTGGCGCCCGGTCACTTTGTGCTGACGGTAGCCCTCATCTCCCTGGGCATCGCCCTGCTTGGCCTGTTCCTGGCCTGGCTGGTGTACGGACGTAAGCCGCTGTTCGAAAATGACCAACCTGACCCATTGCGTAAGCCGCTCAACGGCCTGTTTGTCGCGCTGGAAAACAAGTGGTGGGTGGATGAGTTGTACAACACGATCATCGTTAAACCCTATTCGGCTGTGGCGCGCTTCTCGGCCGGAGTGATCGATCAGGGCATAATTGATGGTCTGGTTAATGGTATGGGATCGTTGGTCGGCAGCCTCGCCAGGACCTGGCAGCGCTACCAGACCGGGTATGTTCGTTCTTACGCGTTGACGATTGTGGTTGGGGTAGTGCTGGTCATCACCTATCTGGTTTTGCGCTGAGCAAAACTGTCATCCTGGCCTGGACTATCTGGCGGGGATAGGAAATTTCGAAGTCTGAGGACTGGTTATGAAATTTGGGATCCACCCCCTTTTGCTGGTGACCTTCTTCCCCCTGGTGGGGTTACTGGTCATCCTTTTCCTCAAAACGCAGCAAAAACAGGCCATCCGCTGGACGGCGCTGGCAACTTCGCTGATCACCTTTGGGATTTCACTGTGGGTGCTGGCGCAATTTCAGACAGGCACCCCTGGTATTCAGCTGGAGCTGCGCCAACCCTGGCTGCGCCTCGACGGTCTGTCCATCGATTTCTATATGGGCGTCGATGGCCTGAGCATTTTGATGGTGCTGCTCACCACGCTGCTGACCCCCATTGCCATTCTTTCGGCCTGGTCGGCGGTCGAGGAGCGCGTCAAGGGCTTCATGATCTTCTTCCTGCTGCTGGAAGTTGGCATGACCGGTGTTTTCCTGGCGCTTGATCTGGTCCTTTTCTACGTTTTCTGGGAGTTCACCCTCATCCCGATGTATTTCCTGATCGGTATTTGGGGCGGCGAGCGCCGCATTTATGCCGCCGTCAAATTCTTCCTGTTCACCATGGCCGGTTCGCTGCTCATGCTGCTGGCCATCCTGGTAATCGGCTTCCAGACCGGCACCTTCGCCTGGTCGGACCTGGTGGCACAGCGCGAGATATTCGCTAACCTGCAGATCTGGCTGTTCCTGGCCTTTGGTCTGGCCTTTGCCATCAAAGTGCCCATGTTCCCGCTGCATACCTGGCTGCCGGACGCGCACGTCGAGGCTCCGACTGCCGGCTCGGTCATTCTGGCAGGTGTGTTGCTTAAAATGGGCGCTTACGGCTTCTTGCGCTTCAACCTGCCGCTCTTCCCCGAAGCCACTGTCAAATTAGCCCCTTATATCGCCATTCTGGCCATCATTGGCATCATTTATGGGGCGGCGGTATCGCTGGCGCAGAAGGACATGAAAAAGTTGGTGGCATATTCATCTGTCAGCCACCTTGGGTTTGTCGTGCTGGGTATTTTTGCCCTCACCACCCAGAGCGTAGCTGGCGGCGTGTTGCAGATGGTCAACCACGGCCTGAGCACTGGCGCATTGTTTTTGATCGTCGGTATGTTGTACGAGCGGCGTCATACCCGTGAGATGAGTGCTTTTGGCGGCATCTGGAAGGTGGTGCCGGTGATGGGCGCGCTCATGCTGGTAGTCACCCTCTCCTCGATGGGTTTGCCCGGTTTGAACGGCTTCGTCGGCGAGTTCACCATTTTGCTGGGTACCTTTGGCTCCACTGTGCTTGGCAGTCCCTGGTTTGCTGGCGTAGCCACCCTGGGCGTGATTCTGGCGGCGGTATACCTGCTGGTCATGTTCGAAAAAGTATTCCTCGGCCCGCTCAAAGTGGAGGCCAACCTGCTGCTTAAAGATCTCAGCCTGCGCGAGATTTTGACGCTGGTGCCGCTCTTGATCTTGATCTTCTGGATCGGGCTTTATCCCCAGCCATTCTTTAATCTGATCAACCCGAGCGTAGAAAACCTGGTCTCCCTGGTTTCTTCAGCGCTTCTGGCGGCCCACTAGGAGGATATCAATGACTTTGGCGGATTTTAATTCGATCCTCCCCATCATCACGGTTTTGCTGTGGGCTTTGCTGCTGCTGATCGCTGACCTGTGGATTCCGCAATCGCGTAAAGGTGTGACGGCTCTGCTGGCGGCGCTTGGCCTGGCAGCCGGAATTGGTCTCTCCCTGGCGCAGGTTGGGCAGTCTGCCTTAACCTTCAAGGGCATGATCATGCTCGACAGTTTCGCCGTTTTCCTCAATATCATTTATTTGTTCAGCGGCATTCTGGCCATCGGGCTGAGCTTCGACTATCTCAAACGTATGGGCATCGAACGCGGTGAGTATTATGTGCTGATGATGTTTTCCATCGCCGGCATGATGCTGCTCTCCCAGGCCTATAACCTGATCGTGGTCTTCCTGGCGATCGAATTCCTGTCGATTCCGCTCTACATTTTGGCTGGTTTTGCCCGCCCGCGCCTTGATTCGGAGGAGGCCTCGCTAAAATATTTCCTCCTCGGCACATTTTCTTCCGGCTTTTTACTCTACGGCATCGCGTTGATCTTCGGCGCCACCAAGACCATCGCCCTGACAGGAATTCTGGCATCGTTGAATGGCGGAGAAACCAACCTGACCCTTTTCGTCGCTGGCGCCGCTATGATGCTGGTTGGGTTTGGTTTCAAGGTGGCAGCCGTACCGTTCCACGAATGGGCGCCGGATGTCTACCAGGGTTCCCCCACCCCGGTTTCCGGCTTCATGGCGGTCTCGGTCAAAGCCGCCGGGTTTGCCGTGCTGCTGCGCATTTTCCTGACCGCTTTCCCCAGCCTTTCAGCCCAGTTGGTGCCGGTGGTGTGGGGTATCGCGGCACTGACCATGATCGTGGGAAATCTGCTGGCGATCAACCAGACCAATCTTAAACGCTTGCTGGCCTATTCCAGTATCGCGCATGCTGGCTATTTGATGATGGCTTTCGTTTCCGCCAGCAACCCGCAGCAAACCGGGTCGGCGGTGGCTTCCATGCTCTATTACCTGGTCGCCTATGGCCTGACCACCTTCGGCGCCTGGGCGGTGGTCGTTTCGCTCGAGCAGGCGGAAGGCAAAGGCCTGGAGTTGGAGGATTACGCTGGGGTTGGTCAGAAATATCCCTGGCTGGGGGTCGCCATGCTGGTGTTTATGCTCTCGCTCTCCGGCATCCCGCTGACCATTGGATTTTGGGGCAAGTTTTTTCTGTTCCGCACCACCGTGCAGGCCGGCTTCACCGAGTTGGCGCTGATTGGCCTGTTGACTTCGTTGATTTCGGTGTACTACTACCTGCGGGTGGTGGTATACATGTTCATGCGCTCCGGCGAGCCGCGCGTGCGCCGTGACAGCTGGCTCAGCCTGGTGGCAGTAGGTGCCGCTTTGGCAGTGGTGCTGCTCAGTGTGCTCCCCTCGCGCCTGCTGGAAATAGCCGCCCAGGCTGTGTTGCGGCTGCAGTAGAGTATAATTCGCTCATCGCCCCCGTAGCTCAATGGACAGAGTGACAGACTTCGAATCTGGAGGTTCAGGGTTCGAATCCCTGCGGGGGCGCTAAATGTGGCATTTCCGTGCATAAAACCCCTGTATTTAGGGGTTTTATGCGTTATTTCAAGATCTCCAAAAATGCCTGGTGCATGTGGTGCAGATATTCCGCCCAGTGTTTGTTCTATGATCTTTCCGCAATCGTGACAGAGTCGTTGGTGATTCTGTTTTGGCGGTAGATCGTGGGGAATTCCACCGGCACCGGAGTAACCAACTCATCCAGCAGGTTGGCCGCTTCGTTCTGTGACTCCTGGAAGAGATGGCAGTAGATATCGAGCGTTACGCTTGGCTTGGAGTGTCCCAGGCGGCGGGAGGCTACCAGGATCGGGATCTTGTGGTTCAACATCAGGCTGGCGGCTGTATGCCGGAGATCGTGGAAGCGAATATGCGGTAAGCCGGCCTCGTTAAGCACCCGGTTGAAATCCTTGCGCATGTTGCTCTTGTTCAGCGGAGTCCCCTTCGCGGATGGAAAGATCAGGTTGTGATCTTCCCATTTTTTTCCAGTCACAGCCTTTGCAATTTCCTGCTGGCGCTTGTGATTCCGCATCACTGTCAGTGTGCCTTCACCGAGTTTGACCATGCGGGTCCCGAAGCGAGTTTTGGGCTCGAAAAAATCCCAGCCCCCGCCGGCTTTCTCCTGAATCTGGCGATGGACATTGAGTTCGCCGTTATGCCAGTGCAGGTCGTCCCAGGTCAATCCGTAGATTTCCCCCAAACGCATCCCGGTAACAATCGCCAGGTGATAGAGTGCCTCGTATACGCTGCCACGTGCTGCCATCAGGAATTGGTTGACCTGTGCTTCATCGAGAACTTTCATTTCGGGCGGCCGGTACCTTGGTAAGATCGCGCCGCTGGCCGGGTTTTTGACCAGCAGATCATATCGTACCGCCCTCTGGAATGCCCGATGGAGCACCGAATGGGTATGCCGAACCGTGCGCGGATGATGACCTCGATCCAACAGATCGGCGTAGAAGCGTTCCATCCGGATCAGATTCAAATCAGTCAGCTTCATTGAACCGATCAAGGGATTGACCTTCAACCGAATTATTCCCTCGTAGTTGGTGATCGTTTTCGGCCGAAGGCTCATCCGGATCGTCTCGAGCCAGTTCCCCATGAACTCGCTGACCGTGATGGAATCATCTTTGGCTTCGATCATCTCGTCCACGGTGCGCAGGTTCTTCCGCAGCCACTGCTGGCACTCGGCCTTCGTCCGGGCGCCGAAACTGATTCGGCGCCCTTTTAGAGTGATTTGAGCTCGCCAGGAACCATTACTCCGTTGAGTAATGGACCCGTCGCCTTTGTTACGTCGTTTAGTCGTCATTTCCGTTTCTCCTAGTTTGAATAGAACGGAAAGACGGCTCGCGTTATTGCTGTCCATTGAGTTGTTAAGGTTCGAGGATACTGGTTAATTCTAGCATCGTTTGAACCAATGCGTATTCCCTCGCTGAAAAAACCGATAAGAAACATGGCTGCCCCCGGCTTCTCTGGCTAATTCCAGCCAGACCAGTGGCGGTTAAGGTACTCTTCAAGATCGCACTCGCGGACCCGGACGCTGCTGCCAAAACGGACGGTAGGGATTTCTCCCCGCTGCATGAGCTGGTATGCCAGAGAGCGAGAGATGCTGAGTTGTTGGGCTACATCGTTAGCACGAAGAAGCTTGGGGGTGACGGTGGGTTTGGTCTGATTATCCATTTTGGCCATCCTCATGGACTCTCATCCCAATAGGCGCGGACCCGGTTTGACTTTGGTTTCCTTCAGAACTAATAACAAGCCTATTAATCGATTTGTCCCGTTCATCTGGGCATTCTTCGTTGACTGGATGACTGGAATCCTCGGATCCCTCTACCCGAAGTCGATCATACAGCTTCGAGATAACAGTAGGATGTTCTTCCAAGTAGTCATGAATTTTGGTCAGGTTATCGCGATAAACATTATCCATTTCCGGGGAGGGGAAAGAGGGACCAGCTTCTGATTCAGTGAAGGAAGAGTGGTCTGGAGTTTCAACCGTTGCCCTTGGGTCAGTTTTTGCCGGTGACAATGGCCATTCTGGATAACCCATTAAAAGCCTTTTTAGCTTGCTGCGACGTACTAGTTGCACCAATTCGCCATCAATGATGGTGTACCCATAAACTTCCAAGATGGAATAATATTTGGGATGTTTCCATAGACGAAGGCGCAATGTTAAAGATGAGATGAACTTCAGCAATGTGTTCACTGTATACCTCGGTGTTAAGATTTGTGTCTTGCCATCTCATCGTCATTGTCATTTTGGTTAAAACGCGTTAATTTAACGGGGGACCTGTATTCGCCTCCTTTCCTATCGCTTGATCAACCTCGGGGTGATAAATCTCAAAAACCGAGAGGAACTCCACGGGGAGATCAGTTTCATTAAGTAATGGAAAGAACGTGTCTACGCCATTCAAGTCGTTTGGTACCACTTCGGGCTCTTTTTCAGACTCAAATAGTTGCTTGATGATAGAGGAAATATTCAAGTCGATTGACCAGGTTGCATGGGGGACAGGTTTGTCCTCTTGCGATAGCCGATCGTTTTCAAGTTCCATTAGAGAAAATGGAAGTATAGATGATGCTTGAAATATATCAGGAGATGATTTGCTATTCTCCGCAATTTCACCATCATCTCTAAATGAATAAACTTCGTGGCTAGTAGTCAGTCAGCATGAATAGGATGGGTTGGCACGAAACTTGCAAACTCTGGGCTGAAAGGAGACCCCGAGATGCCCAGAAAAATATACCTGATCAATCTAAGTGATGAAGAACGGCAAACGCTGTTGGAGATGACCC
>DATMXL010000251.1:0-5432 GCA_035561555.1 Bellilinea sp.
GGTCGAATAGGTCACATTGCGTACCGACATAAACTTACCACCCATGGGTGTGCTTTTCCAGAATTGTGGAAAAACACGGAAGCGCATGCCAGCTGTTACTTCGGGGGGATAGCCAAAGGTCAGTGTGCGCTCATTCTGGAACGCCAGATAGAAATCACCGATGCGGGTATGAAACGTGAGCAGGCTGGGGCTGGTTTCAATTTCAAAATCCAACTCGACCCCGTTCTGGTCAGTGAGGTACAACCCCTGAATAAACGGCGGGCGGTGCAGGTAGGCTTCGATATCGCTCTCAAGTTGAACCAGACGCTCTGCCAGCTTGACGTATAAGCCGCTCAACTGCGGGTAACGGAACACCAACAGGCGCGACCCCCGGTCACTAAACGGGACACGGGTTATGTCAATGTGGTTTTTTAACAGCTCAAGATAGTCTGTTCCGTTCACAATACCCGCTCCGCAATGCTTCCAGGATGGCGACCGCACAGTCATTTATTGACCGTTAAAGTAGTCTATCCTATTCACTTTGGCATGTCAAACAGACCGGACACAGCTGAGGTTACTTGCGGCGGGGCGCCAGAATGCGATGCGCACCAGAGCGCAGTACCAACTTGACTAGACTACCCGGTGTCATTTTCTTGCGCTGCCAACCCATTTTGACATAGGTGTGGAGGGTATTGTATGGAATCAAAGGCTGCTCGGAGGCGGATTTACGGACCAGAGTCATGGCATTCGTCGGGCATTCACTGACGCATAAACCGCAGCCAATACAGCGGTCGGCATTGAAGTGAATGGAACCTTGCTGCTCGCTAAGCGCCTCCATCTGACAGCGGTCAAGGCAGGCGCCGCAATCGATGCACAGGTCGGGGTCATGGCGGGCAATAAAAGCGCTGGCGACCAGGTCAGCGGGTTTGGCGTGGTGTTTGATATTGCGCAGTACGCCGCAGCAGCAGCCGCAACAGGCGCATAAAAAGGCTGGATTCTGTGAATTGGCTGGTTGCAGCACCAGAGCATGCCGCTCGGCAGTTTCCAGGATGGTCAGCGCTTCCTGCTGTGAAATCAGCCGGCCTTTACCGCTCTTCGCGGTACTCGCGGCGGCGCTGCCAAATGACAGGCAGGTTTCCAGCGGCTTGCCGCAATCTTTGTCCAGCAGATGGTGTTCCTGGCGGCAGACGCAATTTCGCACAGCAAATACAGTGTTGGCGCGGACAATCTCTTCGGCGCGTTCGTACGGCATGACAAATGAGGTCAGCGGGATGGCTTCGTTGACCGGTATGGTGCGCAGCTGCGGCACCCTGGTCCATGGTCCATGCGCAAAGTATTGCGGGGCGTATTCCTCGAACAATTCCACCAGTTCCCGATCCAGTCGATTGACCTGGTCTTCCCAAAAACCCACCACGAATTGGCTGATGGAATAGGTTGGCGGTTTGCCGTTATCCTGATTCACGCTGACCAGACCTCGGTGCGCCATATCCGCCAGCATGGTCGATACCTGTTCCAGCACCTGGTGGGCGCGGAAAGCCACGACGTGCGCTTCTTCACCCAGCAGGGTTAAATGCAAAGCCAACTCAGCTTCGAGAGGGGTAAACAGCTTGCGCAGGATTTTAAGCTCGACGCCGCTTTCGGAGCGCGGATAGCCAGCCGGCAATTCATCGAGATGGGCAGCCAGGCGGATATAAGGATCAGCCAGTTGTTGGGTCAAATTATGCTCTTTACAATGATAATGGGATGCATCCATTATACAAGAATCACACCGTAGGGTGCGTACCGCCTTTGTACGCACCGATATTTCAAAAAGGATTGGTGTGTACCGAATTCGCGGTTTTTGCGTCCCCCGCGGTCTTTGCGTCCCCTTGAGTGATGTGGGACGTACGCACCGTTATACCTTACTCTTTTTGGGTTTCCGTTTTCATCATCGGCCGCGGCTTTGATCCAAACTGGCCTTCCAGCCAGGGGACCACCTGGTTTTTCCCCGCCTGTTTGGCGGAATAAAGCGCCTGGTCCGCTCGGTTTATCAGGGTCTCAAGCGAAAAACAGCTGGAATCCAATTCACTGACGCCAATGCTCACTGCTGCAGGCACCAGGTTTTGGCCGTCAGCCATGAAACCTTGCGAGGTTTGCTCGCGGATGCGCTGGGCTACCTGAACGGCTCCCTCCAATGTGGTTTCCGGTAGGGCAACGATGAACTCGTCGCCAGCATAACGGGAAGGGATATCCGCCTGGCGCAACTGATTGCGGCATTGTGCGCCGATGAACTCAACCAATTGGTCGCCAATTTGGTGACCAAACGTATCGTTCACCAGTTTCAAGTCGTCCACGTCCAGCATCAGCAGCGACATGGGGGTGCCGTAGCGCCGGGCGCGATAGAATTCGCGGCGCGCCAGTTCAAAGAAATGGCGGCGGTTGTATAGTTCGGTCAGCGGATCGGTGATCGCCAGGTGCTGCACTTTTTCGAACAGACGGGCGTTTTCAATGGCCACTGCAGCCTGAGTGGCAAAGGCCTGCGCCAGGCTGGCATCGACCTCATCGTAGGCGCCGATCGAACGGCTGTCGATGGTCAACAGGCCAATGATGTTGCCGCGTACGAACAGCGGCACACCCATCCAGCCGCGTACATGGGCGGCATCCCCCCACCCGGCGAACAAGGGTTCCTGGCTGGCATCTGCCAAAATCACAGCTTTCCGGGTCTGGAAAGCGTTACTGGTTAAGGGATTATCCAGGCTGAACGATTGACCCAGCACTTTGACTGGGTCGGAAAATCCGCGGGCGGCCACAATCCGCAGCCGGTCAGCTTCTTGCAGGAAGACGGCGCAGGAATCAAACGGCACCACTTTTTCCAGATTGGTAATAATCTGATCCAGCACCCAGTCCAGTTCCAGCGCCGAGGAAACTGCACTCACGGCTTCACGGACGGTCTCAGCTTCTTCAGCGCGGCGGCGGGCGGACGCAAACAAGCGGGAGTTTTGGATGGAAACACCAGCTTCCCGACCAATCGCCTCAGCCAGTTGCAAATCGCGGGGTTGAAATTTCTTTTCAGGGGTGTTTTTATAGAATGTGAGTACCCCAAGGGTTTCTGTACCCGCGCGCACTGGAGCGCAAAGCGCCGAGTAGATGTTGGATGTCTTGAGAACCTGACGTGCTCTGGGGTGTGCGAAGTAATCGTCCAACAGTATGGCCTTCTGACCATCGATTACGTCCCACGAAATCCCATCGCCGCGTTTGAAGATCGGAGATTCGTTGATGATTTCGAGGTTGTATTGATTTGCTATCGTAATATTTTCGCCTTTGGCATCCAACAGACCAAGAACACCGGCATCGGCACCGATTAACTCGCAGCTGGAGCTCAGGATGTCATTCAGCACCACCGAAAGGTCGAGGGAGCTGCCGATCATCTGCAAAATAGCATTCAGGCGCTGTTCGCGTTGCAGCAGTTCGCTAGTTTCAGCGAATAAAGAGGCATTTTGCAAAGCCAGTCCGGCTTGGGCAGCGAAAGCTGCCAGGGTTTTGGCATGCTCCGGGCGATAGAAATTAGGCTCGATCCTATCCAGCGAGAAAAAACCGATCACCTGTCCGCGGGCCACAATCGGTGCACCAATCCAGGAGCGGATATAGCTTGTAAGCTCGAAGCGGACCCATTCCGGCGATTGCAATGTATCGCTCACGATCATGGGCTGCTTGCTTTCGATCATCCAGCGCAAGTTGGCGGTCTCCGCCAGGTTGAAGGAAATCTTTTCCACCTCGCTCGCAACTTCCGCGCCAAACTGCTCATACCCGCGGGTCCGGACGAAAACACCCCGGCCTTCTTTGATCATGATGACGTTGGCAGAATCATACGGCACAACCCGTATCACTTGCTCGAGCAGCCGATCCAGTATCGTCTCGGAGTCAAGGGTCTCGGTGAGGACGGCGCTGGACTCACGCAAGGCATCCGCCAATTCGCGCTGTGCACGCTCGGAAAGTGCTATACGGTGAATGGCATCCTCCGAAGCGCGGCGGGTGGAAATGTCTCGCACGACACAGACATACCCCTTCGGTTTGTTGTCCTGGTCGCGAAAAACCGAAAGGCTGATTTCCGCTGGAAAACTTTGGCCGTCACCGGTCAAAGCCGTATATTCAAAATGCTGCATTTCGCCGGTTTCCAAGGCCAGGTGCGTAAACTCCCGAGCGCGTTCCCGATCTTCCAGGCTGACGTAATCATATACCGAGATGCCGTTCAACTCTTTCGTCTCAGAAACCAGATGCACTCGCGCCGCCACCTGGTTGTACAGACGCAGGTGACCCTTGAGATCGGTCAAAATGATGGCATCCGGAGAAGTATCCACCAACAAGCGATAATTGGACTCGGACTCTTGTAAAGCCTGTTGAGCGCGGCGCGCATCGGTGGTGTCTCGCAGCATGACGAGCCGGCCGACATATTTATTCTGACTGTTATACAGGGGAGATATTCGCAAGTCATAGTGGCGCAATTGACCGGCTATTTCCAGACTGACCGGTTCCTGTACCTCAGTGATGTTTGAATAATTTTCAGCAATTTCCCGCCAGGGTTCAAAGACCTCGGCAGCCGTTTTCCCAATCAGTTCGTTAGATGGCTGATTGAACAGACGGCTGGCGGTGGGATTGATATCAACGATGCGGTTCTCCGAATCGATAATGACGACCCCGTCACCCATCACCTCAACGATCTGATTGCGGGCCAGGGGAGTCAAATCCAGAATGCGGAAACGGTACACCCCCAGAATGATCGCCAACCCGGTGATCGTAAATCCGATCGGGGTTGGGTCCAGGCCTTCGATGGGGAATAGCCGTAGCAAATACAGGATATTTAATATCCAGGGTGCCAGAGCGGCGATGACCAGTGACCAGGCCTGGCGGCGGTACAAGGCCGGTGTTTGGAGGCGGGTGTACAGCAATACCATGTTGCTGGCGATTATTAAGCTATAGGAGTAAACAGTATGCAGCCAGAAAAACGGTCCATAAACCACTTTAAGGCCAATAAATTCGCCAATACGGGTCAGCGAGGTGGCTGTGTAAAACATATGATGCTGCAAATTGGTAATTAAGGCGACAAAGGTTAACAGCGGTACGACAGCCAATACCCACAACCGGCTTTTTTTCAGCCAACCAACTTTGCCAGAATATTGGAGGCTAAAGGCAAACCAGGCCGCCGGCACGATGAGAATCCCGATGTAAACAAACCAACCAGCGATCAGTTTTGGGTTTAAATCAACCAGAACTTGCTGAACGCCATAGGCTAACGACCAAATCGCTGCACCGTAGAGCGTGACAGTTAACGGAGCGGCACCGGGTGCTGGCCTGCGATTCCAGGCGGTCCGTCCCAGAATGAGAGAGAGCGCTGCAACCCCTATTAAGATAAAACTGGCAACTGGAAATTGAAAGTCTGGCAAACCTGTCCCCCAAACCGTCAGGTGGATATGTTG
>DATMXL010000252.1:0-13168 GCA_035561555.1 Bellilinea sp.
AACGGAATAATAAAGACGTTGGCGTACGTAGTGTTCATTGTGCTGCTCGTTGGATGTTCAAAAACACCACCTGTGACCAGCCAACCTTCTCCTGTCGAGTCTACCCTCCCAGCCGTCCCTGCTGCCACAACACCAGCGCCACCCATAAACACGCCAACCCCGCAGATCACCCTGGTAGCTGAATACACCCCAACCCCGCGGTTGATCACACCCGCGCCGTCCGAGGGAACTTTTTTCGACCAGTCGATTGTGTCTCCGGATAAGGAATGGACAGCTCTGCCAGCCTTCGAAACACTGGCGACTGGTTACCGGGTCTCCCTCACGGTATTCAACAAAGACAAAAGTATCATCTGGACGCCGGTGGATTACACCGGTGAGGGTCTTGGATATACCTTTCCCAATCCCAAAGGCTGGTCCAACGATAGCAAGTATTTCTATTACTTGGAATCAACGGTCGCGGACGGCTGCGGTGATTTTTATCCAGTTGATCAAACCTGGCAGCGCCTGGATGTCCAAACCGGGCAGGTGGATTCCATTGACCTGCCGTCAGGTCGCGGGCACATATTCTCGCCGGATGAATCCTATGTGGCTTACACAACCGACTCAGCCGAAGTTGAATTGGTGATTCTGACCACAGCGGATCAAAGTGAAATCAAGATACCGCTTCCAATTATTGCGGCGGATGGTCAAATCCCGCAGGCTGGCGGCATTCGCTGGTCGCCAGATGGAAAACAATTGATGTTGGCGGCTGCCAGCGGCGAATTCTGCGGCTCTTCTACGATTGAATTTTATCTTTTCGCTGTGCAGGTATCTGACCTTAGCGTTGAGACTTTATATCAGGGTAAAGATTTCATCCGTCCCCTGGAGTGGAATTCTAGCGGCAAAGTCCGGGTCATGGATTGGAACAGCAAAAGCTGGTGGATCGAATCTGAAACGGGCAAAATTACTACAGCGCCGTAACCCCCTCAAGTAATCATTTTCATCCCATGCCTGACACCCAATCCCAGCGCCTGCGAGAAATTATCCTTCTATTTTTAAAGCTGGGTTTCACAGCCTTTGGCGGTCCGGCAGCTCATATCGCCATTATGCATGACGAAGTGGTGGTGCGCCGAAAATGGCTGACCGATGAGGAATTTCTCGACCTGGTCGGGGCTACCAATTTGATCCCCGGTCCGAATTCGACTGAAATGGCGATCCATATCAGCTATTTGCGCGCCGGATGGCCGGGATTGATTCTGGGTGGTGCCTGTTTCATCCTGCCGGCAGTGGCGATCGTCACAGCCTTAGCCTGGGTGTATGTGCGCTACGGATCCACCCCCCAAGCCGAATGGCTTTTGTACGGTATAAAGCCGGTCGTCATCGCGATTATTCTTCAGGCGCTGTGGATGTTAGGCCGCAAAGCGGTCAAAGGATTTTTCTTAGCCTTAATCGGGATTAGTGTGGCAATTTTATATTTTCTGGGCGTTAATGAGCTTTTGCTGTTGCTGTTGGGTGGGTTAGTGGTGATGATCGGCAGCAACCTGCACCGACTCGGCTCGCTACGTTCCAGTGCAAAGGGGATGGTAATCCTCCCGTTCCTGGATTCCCTCCAATGGCTTGGCATCCCGGCTATTGCCTCCACCCCCTTCAGCTTGCCGCTCATGTTCCTGACCTTTTTAAAAATCGGCGCCATTTTATACGGCAGCGGCTATGTTTTGTTAGCCTTTTTGCACTCCGATTTTGTCCTCCGGCATGCCTGGCTCACCAATCAGCAGCTGCTGGATGCGATAGCCATCGGTCAGGTGACGCCCGGTCCGGTGTTCACCACCGCCACCTTCGTTGGCTATCTTTTAGCGGGCATCCCCGGCGCTTTGTTGGCGACCCTTGGGATTTTTCTGCCGGCTTTCATCTTTGTCGCGATTTCCAGCCCCTTGATCCCAAAAATTCGCAATTCGATCTGGCTGCGTGGTTTGCTGGACGGGGTTAATGCGGCTTCTCTCGGATTGATGGCAGCCGTCACCTGGCGGTTGGGGCGGGCGTCGATGATTGATCCTGTTACTATCGTAATTGCGTTGGTCAGTCTGGTCCTCCTTTTGCGCTTCAAAGTCAACAGTACCTGGTTGATAGTAGGCGGGGCTCTGGTGGGATTTCTGGCTGCCTACCTAAAATAAAAATCTCCGTACTCGATTAATGGTCACCAAACCCGAGGCCGATTTAGTTAATCACTAATTCTTTACAAGCATGGAATGACTTTTAGGAGATCGATCCCTAAATTGGCACAGCAGATCATCGCGATAGTAGGCGAGGAGTACGGAACCATCCAGGATTAACAAAAATGATAAGATTACGAGCGATAAACGTTGTTACAATAAAACCCCTGTGACGGTTTACCTTACTCATCACAGCGACATGAAATAAACCGCACAATACTGGTATCCCCGCTATGCCTTTTTTAACAAACTTACTCGTGGCGCTTGCATTTTTAGGCGCCGCCTTTAACCCGCTTTCCATCGTTAGCCGTCCGGTTACGACCGGGATGCTGCCGCAGAGCCAGCAGCCACAGACTCAATCTCTATCCGGCACTACCACCATCTACTTACCTGTCATCACCACCAGCGTCGCAGCCCCTGCAGTTACGGGTTATTTTGTGGCAACCACTGGTTCAGACTCCAATCCAGGGACGCTCAATTCTCCGTGGCGGACCATTCAGCATGCCGTTGGCGCAGCACCGAACAATAAAACGATTTATATTCGCGCCGGAGAATTTACCGGTTTTGTGGTTGAGCGAACCAACCTGACCATTTCAGGATATCCAGGCGAGACCCCCTCCATCCTGAATGATGGCAATAGCAAATACACCGTCAAGGTAATGAACTCCAGCGGGATTACTCTCTCCGGGCTGGCATTTCGTGACAATATGCAGCAGTATGGGGTTGGAATTTATATCGAAGATTCCAACGGTGTACTGGTAAAAAATAGCGCTTTTTATGACAATCAGGGTTTCGGCGTGGTTACAAAAAATGTGACCAATGTCACATTGGATGGAAATGACCTGTACCGCAACGCCAACGCCATTGAAATTCGTTATACCGGAAATGGCGTGCTGATCAGCAACAATAAAATCCATCACAACTTCCGGGAAATCGACCCCGGGCGTGGCGCTATGGGAATAAATTTTTATAAGACTGCCGGCTCCATAAGCGCTATTGGTAACCAGTTGTGGGAAAACCACAGCATCGGCCTTGACAATCCGGAGGGCTCGGCTTTCGAGGTCTATGCCGGCGGATCCATTGCCATCATCAGCAATGTCATCTGGGATAACGAGACAGTGCTGGAAACCGGCACGACAGAAGGCGCAGCCTGTCCCAACATCACCTTCATGCGCAACATTGTTTTTCGCGGCAACCGTCAGCAAGGGTTAATCTTGCGATGCGCCTCCAATAGCCTGTTTGCCCATAATATCTTTGATGGACTGGATGAATATGTGTTTTACATCACCCATTTGAGGGGTAATTATGGTGGGTCGATCGAAGGGCTGCGCATTGTAAACAATATCGCTGTCAACGGACGGGTCTACTCCATCGAAGGATCCATTCCTGACAGTGTCGAGATTGACAACAACCTGGTTTACAACCCGGGCAGTTCAGCGCTCCGCGGCGATTCTTTAGCCTATGTGGAAGGTCAGGGGAATACAAAGCTGTTGTCTGATTTCCAACAATGGACTGGATACGACCTTCACAGCCGAAGTACTTTTCCGAGCTTCGTCAACACTTCAATTTTGGATTATCGACCGCTTAGCACTTCCCCGGCAATCGATCTTGGCAAATTTCTCGGCGAGAGCTACCTCGGTTCTGCTCCGGATGCGGGCGCCTACGAGTACGCTCCATAATCCAGACCAAACATGCGCTCCAAAGCGTCTTTTCGATTCTTTTCCCGGTTTGAGTGGTCGATGCTACAATTGATATCGGTTGCTGGAACCGGTTTATTTTCCGTTTCATCATAAAGCGGTT
This sequence comes from Bellilinea sp., assembly GCA_035561555.1. Lineage (GTDB taxonomy): Bacteria > Chloroflexota > Anaerolineae > Anaerolineales > Anaerolineaceae > Bellilinea. The sequence goes on from DATMXL010000252.1 coordinate 3,990, forward strand.
GGTGTAACAATTGACCTGTCCGTGCGGCATACCCAGGAGAAGATTATTATGACCACTGGAGACCAGCTTCAATACCATGTGCATGTGCGACCAGGCGACGTTGGACGCTACATCCTGCTGCCGGGCGACCCGGGACGGGTTGAAAAAATGGCAGCCTTTCTGGACGAGCCGCATTTTGTCTCCACAAATCGCGAACACACGGTATGGACCGGCAAATTGTTGGGGGAGCTGGTTTCGGTAGTTTCAACCGGCATGGGTTGTCCTTCCACCGCTATTGCTGTTGAAGAGTTAATCAAAGTCGGCGCTGATACCTTTATACGGGTGGGCACTGCCGGAGCAGTGCAGCCGGAGATGGAATTGGGCGATGTTGCCATTGTCACCGGTGCGATCCGGGACGAAGGGACTACCCGCCAATATCTTCCCCTGGAATACCCGGCTGTAGCGGATTTGGCAGTGACGAATGCACTGGTGGCTGCGGCGAAGAGGCTGGGAATCGGTGCCCAATTGGGTGTATCGCATACCAAAGATAATTTCTACGGCGAAGTCGAGATGGACCGTATGCCTATCGCCGATGAAATTAAAATGCGCTGGAAAGCCTGGGTAGCCGGCGGCGCCATCTGCTCTGAAATGGAAGCCTCTGCCATCTTCATTTTATCCAGCATTTATCGCAAACGTGCCGGTGCGGTGTTGACAGTGGTTGGCAGCGACACCGAGACCCTCAAGGCTAAAAAAGCCTCTCCCGATGCCATGATTCAGGTAGCTGTCGAGGCTATCAAAGGTTTAATTAAGGTAGACCGCGGGGATTAACGAAGATCTTTATTATCGGGGTAAGAAGAAAATTCCTTCATTATCCTCGTACACCACCTGGTAGCGTTCTCTGGCGGAAGTGACCAGACTTTCATAGGCGGCGCCGATCATTTCCTCCCCCTTCAATTTGAACAGAACCAATCCCTGTGTTTCCGGTAAATCCAGTAGATAGGTTTTCTGATCTGCGGTCAGCCTGAGTTGATCCGGGAAACGACTGGTATAGAACAATATGATGCCGGGGTCGTTGGATGCCAGCGGGTAGGCTGTCTCGAGCGCTGCGATCTCGCTGAAAATGGGGTTTTCATTCCAGCGTTTGCTGGTGTAACCATCACCGAAGTGATGCATATCATAAAGATACAATTGCATTTTGCCGTGGAAGTACCAGACAGTCAGTAGAGCTAATCCAACAAACACCAAATTACTGATCCGTTGCCTGCGGATCAGCCTGCCGCTATAAGTGAAAATGATGGGTAACATAAGGATGCCTGATAGATAGATCGGAACCAGTAACCTTCCATTCACGTCCGGCTGAGTGACGGCTGTGACAAATGCTCCCAGATGAAGTGCGATGTAGCCAGCTGTAAAACCGAGAAGGGTTGCGCCCCAGGCAAGCAGGCCATGCTGGTTTAATGCGTCTTTTCGCCGGCGTAATAAGATTATGGGAATTACTGCCAGGAGGATCAAGACCAGTGCACCGATGATTAATTTCTGAGACGGCGAGATAATTTGATTGCCGCGGTAAATAAACGGCAGCCAGCTGCCGAGAGTACTGAAAAATGCCTGAAAATATGCGCTTATATTTGGAACAATATTGTTTAATCCACCAATTTGGCGATCCGCAAAGGAATGGGTGCGTAGGAAAACCGGAACCAACCATAGCCCAGGCAGCAGAATTCCAGGGATTGAAAATGCCAAAATCGGCCGCAAACGGGCCCTAAGCCTGCCTGGTGTAAATAGTGCGAGAATAAAAACCCCGACGACTAACAAGACCAGGCCGGTGTACCGGGTCAAAATTGCCAGCCCACACAACACACCGGATAACATGGGCATCCAGCTGGGGAGGCCCTCCTCGGTCACTGACCGGGCAAGAACGAATAGACTGGCTAATCCTAGAAATAAAAACAGCCCCTCCGACATTGCCCCAGAAAAAGCCCGGACCGGTTCAAACGACGCCAGGATCAAACCAGCAGCCGTGGTGGAGAGCCAAAAAGAACGAGTAAAGCTAAAGGTTGACCATCCGGCCAGAAAAATAGTTAATCCGAAGAGGATAGCATTCAGCCAGCGGCTGGATTGCAGCGGGCTGACACCCAGTGCCATTGGCAGGCTCACTGCCACTGGATATAACGGCGTATGTAGGGGGATTAATTCATACTCGCCGCGGCTGTTTTGCAGGACTGGACCACGCCCATCAGCAATATTCTGGGCCGTTGCCAGGTATGCTGCTGAATCGCTGTAAGCCCAGGGTCCAACTTCGGTTGCATAACCAATCAAGACTAAACCGCAAATTGCCAGAATCAGCAAGACTATGAATGTCAGCCTTTGGCTCAAACCGGGCTTGCTCATGGATGCAAACAAAGTTCTTAACCCGTTTTCATCTGCCTGGTTTTTTGTACAAACCCTCAAAATTGAGCCCGATCATACCTGCTTCATATGAGCGTTTGTCCATCCGCGATAACCCGGCAGCACGCCCTGGTTCTATGACTGGGATGGTTTTTTGGCTGTACAGGCGTGTTACAATTTTTTCCACACCTGCTTCACTGGTCTGCCATCCAAAACGATCATAAGCTGCTAAATTCAATGGACGCGTATAAGCTCGTAAAGTTTTTAACCCATCAACATTATAGAATACGTCAAAATAACTCATCACTAACTCACGCACTGACCGATATACTGGTTCGCGATAGCGTAACCCGACGAAATTAGATTTCGCAACTGCTCCATAACAACCCTTGACCTGATAAATCGCCAATACGTGGTCATCGTCGATATCCGGCACGGGGACCATGTCAATGATTCGGGCTGGATAACCGAGCAGCCGCAGAGCTAATGCTGCCAGCAATGCGCCATCCAGACAATGGCACTGCCGGTCGCGAATCACACGCAGCGGTGAGCGGTTCAACTCCTCGCTGACGTAAGGCAGACTTTCCAAATAGGTCTGGATAGCCTCCGGCTTGGATAAACTGCTCAATAAAAACCGCATCTCGTCAGTCAGCATGATCTCGGATTCCAAAATATTCCTTCTTGGAAACAGCTTCTATAGATTTCATTTTGATCGGGTCATTCCGAGTATACCATGCGGAAAATATTCAAATTCATGAAAGTTATGACAAATTGATGCGAAACCTTTTCTGTTAATGCGTGTTTTCACGCTTGTAACCTCACAAAAGGTTATGTAAAGCCCTTGCCTGAAGAACGGCAAGCCTGAATTTGAATAAATTGCCTGAATGATTAGCAGGCTTCTCCAAACTTCAGTTAAATAGCGCGACGGTTGAGCACATTTCAAGGGGCTGATTTTGTCAGATGGGTGAAGTGTTAACTTTTGCCGAACTGCTCGCCACTGAGGATCTTCAAAATCTCCAAAGGAGAAAGACAACATGTTAGACCCGAAAGCAGTCGCAGTTGTGGGTTTGGGGGCAATTATGCCGGATGCAGTCGATGCACCGGAATTCTGGAAAAATATTCGCGAAGCTCGTTATTCCATTACTGATGTACCGGCGAGCCGTTGGCGCGAAGACCTGTACTACGACCCGGATCCTAAGGCACCCGACAAGACTTATTCGAAAATTGGCGGCTGGGTTAGGAATTTTAATTTCGAACCGCTCAAGTGGGGCATTCCCATCCCGCCGAGTGTGCTGGGAGTGATGGATGAAGGACAAAAATGGGGGATCGCTGCTGCCCGCCAGGCGTTGATGGATTACGGTTACCCGGATAAACCGCTGGACACCAGTCGGGTTGCGGTCATTTTGGGCAATGCTCTGGCTGGCGAGAATCATTATTGGACCAGCCTACGCATTCGCCTGCCCGAATTTCTGGATACCCTATCGGGATTGGATGCCTTCCGCGGCTTATCCGCTGATGTTCAAGCAGCACTGATGAATGGAATGCATCACGATTTCGGCGCCAAAATAGCAGGTATTACAGAAGATACCATGCCCGGCGAACTGGCCAATATTATCGCCGGCCGCATTGCTAATGTTTTCAACTTCGGCGGACCTAATTTTGTCACCGACGCCGCATGTGCTTCCTCCCTGGCAGCCTTGCAGGCTGCTGTGGACGGACTAACCAATCACCAATTTGATGCGGTCCTGACTGGCGGTGTTGACCGTAATATGGGCGTTGAAGGTTTTGTCAAATTTAGTAAGATCGGTGCCCTCAGCCCGGATGGCTCCCGTCCGTTCGCGGATGGTGCCAATGGTTTTGTTATGGGAGAAGGCGCCAGCCTCTTTTTGCTCAAAAGATTGGTTGATGCAGAAAAAGACGGCGATAAAATTTACGCAGTCGTCCGCGGCATTGGCGGATCGAGTGATGGAAAAGGTAAAGGAATCACCGCGCCCAATCCCATCGGTCAGCAGCGAGCGATTGAACGCGCCTGGAAGAATGTCGGCGTCAACCCTGCCAGCGTTGGCCTGATCGAAGCGCACGGTACTTCCACCCGTGTTGGTGATGTGACCGAAGTCAGTAGCTTGAATTCGGCTTTTGGCGGGTTTGGTCTCCCGGTTGGAAGGATTGCACTTGGTTCGGTTAAGTCGAATGTTGGGCATCTCAAGAGCGCTGCTGGTGCGGCTGGTTTGTTCAAAGTGGTGATGGCGCTGTATGACAAAGTCTTGCCGCCGTCGGCCAATTTCCTCCAACCGAACTCCAATATCCCTTTCGATCAGATTCCATTCTTTGTTAATACGGAGCTTCAATCCTGGGACAAGCCCGAAGGGGAAATTCGGCGGGCAGGAGTCTCTTCATTCGGCTTTGGCGGAACGAACTTCCATGTTGTTCTGGAAGAATGGGTACCAGGTCTGCTGACGACTGAATCAAAACCCTTCCCGGGTATCGAAGTACCGGCTAAAGCTGTGACTTCAGAGTCTGTGGTATCTCCTCAGACAAGTGCAGCCACATCTCCTATCGCTTCTTCTATTCCAGCCATGGTCTCAACCTTGATTTCTCCTGCTCATATTACCCCCGCAACCATTCAACCTTACCGCGGCCTATTCTTCCTGGGCGCTGAAACGACTGAGGAGTTGCAATTTAAACTTACCCAGGGCTTGCAAGCTGCCCGAACAGGTCAAATTCCCCCGCGTCAGTTGCCCTCAGCGGATGCATTGGAACGCCCGCAGCGCATCGTCATCGATTATGAAAATGCCGCTGAATTGATCAACCGCTGTGAAAAAGCCTTGAAAGGCTTTGAAACCGATACACCCAACGGTTGGCAGGCATTGACCGCTCAGGGGATCTACCGCGGCAGCGGGACTCCCGGCAAACTGGCTTTCCTCTTTCCCGGGCAGGGTTCGCAATATGTCAACATGCTTAAAGACTTGTGCGAGGTTGAACCCGTTGTGGCAGACACCTTCAAAGAGGCTGACGAGATTATGACGCCTATTCTGGGTCGCTCTCTGACCAGCTACATCTATGTGGATGGCGATGAAGAATCAGTGAAACGTGCTGAGGCTGCCCTGCGCGATACAGCGATAACCCAGCCAGCCATGTTGACCGCCAATGTGGCCATGCTGCGCTTGATGAATAAATTTGGCTACTCGCCGGATATGGTCCTTGGCCACAGTCTGGGTGAATATGCCGCCCTGGTCGCTTCCGGTGTGTTGACCTTTGCCGAATCGTTACAGGTGGTCAGTGCCCGTGCCAGCGAAATGAAGAAAGTCTCCATGGATGATAATGGCGGCATGGCTGCGGTTTCTGCACCGCTGGATCGGGTTGAAAAGGTGCTGGATTCGTTAAGCGAGTATGCCGTTATCGCAAATGTTAATAGTCCGGTGCAGTCTGTGATTGGCGGCAGCACGGTCGGCATTGAAAAAGCCCTGGCGGCTTTCGCTGATGCCGGCTTCCAGGCAACCAAAATCCCCGTCAGCCATGCTTTCCACACAAAAATCGTGGCGCCGGCATCCGGACCACTGAAAACGGTGATCAGCCGCATGAGTTTGAACGCGCCTCGTATCCCCGTCGTTGCCAATGTGACCGGCGATTTGTACCCCACCACACGCGCAGAAATTCTTGAAATCCTTGGGCAGCAGGTCGCGTCACCCGTGCAATTTATTAAAGGAATGCAGACGCTGTATTCCAACGGTGTGCGAGCCTTTGTTGAAGTTGGACCCAAACGCGTTTTGAATGCTCTGGCGAATGACAACCTCAAAGACCGCACGGATGTCGCTATTCTGGCGACCAATCATCCGCGTAAAGGCGCAGTTGTGAGTTTTAACGAAGCACTGTGCGGTATGCTGGCAGCCGGGATTCAACCTCGGGGCAGCAGCATGGCAGCGCAGGCACCCGTGGCAGTCGCTCAACATCCTTTAATGGTTGAGGTGCCAAAAAATGGCAATGGTGCTTCCCCTACCAAGGTCCAACCCGCTGTCCAGGATGGCCATGTTCAATTGACCGGTTCGGTGGTTATCTCTGGTGCAGGTTTAGGCCTGCCAGGTTTAAAGAACCACGTTTTCGAGGATGACAACGTCACCTCGATCCTACACGGTGAGCAACGCATTGAACCTCTGCCAATTAAAGTGCGCCAGGGGATGGTCGATTTAAGACCGGTACGTCTCGAAAAGAGCGATGCTGGTGCGCAAATGGTCACGATCAATCATCTGGACGGCACCCTCAAATTGGCAGGTCAGCCCGGTCAGTTTGATTTGGTCGAGGAGTTCGGCATTCCGGCTGAACGTGCCGATGCCTGTGACATTTCCACCCAGCTGGCGATTGCTGCTGGCATCGAAGCTCTTCGTGATGCTGGCATACCATTGGTAATGTCCTACAAGACGACCTCGAAGGGTACATTCCTGCCTGACCGCTGGAAGCTGCCGGAATCACTGGCTGATGAAACTGGTGTTATCTTCACCTCAGCCTTCCCGGGTGCCAACCGCTTTGCCGAGGAAGCTGAAAGCTTCTATACCTATAAATCCGTTGAGAAACAGGTCGAAGAAGTCCGCAATCTGATAGCGTTGATCCCGGCAGAACAGAAAGATCTGCTGGCTCAGTTCCAGAAACGCGCCGCCGAATTAGAAGCGCGATTGCAGGAATTGGATTACCACTTCGACCGCCGTTTCGTTTTCCGCATCTTGGCCATGGGTCATTCGCAATTCGCCGAGCAAATTGGTGCACGAGGACCAAATACTTATGTCAATGCCGCCTGCGCCAGCACAACCCACGCGATCAATGTGGCGGAGGATTGGATTCGCTCCGGACGGGCTCGCAGGGTGGTCATCATCGCCGGTGACGACGTCACCGGTGGTCCGCTGGCTCCCTGGTTGGCAACAGGCATGCTGGCATCCGGTGCCAGTACCACCGAAGGGAATATTCGAATGGCTGCGCTGCCTTTTGACCGTCGCCGCAACGGATTGCTAATGGGCATGGGTGCTGCCGCTCTGGTCGTGGAGGCTGAAGACGCTGTTCGCGAACGTGGTATGCGCGGTTTTGCTGAAATTCTCTCCAGCGTCACCGCCAACAGCGCCTTCCACGGCACCCGCCTGGACATCAACCATGTCAGTGAAATCATGCAGCGTGTGGTCGAGCAGGCTGAGCTGCGGTTTGGCATTCAACGCGCCGATATCGCTGTCAATACCATGTTCATGTCGCACGAAACCTACACTCCGGCGCGCGGTGGATCGGCCTCAGCCGAGATCCATGCTTTGCGAAAAACTTTTGCCGATCACGCCAATCAGGTGATTATTGCCAATACCAAGGGCTTCACCGGTCACACCATGGGGGTGGGGATTGAGGATGTGGTGGCAGTCAAGGCACTGCAGTTTGGTATCGTTCCCCCAATTGCAAATTTTGACGAAAATTTTGACCCGGATCCCGATCTGGGCGATCTGAACCTGTCGCATGGCGGTGAATATAATGTCAAGTATGCTTTGCGCCTGGGTGCTGGATTTGGCTCGCAAATCGCTATGGTACTATTCCGCGCCATCCCGGGTGGGCGCGACCGGAAAAATGAACCGGTCTACAGCCAATGGCTCAATCGGGTCACCGGATATGATGCTGCTGAATTGGAAGTCACGCAGCGAACGCTGCGCGTGAAGCAAGCCGGTCAACCGAAGCACCAACCTGGCAAATCGACCTGGATGTACGGTTATGGTCCTACTCTTTGGGCTGATTCACCCACCATCAGCGGCACACAGCGTGCGCCAGACATTACCCCAAGATCTATGCCAGCCAGTAGCGGTGAGCAGCGCGAACCACAATCCGTGCCAGAAATCAGTAGCGGCGCACACCGTGCGCCAGAATCCGCGCCAGAACTCGCGCCAGTTTCCGCTGTCAGCGATGACGATATCAAAGCCTTCGTCCTGGCGGCTGTCAGTGAAAAAACCGGCTACCCGGCTGAAATGCTTGACCTTGGTCTGGATCTGGAAGCTGATCTAGGCGTCGACACGGTCAAACAGGCTGAATTATTTGCCACCATCCGTACCCACTACAACATCCCGCGGCGGGAAGATCTGCGCCTGTCTGAATACAACACCCTGGAAAAAGTGATCGGCTTTATGCGCGATGCATTGGCTTCGAGTAGCGGTGAGCAGCGCGAGCCACAACCTGCTAGCGGTGAAAGTAGCAGTGAGCCGAGCGAGCCACAACCCGCGGCACAACTTGCGCCAGAACCCAATCCTCAATCCGCTGTCAGCGATGACGAAATCAAAGCGTTCGTTCTAGCGGCGGTCAGTGAAAAGACAGGTTACCCTTCCGAAATGTTGGATATGGATCTGGACCTGGAGGCTGACCTCGGTATTGACACGGTCAAACAAGCCGAATTATTTGCCACCATTCGCACGCACTACAACATCGCGCGGCGGGAGGATCTGCGGTTATCGGAATACAACACACTGACCAAGGTCGTGCAGTTCATGCGCGATGCCTTACGTAGCGGTGAGCAGCATGCACCAGAGATTGCACCACAACCCGCGCCAGAAATCGCGTTGAGTAGCGGCGCACATCGTGCGCCAGATTCCACACTAACACCAGACTTGAGCGTAAATAGTACGCCACAAGTCGCACCTTCCTCCGCTAACGAAACCGATGTTAAAGCCTTCGTCCTGGCCGCGGTCAGCGAAAAGACGGGTTACCCGTCCGAAATGCTGGATATGGACCTGGACTTGGAAGCTGATCTTGGCATCGACACGGTCAAACAGGCTGAGCTATTTGCCACCATCCGCACGCACTAC
>DATMXL010000253.1:0-4316 GCA_035561555.1 Bellilinea sp.
CTTTGCCGGTGTAACGTCAAATGCCGGGTTGAAGGCTGGAGCTCCGCGGGGTGCTATCCATTCGCTGCTGATTTTGGTAATCTCCTCCGGGTCGCGCTCTTCGATCGGGATGGCTGCTCCGTTCGGTGTCTGCAAGTCCACAGTGGATGTTGGTCCAACCACATAAAATGGCACACTGTGTGCCCGCGCAACGATGGCCAGATTGTACGTGCCAATTTTGTTGGCAGTATCGCCGTTGGCTGCAATCCGATCGCAGCCAACAGTCACGGCAGTCACGTTGCAATTTTTAAGCACATACCCAGACGCACCATCAGCGATAATCTTGTAAGGAATTCCCAGTTGCTCCAACTCCCAGGCAGTCAGTCTAGCGCCCTGTAACCTTGGGCGGGTCTCGTCAACGTATACAAATACTTTTTGGCCGTGCTCATGGGCTGCCCGGATAACACCAAGGGCTGTGCCGTAATCAACAGTTGCCAATGCACCTGTATTGCAATGGTGGAGGAAGGTGACCTCACCCGGCCATAAAGGCAAGGCATTGAGGCCAATTTGTATATTATTGGCAATTTCTTGATTGGCGATGGCGTTCGCCTCCGTAAGTACAACTGCGCGAATCAAATCTGGCGTCACCAAGGTTGGATTCTGAGCTTTGATCAGTATCCGCCGCACCGCCCAGGCTAAATTTACTGCGGTCGGCCGGGACGCGATCAATATCTCGCCGGCTGTGGATAGTGCTTTCTGCATCATCCGGGCATCAGGCCAGACTTTGACGGCTTCCAGAGCGAGACCATAAGCTGCAGCGGCGCCAATTGCTGGAGCTCCCCGGATGGTCATATCTTGGATGGCACTGGCAACCCCTGCAGCATCACGCAGGGTCAAATAGACCAGTTCATGCGGTAATAATCGCTGATCCAACAGGATCAAATGGTCATTTTTCCATTCAATGGCACGATAAGAGGTCATTTTGACTCGTAATTCCACAAAAATATAGCTGATTATAGCCTGAGTAATTGGGTATGGCCTAAAAGTTGCACATTCAAGGGTAATTCTATTGTATTGAAACGTCGAAGGGTCGCCTTCATGACTGCAAGCTCTGTAACACCAGACCTAACTTCACAGCCCGTCCCCCGAACTCGGGTGCGTTTTCCGTTGCGGGCAAAAATCACCATACCATATCTGCTATTGGCGATTGGTCTGGCTATTGGCGCAGGTTATGTGGTCATGCGCATTGTATTCGACACCACGGATGAGCGTTTTTCCAACCAGTTGATTGAAACCGAAAAATTAAGCGCTGAATGGATGGTGCGCGAAGAAAATCGGCTATTAAAAACCTTGCGCATACTAGCCTTCACTCAAGGCATGGATACTGCAATTCGAGACGGAGATGTGCAACGCCTCAGTGAGCTGGCAACCAGCGTAGCCGCGGCACAAGGGGAGGAGGAAGTATTCCTGCTGGATGCTAAAGGCGAAATTCTGCTTGGCATTGCGCGGGAGCAGGGGAACGCAGGGTCGCCTTACCTGGTGCAAGAGCGCAATGGGATCGAATTTGATGCGCTCCCATTCGTAAGAAAAGTAATATCCGGAGAATTGGATACGCTGGGTGACAAATACAGCGGAATCGCAATGCACCACGGAATGTATTATTTTTACGTTTCTGGTCCCTTGCGCGACGACCGCGAACAATTGGTTGGGGTGGCGTTGGTCGGCAAATCGTTGCACTCTATCGTGGATCAGATGCGGGAAGAGACACTGGCTCAAATATCCCTCTATGACACTTCGGGCAAGTTGTTGGAATCGACTCTGACCCAATCTCAATCCATGTCGCAAGAGGTCGCCGGGCAGATCATCGCCAATAAGGAAACTTCCAGCCTGAAACGTCTTCTGAACGATCAACGCTCATTCAATATTCTTGATTTGAATTACACCGAGATCATAGGTGCCTGGCAGGTCCGCAGCTCAGAGGTAATTGGGTTAATTGGCGCCTCCATGATCAATAATTACTGGGTCACTGCCAGTACACCCACACGGGTGCAGGTGGCTGAGTTGGTTTCTTTGCTGGTATTGCTGGTTTTTGTCGTTGGGGTCGAAATTGCTGACCGCATCACTTACCCATTAAAAAGCCTGGTAGTGGCATCTTCTCAGGTAGCAGCCGGCAACTTAAACGTCCGTTTGGAGCCGGGGGGCAATGATGAAGTTGCTTACCTGACCGAAACGTTCAATATGATGGTGGCCAACCTTAATCAGTCACGCCTGGATTTGATTCAGGCGTATGACGAAACCATCTCCGGCTGGGCAACCATGCTCGATCAACGCGACCAGGATACTGAAGGCCATACCCGGCGGGTCAGCGAACTTACCCTGGAGGTTGCCCGCCGTTTTGGGCTCTCGGATGACGAATTGGTTCATGTCAGACGCGGTGCATTGCTGCATGACATTGGCAAAATGAGTGTTCCAGATCAGATCTTGAAAAAGAACGGTCCGTTGACACCCGATGAATGGGTGATTATGCGCCTACATCCCAAGATCGCTCATGACGTACTGGAACCTATTGAATACCTTCGTCCGGCACTGGAAATACCTTATTCCCATCACGAACGCTGGGATGGCAGCGGCTATCCGCGCGGGTTGCGAGGTCAGGACATTCCTCTAGCCGCCAGGATATTCTCGGTGGTTGACGTGTGGGATGCCATGACTTCAGACCGGCCTTACCGGAGTGCCATGGAGCCGCAAGATGTGATTAATTATATCTTCGAGCAGCGGGAAAAAATGTTTGACCCACAAGTGGTGGATGTTTTCTGGGACATCATCAAAGTTAACGATCCAAAACTGGTTAAGCCCATCCTTCCTGCGGATGACGATAGAAATGTAGCTTGAGATGAAACCTGGTTTTGGATTGGGGGAGCCTGCTGGGGGTTTAAGCCATATAAGGCATTACCTGGGTTTGGTAAGCTTGTTGGTATTAATTGCAGCTTGCCTCGGGATCCAAATTATTGCTTTTCTGGCTTCGGCACGCGGCCACGAAACCCTCACAGGTGTACGCGTCCTGTCCAAATCCACCGCGGATTATAGTTTTGATGAAATCCTGCATTTGGCTCCTATTTTGCCCGGAATTTTGGATGATTTAGAACGCAATCCGCCCTTCCAAACCCCAGGGTTTACCACTCCTCCTGCAATTGGTCAGGTCATCCCGACAATTACGAACACCAGCCCGGTTACAACCCCGGGAATAATTACAACCATCACACCCCCAGTTCAACCGACCTTACCCACAGCGGGAAGCACAGATAATCCTACTCCGGGTGTAACCGTGACAACTACCTCACCCGCGACCACCTTTCCCACCACCCCGGTCGCTACCATAACGGCGACTACCAGGACGCCCACACCAGTAGTGACGACACCGGTGCCAACCACCCGGGTTCCTACCACACCCGTACCAACCACCAGCGTGCCAACGACTCAAGTGCCAACCACCCAGGTGCCAACCACCCGGGTTCCTACTACCGCCGTCCCGACGACCCCGGTTCCAACCCCAATTCAGCCAACGAACACGCCCACACCGACGGATATCATCGAGCTCCCAACGCCAATTCAAACTCCGAGCGACGAACCGACCTGGGTCGAAGAGACACCGCCTGGAAATGGATTGGATGTGTTCTCAACCCCCGAACCCTCCATCCAGTTGGTGCCGTCGTTGTGGACGTTATTACTTGCCAGAACTGGAAGCATGACCTGGGTTTGCACGATCCCTACGTTTTAATCAGGGTACGCCTGGTACGAAATTGTTTTCCCCCTATTGCAGGTAGGGATTGAATTCTTTTTCCTCTGCCACGGTGGTTTCAGGCCCGTGACCCGAGAGCAGGCGAGTCTCTGGAGCCAGAGTAAATATTTGATTGTAAATACTGCGCAGCAGTTTTGTCGTGCTGCCGCCAGCCAGATCTGTCCGCCCCACGCTATTTTGGGAAATTAAATCTCCGACCAATGCAGCACCTGTCTGCGGTAGATAAAAAACCACATGACCGGGTGAATGACCTGGCGTATGCCGTATTTCCACCTGTTCTGAACCGATCATCAAGATCTGCCCGTGCTCAAAAAACAGGGTTGGTTCTGGAGTCTGAACAGCCTCGATTCCGAATTGTCTGGCGCCGCCAGCATCATGATACAAATCCAGATCATCCGGGTGCAAGCCAACCGCCAGCGGCGGCTCTGTCAGACGGGTAAACTCTGCCACTCCCGCGGTATGATCGAAATGTGCATGAGTTAACCATACCTGGGTAATTTTCCAACCAGCCTCAGATACAGCTTTGATAATATGGTGG
>DATMXL010000254.1:0-24564 GCA_035561555.1 Bellilinea sp.
TTTCAGCCCTGCGCTGGGTGATATCATGTTGAGGACGTTATAAAACGGCGCAGACTCATCGGGTTCAAAGATTTGCACCATGGGTACATTTTCCGAAGCACGCACGTTCGGGAAATAGAATATTACGACCACAATAATCGAAATCAATGCCAGCAAAATCCAGATGAATGGTTTTGATCGAGGCATGACCGGATTGGACTTTTCCACCCCATATTTCCTTAATTTCAGAAATGATTGACGAATGCTATCACCGCACGTATCCGGGATAAATAATGATTATCCACCAGACAAAAACTTTATTCGCTGCTGTCTCACACCATTATACAAAAATTCTTACGATCAGCCGTAAGAGTTCCCTTAAAGCAGGGTCAGCGCGAGTATAATTAACCTATGTCCACTCCGTCCGTCGAAGTCCTCGTTACCGTGTCATTCCCGGAAGAAATGATCGAACCCCTACGGCATATATCACCCAGGCTGCGACTGACGGTGCAACCGGCGCGCGGTCCGGAAGACATCTCCAATGATGTATGGAACCGCACAGAAGTGCTCTACACCGACCGCTTGCTACCTCCACCTGCAGCTGTGCCTAACTTACGCTGGATTCAATTTCACTACGCGGGTGTGGATCACGCTGCCGGCAATCCGTTATTAAGTAAGCCTGAATTGTCCATCACCACATTGAGTGGAGCTGCGGCACCCCAGATTGCTGAATATGCCGTCATGATGATGCTGGCGCTTGGGCATAAAATGCCAGACCTGCATGCCAACCAATACAAGACAGATTGGCCAAAAGATCGCTGGGACCGCTTCCGCCCCATTGAATTGCGCGGCAGCACAGTGGGAATTGTGGGTTATGGCAGCATTGGGCGTGAGGTTGCCCGGCTGCTGCAGCCTTTTGATGTCAAGATTCTGGCTGCCAAACGCGATGTCATGCGCCCGGTTGATGAAGGCTATATGCCTCCAGGCTTGGGCGATCCTGAAGGCGATTTGTTCACCCGCCTGTATCCGATTACAGCGCTCAAATCCATGTTCAAATTGTGCGATTTTGTGGTGGTCTGCGTTCCGTTGACACCCTCCACACGCAATTTGATTGGCGAAGCTGAGCTTGCTGCCTTACGACCAACAGCCTACCTGGTGGACGTCAGCCGTGGGGGAATCATTCAACCCCAGTCTCTGGTTACTGCATTGCAGGAAAGAAAGATCGGGGGTGCAGCATTGGATGTTTTTGCCGACGAGCCGCTGCCTGCTACCAGTCCTTTGTGGAAAATGCCTAACGTGCTGATTTCGCCGCATATTTCTGGCATCAGCCCATTTTATGCAAAACGCGCAGTCACCCTCTTTGGAGAAAACCTGACACGTTACCTTTCTGGCACGACATTGTTTAATTTATATAACCCGGAGAATGGTTATTAATCTCATCCAGTGATGGTTTTGTGGGGATATCAACTTTATGTTCAAAGCTATCTTCTTTGACCTTGGCAGTACCCTGATTTATTTTGACACGTCCTGGGAAACAATACTCAATCAGGCTAATCTAGCGCTTGGGCAAGCTCTCAAGAAGAGCGGCGTCAACATCGACCCGATGCAGCTGGCGGCAGACTTCAACTGGCGCATGCAAAAATACTATGCACAGCGCAGCCATGACTATGTCGAACATACTTCGGAATTTGTCTTGACAGAAATGTTGAATTCCTACGGTTTGCCGGAGATCAAACCCGAATGGGCGCGCCTTGGCCTGGATGCGTTTTATTCGACCTTTCAAGAACACTGGCAGGTTGAACCAGACGCAATTTCCACCCTGGCACGGCTGCGCGGCGTTGGCTATAAGCTTGGTTTAATTTCAAACGCCAGCGATGCCGCAGACGTGCACGCGTTGATCGATAAGACCGGGTTGCGACCCTATTTTGATCGCATTTGGATTTCTGCCAAGGTCGGCGTGCGTAAACCGCACCCGCGTATTTTCGAGATCGCCTTGGATTCGCTGCATTGCTTGCCCAAAGAAGCCATCATGATCGGAGATACGCTCAACGCCGATATTTTAGGGGCACTCAACATAGGCATGTCCAGTATCTGGATTACCCGGCGGGCTGACATGCTGGAAAATAACGAATTTAAACTGTCGGTGGTGCCCGACGAGATTATCACCACGCTCGATGAACTGCCACTGCTATTGGCGAACTGGTAGCCGCTAATTCAATTTACCAGATTCCGGCGGCTGAGGCGGTGTTTGAGAGGGCACTTTGGGTTGATTTTCAGGTTCTACCAAATTAGCGCCATTGGCAGCTATAAATTCAACAAACTGGGTCACGACTTGCGGGTCGAATTGCCTGCCGCTCAGCGATTGCAGATGGAGGATAACTTTTTCTTTTGCCCAACCTTTTCGGTAACGCCGGTTATAACTCAGCGCGTCCCACACATCCACCACGGCAAAAATGCGGGCCGGCAGCGGGATTTCTTCACCTTTTAGCTTGTGCGGATAACCTGAACCATCCCACCATTCGTGGTGCGATTGAGGAATACTCAACGCCGGACGTAAGAAGTCAATCTGCGCCAGCATTTCCACTGAGAAGCCAGGATGCTTGCGCATGATTTCCCATTCGACATCGGTCAGATTGTCCTGTTTCTTGAGAATACTATCTGGAATAGCCATTTTACCGATGTCGTGAAGCAGGGCGCCGCGTCGAATATGCAATAAATCTTCTCCGTGCAGCCCCATCTCATTCGCGAGCGCCACCGTCATGGCGGCGACACGATGCGAATGGCCTTCGGTTTCACCGTCACGCAACTCCAACGCACGCGCCCAGCCTTCGATGGTGGCATCGTAGGCCATGGTCAATTCCAGGTTGGCGGTTTGTAAGTCTTTCAACAGTTGAGCACTATCAATGGCGATAGCTGCCTGGTTGGCGATCGATTCCAGAAAGTTCATCCAGGCTGGGTCAGAGCCAAGCGGCGAGCGCTGGAAGATTTCCAAGACACCTTGTACCTCACCTTTGGTGATCAATGGAACGCCTATATAGGCCACGAAGCGCTCGGCTGCCACCCAGCGCGGCGGAAAGATGCCCTCGGGAGATTCAGATAGGTTATCTACGCGCAGCAATTTACGCTGCATCGCCACTCGTCCGGAAAAACCGCGCCCAATCTGCAGTTGCACATCGCGGATGGCAGGGGTGAGAAACCCCTGACCAGCAGCGTAAACAAGCTGCTGGGTGGTCTCATCCAACAGCAGAACGCTGACCGCATCTACACTGAGCTGGGCAGTGACCTGTTCCAATAGCACCCGCAAGGTTAATGGTAGATCCATGGAAGCGGTGATGGCCATATCTACCGCACGCAGCGCTGCCATATGCTTGAGCTGCTGCTTGATCTGGTCTTCAGCCCGCCGGCTTTCGGTCGTATCCGTAAACATATCCAGCGTCGCCGGTTTACCTTCCCATTCGATCAACACTGAATGCACGTTCAACCAGCGTATTTCGCGCGACCGGTTGATAATACGGAAAGAATAATACGTAGGTACGTCGTCGCCATTTAACCGGTGAAGGTACCGATCCATCACCATGTTAAGATCATCGGGGAAGAGGGTGTCGCGAATATCCTGTCCGATTAGATCTTCCACTGGGAAACCGAAAATTTCAGCGGCGCGCGAATTGGCAAAAACAAACTGATCGCCGCACATGACAGTGACACCTTCGGTGGCGTTATCCATCAGCAGGCGGTATTGAT
This sequence comes from Bellilinea sp., assembly GCA_035561555.1. GTDB lineage: Bacteria > Chloroflexota > Anaerolineae > Anaerolineales > Anaerolineaceae > Bellilinea. Next base: position 3,721 of record DATMXL010000254.1, read on the forward strand.
TTTCACTACGGCGCAATTCGCGTGTGCGCACAGATACCTGACGGCGCAGCGACCAGGTCCACAATAGCGAGGAGAACAGTAAAACCAGCACCAGTCCCAGGCCGATTGCGTATGGGCGCATTTCAACCCAGGTGGTTTGGTCTTCAAAAACACCGAACCATTTCTCCTGCAGGTCTTGTAACTCGCCGGAGGTGCTCAGAATATACAAACCTTCATTGAGTTTGGCGAGCAACTCACGATTGCCTTCGGCTACGCCGAATGCAAATTTGCGTGTCGTAATGTCCACACCCACTCGGCGCAGATTGGTCACATTCAGGTTGCTGATCAGGTATTCAGCCTGGATTCGGCTGAGAATTGTGCCATCATACTGGTTTTGCGACAGCAGCCGGATGGCATCCACCGGATTGGTCACCTGAACGATGCGCGAGGTAAAACGCTCGTTGACAAGGTAATCGTGCACCACTGACCCGCTAATGACCACAATTTCCTTACCGCGTACATCTTCCAGTGACCGGGCGGTTGAATCATCGCGAACATAAAGGTCAAAAGAGGTGTAGGTGATGGGGACCGTAAAGTCAATAGTCGAGTCGCGGTTGGTCGAATAAGCCAGACCCGTCAGCATGTCCAGCTTGCCATCCAATAGATCTTGTCGGGCTTGTTGCGAATCGGTCAATGTGAATTGGACATCAAAACCCATTTCCCGACCAACCGCATTGAGCAGGTCGATCGAAAAACCAGCCGGCTCTCCATTAGTTAAGTATTCGTAAGGGGGGTTGTTGGCGCTGCCGCCGACGCGAACAACCGGTCGTTGAATAGCTGCTGAAAGCGGGGTCTGTGTAGGATCAACGGGGGAAGCAGTCTGAGCGTTGACAGTTCCAGTTTTCCCGTCCAGACCTATAGCAAGCGGTGCCAGCACGATGGCTAGCAACCACAACAAAAGCTGCTTATGTCGTCCAAAAATTTTCATGGGTTTTGAATGGCAAGTCGAACCCGCATCAACCTCGCAACCACTATTCAATGATAACGATTAGGTACTTCGTAAATAATAACCAAATAATCTTCCTAATTGTACGGGTTTTTTGACTGATTACAAAGGTTTGAGTCCAATGATTGCTAGAGCACTTTTAAGAGGATTAGGATTCCATATAAAATCAATGTATTCCAGGAATCCAGGCGTGAGGTGAGCCATTTGTCAGACGGATGCTATGATCTTCCTCTTATTCCGTGGATTTTTACAGCCACGAACGCGTGAATGTTGTACAATGTTTTTATATAATCGCTCTGTTCGACCCGACAACATAACATCTGGATCAAGGAGTCAAAGAAAAGCCATGTATAAGATCATGCTGACCGATGGGCTTGAAGAAAATGGCCAAATCATCCTGCGTGGCAGTGCAGAAGTGGTCAACCGGCCTACCATCACTGCCGATGAATTGCTCCAAGTGGTTGGAGATTATGACGCCATTATCGTTCGCGGACGGACCAAGGTCACGCCGGCAGTCTTCGAAGCCGGGAAAAAACTAAAGGTCGTCGGACGGGCGGGGGTCGGGGTGGACAATATCGATTTGAATGCTGCCAAAGCGCATGGAGTGACAGTGGTCAATTCGCCGACGGCTACCACCCTGGCAGTGGCTGAACTGACGATGGCTTTGATGCTGTCGATGGTTCGCGATATTCCACGCGGTGATGCCGCAATGAAGGCCGGTAAATGGCTTAAGAAAGAGATGGAAGGCACCGAACTGTGGCGAAAAACCCTGGGGGTGATCGGTTTTGGCCGCATCGGCGTGGCTACTGCCAATCGGGCGGCCGCCTTCGACATGGAAATTCTGGCTTACGACCCGCTCATTCCGGCAGATGAAATAGTCAAACATGGCGGCAAACCAGTATCTTTTGATGAATTGCTGGCTAAATCTGACATTATCACCATGCACCTGCCATTGACAACTGAGTCCAAAGGCATGCTCAATGCGTCAGCATTTGCCAAAATGAAAGACGGCGTGCGCATCGTTTGTGCGGCGCGCGGCGGCGTCATCGACGAGGAGGCTTTATTAGCCGCTCTCGAATCTGGTAAAGTCGCCGCAGCTGCGTTGGACGTTTTCGCCACAGAACCCCCGGGTCTGACAGCCCTGGTTAGCCACCCGCATGTGGTTTGCGTGCCCCACATTGGTGCTCAAACCGTGGAAGCCCAAATTCGAGCGGCGGATGATATCGCCAATGAGGTCCTGGCAGCCTTAGACGGCATGCCGTTACGCTGGAAAGTGGTTTGAATCTAAAGTAAAATTACCGGGATGTCGCAGCGACATACCCTGTCCATTCGCTCTTCTGCACGGCAGGGGGCGGGTTGAATCCCCGCCCCCTTTTTCAATCGCTCTATTCTCAATATTCAATTTTAGGAGGAACCGGATGAAGGAAAAATTGGCTGCGTTCAAAGCAGAAATGGGAGAAATTTGGGACCTTAACATGGCAGGCGCTCTGTTGGGCTGGGATCAGCAGACTTATATGCCGTCCAAGGGTGCTGAAGAGCGCAGTGAGCAACTGGCTACATTATCGAAAATTGTGCACATCAAATCAACCTCCGATGAGGTTGGGAAGACATTGGATGAGCTGCTGGTTTATGCCGATACCCTGGACCCCGATTCGGATGATGCCCGCCTCATCCGGCGTTCAAAAATTGAATATGACAAAGCTACCCGGGTTACCACTGAATGGGTGGCAGATTATGCCCGCGTAACCGCTCTGGCTCAAGAAAAATGGGTGCAGGCGAAAACTCAGGGGGATTTTTCCATCTTCCGGCCACACCTGGAGAGGATCGTTGAGTTGCGCCGTGCATACTCTGAATTTTTCCAGCCGTACGATCACGTCTATGATCCATTGTTGGATGATTTCGAACCCGGCCTCAAAACCGCCGAAGTCAAGGATATCTTCAACCGACTGCGCCCGCAGCAGGTTGAATTGATTCGCGCCATTGCCGCGCGCCCGCAGGTCGAAGATGATTTCATGTCCCTGACCTATGAAGATCGGAAGCAGTGGGACTTTGGCGTGGATGTAATTACCCGCTTCGGTTATGACTGGGACGGCGGACGGCAGGACCGCTCACCGCATCCTTTTACCACCAGCTTTGGTATTGGCGACGTGCGCCTTACCACACGCGTCATTGAAAACATCATGTCCTCTGCCATGTTCAGCACCATGCATGAAGCCGGACACGGCATGTACCAGCAAGGCTTTGACAAGGGCCTGACCCGAACCATTCTGGCAAATGGCGCGTCCATGGCGATCCATGAGTCACAATCACGCATGTGGGAAAACCTGGTTGGTCGATCGCGTGCATTCTGGCGCTTCTTCTATCCGAAACTTCAAGCTACTTTCCCGACCCAATTGGGCAATGTGCCCATGGAAAAGTTCTACAAAGCCATCAACAAAGTCGAGCCTTCCTTTATTCGCACCGAGGCGGATGAAGCCACCTACAACCTGCACGTTATGCTGCGTCTGGAATTGGAAATAGCGCTCATGGAGGGCAATTTGGCAGTGGCAGACCTGCCGCAAGCCTGGAACAGCCGTATGCAGGATTACCTTGGCATTACGCCGAAGAATGATAGAGAAGGTGTGCTGCAGGATGTACACTGGTCGGGCGGCATGATTGGCTACTTCCCTACCTATGCACTGGGCAACCTGGTTTCGGTGCAGTTGTGGGAAGTCATTAATCAGGATATCCCGGATCTGGAAGCCCAGATCGAGCAAGGCGAGTTTGGCACGTTGCTGGGCTGGCTGCGTGAAAAAGTGCACCGGCACGGCGCAAAATTCGAGCCGCAGGAGCTGGTCCAGCGCGTTACCGGTTCGAGGATCGATCCGCAGCCGTACGTTGGCTATTTGAAAAAGAAATACAGCGATATTTACGGTTTATAGAAATGGTTCAAGGCACGGGGTAATCGCCCCGTGCCTTTTTTAAGGTTGAGGGGAAATATGAAATTCGGCATTGTTTTACCCAATTTCGGCCAGGAAGCGACCCGCCTGTCGATCGTAGATACAACTCTGGTAGCGGAAGGATTGGGTTTTGATTCAGCCTGGGTGACCGATCACCTGGCGTTGCCCCAATCGGATGCGCCACGCTTTGGCTTGATTTTCGAGGCGATTACAACCCTCAGCTATCTGGCGGGCAGTACTGGACGCATCCGTCTAGGGGTTTCGGCACTGGTACTGCCGCAGCGCAATCCAGTGGAGATTGCCAAGGAGCTGGCGACGCTGGATGTGCTCTCCGGCGGCCGGGTGATTTTAGCTGCCGGCATTGGCTGGTCTGCTGGCGAGTATCTGAATCTTGGCTATAACTTCCATGACCGCGGTAAACGTATGGACGAGGCGTTAAAAGTACTCCGCACCCTGTGGCGCGGCAACAAAACCGCCACGTACCACGGTAAATATTATAACTTTGACCAGGTCGCCTTTGAACCGCAGCCGATTCAATCTGGCGGGCCACCCTTATGGGTAGCCGGTGATTCAGCTGTAGCCCTCAAGCGTGCCATTTATTATGCTGACGGCTGGCACCCGCATATGAAAACGCCAGAGCAGCTGGTGGAGACCTTGAAACCCGCGCGCGCACTGATCGGCACCCGACCATTCACCATCTGCTTACGGATGCGGGCGGAGTTTTCCAATCAGCCGGACCCTGCGACGGTACTATTTGGCTCGCCGGCAGATATGATCGACAAATTGAGGGCCTTCCAGACTGCCGGCGCCAGTGATGCCATCCTATACTTCCCGGCAGCGAGTCATGCTGCCCGGAAACGCGCCATGGACACTTTCAGTAAAGAAGTATTGCCAGCCTTGAGCGGTTAACCAGCCTTACAACTACATAACGACCTGGTATTAAATTGGCGGATGGCATCAGATGCAAAAGCAACCGATATATAATCGCTCTATGATTACATCGCAGCCCGGGTGGAAAAGGTGGATGGTGGGAATGGCTATAGGAGCTTTGCTGTTCAGTGCTGCCTGCCAGGGAGTGTCACCCGCCACCCCCGTGCTGAATTTGGATACAACAGCACAATTATCCCTTGCCACTACGAAACTACCGACTCAGGCAGACGTGATAACCGAGCTTTCAGACATCCTCCCACCCCTGACGGACCTCCCGCCTGTACCGGCGCAAGCGTCAGCCAGTCCCACGCTTTCTGTGCTGATTCAAACAGCTGCGCCAGCCACTATTATTCCACCCACCCCCACCTCAACGGTGCGTTCTTTTCGACTTTCAACCCCGACGCCGCGTCCCCAGCCGGCGAAAATGCACATTACCAAGCCTGGTGCGTACTCCAAAGTCTCGTCGCCGATTCAATTGGAAGCATTGATCAGCCCGGGCGATGACAGTCTGGTGCATATTGATTTGATCGGCGAAGATGGGCGCATCATAGTCAGCGAAGTGCTCGATTTTCGCAATTATGACGCCCAGAATTTTTATATCACACCAGAAATTCCATTTACGATTAACAGCGCCGCAGAATTAGCGCGTATCGTCGTGTATACCGATGACATGTTTGGTCAACGCATTTCGCTGGTTTCGGTGGACGTGCTCCTGTTGCAATTGGGTGGCAGCGATATCACAGCCCCGCTGGTTGAATTCGAACCCTACCTGGTGACGACACCGCGTGAAGGTACCCTGATAACCGGCGGCACGGTGACGGTGGACGGTGCTGCCCGGGTGGTTAACGACCAACCGCTGGTCATCGAGCTGATTAATGAGGAAGGTGCTATCGTTGGGTCAGGTGAGGTCCTGGTATCTCAGCCTTCGGATACGCTGGTGCATGTGCCGTTTCAGTTGAGCGTACCATATAGCGTCACGCACCGCACCCGTGTCCGGATGTCCATTCGGCAGGAAAGCGCCACTCGCATCCCGGGTACGGTCTGGATGTCCTCCACGATCTTGTTCTTAGACCCTTAATCGGCGGCAGCCGGATCCTGGTTGTTTGCCACAAGTTCAATAAACCGGGCGTCTTCGCGCAGGCTGATCAGGTCGCTGTCTTCCCGCGCCCAGGCGGCCAGATCCGGGCGTAATCCCAGACTTTTTTGCAGGTATTCCAACGCTTGGGCAGAATCGCCAACCATGGCGTAAAAGCAAGACCGGTCGTAATATACCGTGCCGAGTGAAAACGGGGTGTCGTCGATGCCGGAAATGTCTTTCATCACCAGGTCCTGAATCGCATCCACCTGGCTGAGGTTGCCAAGGCGCAAGTGTGCTTCGGAGATGTGGTACAGCGGATGGAAATAACAGTTGCTGATGGTATAACCGAGCAGGGTGTTGTTCGTAAGGTGGGGAGAGAAGCCGAATTTGCGGAATTCTTCTTCAGTGAAGCGTTCCAGGACCATAGGAATAGCCGTCAGCACCAGGTCAGCTTCACGCAGCAGCACATGCACCGATTGCTCGCGGGTTTCCTCAAAATTTTGCCGGTTGCATTCTTCATACGGGGGATATTCGGGCGGTTTTTGATCGCGGGAGAAATAAGATAGCGATTCAACGCAGCGCCTGCGCCAGTATGTGTTGTGCGAAATGCGGTCTTTAGGCGCCCAATCCTCGAAAGTGCCAATGGAATTGCGCGCCCCATCGCTCAATGAGTTCAAATATTCCAATTCCAGGCGGTGCGACTTCTTAATCAAGCCCATCAGATGAGTTTGGATGTCTTTGGGAGGCATAGGTTACCTTTCGCTCTATTCGCCAATAATTTTGACCAGCACGCGTTTATTACGCCTGCCGTCGAACTCGCCGTAGAAAATTTGCTCCCATGGGCCAAAATCCAGCCGTCCATTGGTCACGGCTACCACCACTTCGCGCCCCATCACCTGGCGTTTCAAGTGGGCATCGGCATTATCCTCGCCCGTGGCATTGTGGCGGTACTGGCTGACCGGCTCGTGCGGCGCAAGGGATTCGAGCCAGCGTTCATAATCACTGTGGAGTCCGCGCTCGTCATCATTAATGAAAACGGATGCAGTGATGTGCATAGCATTTACCAGCGCCAGCCCTTCCCGAATGCCGCTTTCCCGCAGGCATTCCTGTACTTGATCGGTGATGTTGATGAAACCGCGGCGGGACGGTAGATTAAACCAGAGTTCTTTGCGATAGCTGATCATTATCCCATCACCATTCCCTTAGCGTCCATTTCCTTTTTTTCGCTGCGCCAGGAATAACGACTGGACATTCACAGGTTCCTGGCCTTTTTCTGGGTGCATACGGGTATAGGAGCCGTCTGAATTCATGATGCGGGCTTTAATATTGTCCTCCAGGTAGGGCTGCAAGATATTGACGCGAATGTGGCTGATCATGCTGCGATCCTCCACCGGGAAAAGTACTTCGACGCGCTGATTCAGGTTGCGCGGCATCAGGTCAGCGCTGCCCATATAAATTTCCTCGCTGCCGCCATTGTGGAAGTAATAAATCCGGCTGTGTTCCAGGAAACGGCCAAGGATGCTGATGACCCGGATATTCTCGCTCAGTCCTGGAATGCCCGGTCTCAGGCTGCAAATGCCGCGGGTGATTAGATCAACGCGCACACCGCACTGCGATGCCAGGTACAGCAACTGGATTATTGATTGATCGACGAGCGAGTTCATTTTGAAGATCAGGTGTGCAGGCGCGCCGGAACGGGCGATTTCAATTTCACGCAGCACCATTTCCTCAAAACGTTGCCGCAGATTAATGGGTGCTACCAGCAATTTGCAATAATCTGCCTTAAAGGAGTAACCCGTCAGGTAATTGAACAAATCGGTGGCGTCAGCCCCAATTTGATCGTCACAGGTGAACATACCGATATCTTCGTATAACTGGGCGGTGATGTGATTGTAATTGCCGGTCCCCAGGTGGACATAGCGCCGGATATGTTCGCCTTCCTTCCGCACCACCAATGCAATTTTTGAGTGGGTTTTCAAGCCCAATAACCCGTAGGTGACATGCACCCCCTCCTGCTCCAGCATGCGCGCCCAGCTGATATTACTTTCTTCGTCAAAACGGGCTTTCAATTCCACCAGCACAGCGACCTGTTTGCCGTAATCCCGGCGAGCTTCCAGCAGGGATTTCACAACCGGCGAATTGGAACCCGTGCGGTACAGCGTCTGTTTAATGGCTAAAACGTTCGGGTCCCGCGCCGAGGTTCGCAAAAATTCGACCACTGGGCTGAAGGAATCGTATGGGTGGTGTAACAGGATATTGCCGGCGCGGATGGCTGTGTAAATGGCGTCGTCGGGTGATTCCTCGTCGAAACGCAGTACAACCGGGGTTGTGGGTGAAAAGGGGCGGTCCTTGAGCTTTTGACGCTCGATGCGCGCCAGCTGCATCAGGCTCGAGAGCACCATTGGACTATCGATGGTGTACACGTCATTGCGGTCGACCTTCATATTGCTGACCAGAATATTCTTCAGGAAATCCGGCATATCTTTTCGAATCGCCAGGCGCACAACCACGCCAAAGCGGCGTTTGCGCACTGATTCTTCCATGGTTTCCAGTAAGTCTGATGCTTCCAGCTCCTGGATTTCCATGTCGGCATTGCGGATGACATGGAACGGGTGTACTTCCAGCACCTTTAATCCAGGGAAGAGGGAGTCGATGTTGGCGGTGATCAGATCAGACAGCCAGACGAAATAGTGATGGTAGGGAACAGTGCCGTCCTTGCGTAATCCGCCAGAGGAGCGTTTGACGGGCACCAGTTGCGGCAGTGTATCGGGCACTTTGATGCGCGCGAATAAGTTTTGTCCATCCCGGCCTTCCAGCAACATCGCCAGGTTGAGGCTAAGATTGGAAATATGCGGGAATGGGTGTCCCGGATCAAAAGCCAGCGGCGTCAACACCGGATAAACCATTTCATGAAAATAGGCATCCACAATTTTTTTCTGACGCGTGGTTAAATTTTTATGCGACCGGATATGAATGCCTGCAGCATCCAACTCGGGCATGAGGGTCTTATTCCACAATTCGCGACCCTCTTCCATCAACTTTTGGACTACGCGACGGATTTCAACCAACTGTTCCGGGGCGGTTAACCCATCGATTGACTGGACCGACACGCCTTCATCGCGCTGCATGATTAATCCGCCCACCCGGACCATAAAGAACTCTTCCAGGTTGGAGCCTAAAATGGCCAGAAATTTTACCCGCTCGAGCAGTGGATTGGACGGATCCTTAGCCTCATCCAGTACGCGTCGTTGAAATTCCAGCATGCCCAGTTCGCGGTTGATATACAGCTTGGGATCATCCAGATCGATATGATCTGGGAAAACGGTTTCGAGCTGTGCCATGCGAGTTGAGGTTGCGGATGATTTTTTCTTCTTCATGCGAAGGCCGCCTGTGAGATAGTCATGAGGTCATGGGTTCTTTTTGTGCCGGCTTAGCAGGCCAAAACCAACCAGCATCACCCCGGCAGTAAAAATGCCGCCTAAAACATAGCCAACGGTCCGGTCATTTATGTCCATGGCAGCGACTACCTGCAGGTCAGCCTGAGTTGGGGTAGGGGTTGCCAGTGCCGTGGGTCGTGGAAGGCGGGTAACCGCTGCCGCAGTCACCACCTTGTTCAGGTGGGCTGCTTGCGCACGCGGCGTTGTCGATGCACTCGGCGAGGGTTCCAGTATAGGGGTGACGGGTTGCGGCGTCACCGGAATGGACAGCTTTTGCCCAACCCACACCACCTGCTGCTCGGGAGACATCTGATTGAAACGTAAAATATCGACGATATGCGATTCATAGGCTATGGCAATGCTCCACAGCGATTGCCCCATTTTAACCTCATGAACCACCGTGCCGTCGGCATTGGGTGTGGCGACTGTCACAGGGATGATCCATTGAGAAGCCGGAGCGGTCGGTTCTACCCCTTTTGGCCTAGGGACCTGTGTGCGTGCAGCCGGTGAGCCAGAGGTATAAGCCGCATGAACCAAAAAGTAAATCGAACCGTCCGGAGCCATAGCCACGCCGGCGCCGATGTGCTGATACGCAGGATTGACCATGGGGATCATATGAGCGGCGTCCGACCACACCCAGGCCAGGTCTTCCAGGCTTAAATCCCCGACGGCAAAATTTTCAGTGGCCCAGACTGTGGCGCCGCCGCCATAACCGGCAGCCATCACACGCCCACGCACGTCGCCGATATGCCAGCCCATACGGTTGGCAGCCATGACCTCGGCGGTGGATTGAGCAGTACTCATTAAAATATTACTGACTTCCAAGGCTGGCAGCCCATTTCCGGTACGGATGCCGTTCACCAGAGCAATCAAATCATAGGCGGTGAGAGCGCTGCCGGATTGAGCAGCAACCGGGGTTATCTGTAGAAATGAGAATAGAATCGCCAGGATTAAGCTGAGTTTGAGGGTTTTTTGCCAGACAATCATCCAGTCAATTATAAGGGATGAACCCAGACGCGGTACAATTCCGTAAATAGCGTAGGAGAAACGAAATGAATAGAAAAAATATTATCGCTGCGATCTGGCTGATCGGTCTGGGTATTCTGTTTATGGTCAACTATGTCTGGCCCGGGATATTGATCCTGATCGGGCTAACCATGATCGTTCGTGCCACCATGGGGGATGAGCCGAGCGTGATTCCACCTGGGACTACTCCCGGTGATGGCAGTTCCCGCCCGCAGGCTGAAATCATTATGCCGATCGACGTCACAGCCCGTGCGGTGGATGAAAAGCCTGAAGTCATAGCTTATGAGCCGCCAGTAGCAGGCGACGGTGAGCCTTTGCCAGCTGTTCTGGCGACAGTGGGTGACCAGCTTTTCCTGGCTGGTAAGCTGCCAGAGCTTTGCCCGGCATGCAATGCACCGCTGCGGGAAAATGCGGAAAAATTAACCTGGCACGGCGATAATTCCGTAACCTGCTTGTTTTGCGGCTATCGCATAACGGTCAAAGCGGAATAAGCAGCCCGAACTCTGATCAACAAAGCAGTTAATTTATGCCCGGCCTTGACAGCGGGCATTTGCGGTATAATAGTGTAAAATATACACTAAATATCAGGAGGTCAGCATGCCCCTTTCCTTAATGGAACGCAGCCAAGCGTTTTTGGAGTTTTTAGATGAATGGACCGCTTCACTGCCGGAGACTGATCTAAAATCAGTCATCAAGAATCCTGCACACACTGCCATCATCTCGGTAGATGTGATCAATGGTTTTTGTACCATTGGACCGCTGTCCAGTCCGCGGGTGGAAGCTATTGTCCAGCCCATTGTTAACCTTTTCCGCAAAGCATGGGACCTGGGGCTGCGGCAGATTGTGTTGAGCCAGGATACCCATGAACCGGATGCCGTCGAGTTTGACGCCTGGCCGCGCCACTGTGTCCGCGGAACCCCCGAAGCCGAGACTGTCGATTTTTTTAAAAAGCTGCCATTTTTTGATCAGATGGTTCTGCTGGAGAAAAATTCGATCTCGACCGGGTTGAACGCCGGTTTTAATCAATGGCTGGAGGCGCACCCGCAGGTGGATACCTTTATAGTGGTGGGAGACTGTACCGATTTGTGCGTTTATCAATTGGCCATGCACCTGCGGCTGGACGCCAACGCACGTCAGTTGCAGCGCCGCGTAATTGTGCCGGCGAATGCAGTGGACACGTATGATCAGACCATCGAGGCGGCACAGGAAGTGGGCGGCTTGCCGCACGCTGCCGACCTGCACCACGCTTTTTTCCTGTATCACATGGCTTTGAACGGCATCGAGGTGGTGAAGAAGTTAGGATAATTCAGTGTCATGTGCCACGTGTCATGTGCCGGGGTTTTCCCACAACCGGATTTGATCGATGCGGATGGTGAAGTTATCCGTCTCGCGGGCGCCAACGAAGACGCCAAAGTAACCAGTGGCAAAAGCGCTGTCGCGAACCTCAGTCAATAATTGGCCGTTGGCATACAAAATCAGCCGGTCGCCGATGGCCATCAGACCCATGCGGTTGGTCTGGCTCTGTCCGGCATTGATGGCGGCGCTGGTCTTCCAATCCACCAGGTTGACCATCTCGCCTTTAGCGCCGGCGCTGGCGTTCCAGCGCCGCAGCGAATATTGACCGTCACAGCTGAAGCCGAAGATATAACCGCGATCCGGTGAGGTCACCACTGGCACACGCGAGATCAGGCCGTACCGGTCGTTGCCGCTGCAGTCATTTACCTGAAACACTGCTTCCAGGTAAAAATTGGTCTCTTGCGGGTAGGTCATCCGCCAACCGTCGGTGGTCGTCAAGCCGGTCAGCTGCATGGCACCATCCACAAAATTGATGTCAGTGAACTGATCTGCGCCAGTCGGCCAAGAATTGCCATCATCCATGGTGTCAGACCAGTCGGCGCTGCCTAGTTTGGTGGTTGGGTCACTGGCGGGGGGCGTGTACACACTGGTTGGCTGACCGGTCGGTGAGGCAGTGGGCGTTGCAGATGCCGTTGAGGTGGGAGCCTGGGTTTCAGCCATTGCCGGGGTATTGGTTGCCGTGGCTGGTAGGCTGGTAGTGGGGGAGGGTTGAATGGTTGGCAGCGACGGTGATGGAATCCCGCCTTCGGACGGATTCGTCGCGGTAGGCATGCTGGTTAATATCTGGGCGACGCGGGTAGCCATCTCAGCATCGCCTGAAATTGCCGTTGGAGTAGTGATCAACCCGCAGCCAGTAAGCAGGATAGCCATCAAAAAAACAAGCAGGATCTTCCTCATGGTGTAAATACTCCTATGTCCAGAGCCGCGCCAAAACGGCACGCCAATACCAAGACGAAATAGCTGGTTTTATTGTTCCGCGGCTTTGTAGCCAATCATGCGCAGAAAACCTTTGCGCCAGGCGATGTCTTCGTCAGCTTCCACCCCCAGCGGGGTAAATCCGTCGATGACACCCAGAATGCCGCGGCCTTGTTCGGTTTCCGCCACGATCACCTGGGTAGGGTTGGCTGTAGCGCAGAAAATACGGCAGACTTCGGGTACTGCCTGCACCGCTCCTAACACGTTGACCGGATAAAACCCTTCCCCGAGAAACAGGATGAAGCTGTGACCGGCGCCAATTGTCTGGGCATTCTTTTGTGCCAGGGTGATCATTTCTGGGCTGGTCCCGCTCCAGCGGATAAGACGTTTGCCGGATGCCTCGCAGAAAGCCAGGCCAAATTGAATACCCGGTACATGCGTGACCAGGGTCTCGTGGATGTCTTCGACTGTTTTTATGAAATGCGACTGTCCAAGGATAAAATTGGTTTCTTCCGGTTTGACAATTTGAACCAGTTTCAGTTCCATCGTTTATCCTCCAAAGTCAAAGATCATTAACTAGTGCTTGCCGCGACAAAAGCTACCTGGTTAGGTGATTGACACAATTGATTTACGTCTGAAAGTGATTATACTTTGGACACTTTATATCGGTAATAAGGAATCATGAATGACTGAAGAACTCAAGGTAAACAACCGGGTATTTCGTTATTTTGATTGGATCATGGCCTTATTCGTTACTGTCCTGATCATCAGCAATATTGCTTCCTCGGCAAAAATTGTTGACTGGGGTTTTTCGATTTCGGGACTGCGTTTTGCTTTTGATGCCGGCACGATTTTATTTCCCATCAGCTATATATTCGGCGACGTGCTGACCGAAGTCTATGGGTTTAAGAAATCAAGGCGGGTCATTTGGACTGGTTTTGCCATGCTGGCGCTTTCGGCATTTGTTCTTTGGCTGGTGCGCATCATGCCGGGTGAGGCTACCTGGCAAGGATATGCAGGGCAGGAGGCCTATGATGCCATCCTGGGGGGAATGAGCACGGGCGGGATTGTGGTCGCCAGCCTGGTAGCCTACCTGGTAGGTGAATTCAGCAATTCAACCGTACTTGCAAAGCTTAAAGTGGCTACCCAAGGCCGGTTTTTATGGCTGCGCACCATCTCCAGCACCCTGGTAGGGGAAGGCGTGGATTCGGTCATATTTATTTTAGTCGCCACCCTGTTCGGTGTCTTCCCGTGGGAATTATTTGGCGTACTGGTCGTCACCAACTACATTTTCAAGGTCGGCATCGAGGTATTGATGACGCCTTTAACCTACCGCATCGTCAACTGGCTCAAACGGGCTGAAAAAGAGGACTTTTACGATACGCAGACAAGCTTCACACCGTTTGCGATCGATTAATCATCAATAATCAGGCTGGTCTATTCGTTCAGTCCTTCGATGACAACCACATATTCACCACGGATCGACTCGGTCTTGAAGCGTTCGATCAATTCGCCAATCCGGCCGCGGTACATGGTTTCAAACATCTTGGTGAGATCATTAGCAACGGCTGCGCGGCGGTCGCCGTAGACAGCCAGAGCGTCGTCCAGGAAGGCTGCCAGGCGGTAGGGACTCTCGTAGAAAATCAGCGTATGCGGTGAGAGGGCATCCACCTCCAAAAAGCGGCGGCGGGCGCCGGGTTTTCGCGGCGAAAAGCCGCGGAAGGTGAAGCTGTGCACCGCCAGGCCGGAGAGAATCAAGGCTGGAATCAACGCAGTTGGTCCGGGGATGGCGGTCAATGGCAGGCCGGCTTGCAGCACGGCACGCACCAGTAAAAAGCCGGGGTCCGAAACACCCGGGGTGCCGGCATCCGTCACCAGCGCGACCGATTTGCTTTCATCCAGCAGTGCCAGGATTTTGGGCAGGGCGCGTTCTTCATTATCCTCACGGAACGAAATCTGGGGTTTCTTGATATTGAAATGTTTGAGCAACATACCAGTCTTGCGGGTATCTTCGCTGATGACGAAGTCCACCGTGCGCAAAGTGTCAAGCGCGCGCTGCGAAATGTCGCCAAGGTTGCCGATGGGGGTGGAGACTAGATACAGCATCCGATCCAATCGTTTCCAGTGAGTGTTAATACAATGCGCATAGCCAGTCAGCGTGTGGGTTCTAAGTGATGACGATCCCACTCAGGTCTTCAGCTGGCAGCGGGTATTGCATATCCAGCTTCTTGAGGGTATCCACCAGGACGCTGGCGATGACCAGGTTCCGGTACCATTTTTTATTGGCAGGCACGATGTACCACGGAGCTTCGACCGTGCTGGTTTTGTTGATGGCATCCTCGTACGCCTCGGTGTATTCGTCCCAACGTGCGCGTTCTTTCAAGTCACCGGGATTAAATTTCCATATCTTGGACGGATCATCCAGGCGGGCTTGCAGGCGTTCTTTTTGCTCATCCAGGTCAATATGCAGGAAGAATTTTAGAATGATGGTGCCTTCCTGCACCAGGTGTTGTTCAAACTCGCGAATCTGCTCGTAGCGTTTCTTCCAAACCGTTTCGGGCACAAGTTCATGCACCCGCACTACCAATACATCCTCATAATGACTGCGGTTGAAAATGACAATTTCTCCCTTGCCAGGAGTTTGCTTGTGGATACGCCAGAGATAGTCATGGTCCATTTCTTCGGGCGTGGGAACTTTAAAGCTGGCAACGCGCACACCCTGCGGATTGACCCCTTCAAATACATGGCGAATGACGCCGTCCTTGCCGCTGGTATCCATACCTTGCAGTATTACCAATACCCGACGTTTGTGTTCGGCGTAGAGCAGTTCCTGAAGTTTTTCCAGGTCCTGATTCAGTTCACCTAGCAACTCCAGTCCCTCGTCTTTTTCACCGTCATACTTGCCAGTGTCACCAGGATCGAAGTCCTTCAAACGGATCTTCTCATCCTCTTTGACGCGGTATCGCTCCATGCAACACCTCCCCGATGGAATGAGTGGTACGGATTGATTATAACCGCGTCAGTTTACGGACGAGCGACGAACTCCAGCGTTATTTTAGCCTCATCTTCGGTCTTGAGGATGCCGGCGATGGAGATTGGACCGATGCTGAAATCACTCAACAGGAGGGTCGTGACTGCCGTACCGCTCAGGGTGTCACCGTTTAAGCGGGTGGTGACGTCAAAGGTGACGGAGCGGGTGACCTCTCGCACGGTCAGGTCGCCAGTCACTTTCAGAGCATAGTCCTGACCCTCAATGTAGGAGGAAGGCAGTCCCTCGATGGCGGTAGATACAAAGGTGGCGATGGGGAAGGAGGAAGATTCCAGCCAGTCGCCGCGGATGGCGTTGTCGCGCCGGTTGTTGTCTGAGGTGAATTGGCTGATATCGACCTGGATCGGTCCTATGCTGCTGACAGGTGGGTTGCTCAGATCGCCAAACACGCTGCCAGACAAAGTCTTTGTGACGCCAATCGCCAGGTTAAAACGGTTGTTCTGGTTGAAGAAAGTTTCGCCAACCTCGTAAGTGACCTTTGATTCTTCCGGCACAATATTGAAGGTCACTGCGCCGGTGGTCTGGGTGGGGGCAACCGTGGCTGCCGCGGTAGCGGCTACGGTGGCAGCGGGCGTGTTGGTGGACAATATAACCAGCGCCGGGTCGGTGGGAGTTGGCGCCGCGGTTGGCTGGGCAGCAGTACAGGCTGCCAGTAAGGTCGTCAGTAAGAGTAGAAGGGGGAGTAGGCGTTTCATACGACGTGCTCCTCTCATATTTGCGTAATTGTTGTCATGAGACAAATATTACCTTAATTATCTTCAATACGCAGCTAATGAGAAGATGGTTCTCAGGTAACTCTTATGCACCCGGAGCGTGACTCTAGAACGCACGCCCAATGAAATATAACGCTACCAATTGGTTTTCAATTGCGAGCTTAAGCTCGCGGCTGCAAACTAAAGTTTGCGCCACATGGACAGATTTTTAAATCGTCAGGCAGAGGGGTTGTCCAACTAAAAGGTGTCGGGTCTTGCTTTTTTCATTTTCTATAAGGAGATAGGTAGGAATCGCGAAACCCGACCTACTATAACTTTTCAACGCTCAACCCGACCTACGATTTCAAACTTTAACTCAAATCTTGCCGGCCAGCCAGGGCACGCAGCAAGGTGTTTTGATCAGCGTATTCCAAGTCACCGCCGACTGGCAAGCCGCGCGCCAGGCGTGTGATTCTTACCCCCGAACCTGCCAGTTGCTGCTGCAAATACAAAGCCGTGGCGTCGCCTTCCATGCTGGGATTGGTGGCTAAAATGAGTTCGTGCACAGTGCCGGTGCGCACCCGTTCCAGCAGAGGTTTGATCTTCAAGTCTTCCGGTCCAATCCCCTCAATAGGCGAGAGGACACCGTGCAGTACATGATAACGACCAAAATATCCGGCAGTGCGTTCCAGCGCCAGCACGTCCAGCGGTTCTTCCACCACGCAAATGATGTTCGCGTCACGTTTATCACTGGTGCATATCTCGCATTTTTCCTGGTCGGAACGCGTGATATTGAAACATTCCTGGCATAAGCCAGTAGAGGATTTCAGAGCCGTCAGGGCATCAGCCAGCGCCAGCGAAACTTCTTCCGGTGCGCGCAGCAGGAAAAACGTCAGACGCGAGGCGGTCTTGGGTCCGATGCCGGGCAACCGCTCCAGCGCCAGCGTCAAATTTTCGATTGGTTCCGGCAGCACAGGCATAGAAAGTTCCGTTTACAGTCCCAAACCAGATAAACCGCCAGCCAGTGGTCCCATGCGCTCGTCTGCCAGCTTGCGCGATTGTTCCAGCGCCAGGTTGACGCCGCTCAGGATCAGATCCTGCAGCATTTCAGCGTCGGCATCTTTAAGCAGTTCCGGGTCGATCACAATGGCCTGGCAAACCTGGGCACCGGTCATGATCACCTTGACGGCTCCGCCGCCAACTGTAGCGGTCACCGTCTCGGCAGCCAGGGCGGCCTGAGTGGCTTCCATCTGTTCCTGCAGCTTTTTAATCTGCGACATCATGCCGCCACCACCCATCCCGCCAGCCATGCTTTTTCCACCAAATCCGCGACCTTTTGCCATAATATCCTCAATAATTCAGTTAGTATTTTGTAGTCAAAGCTCCAGTCCTAGCTGGAGCTATTCTTTCTGGACAATTTTACCACCCAGGTTGAGCGCGGCGTTGACCATACCGTCCGCATCCACCTCGGGATTGGACTGCAGCTGTCCGCCTTTGCCGGTGACATCCACGCATACCACCGGAATATCCCAGCCAAGAACCTGCTTGATGGCAGCACTGACCAGTTGCAGGTTGCTGTCTTTTTCCATGTTGCCTTTCAAAACCGGACTGCCATACCCCAATTGCAGCACACCATCGCGGATGTTGATCGACTTGCAGGAGTTCAACAACCCTTCCACCATGGAGGACTTGCGTTTGACCAGCGCGCGTATCTTTGGCCAGTTCTCGCGAATGGCTCCCTGGGAGGGAGCGCCGGATTCTGCCTCTGAAGCCGCTGTTGGGGCCGGATTGGCATCCATTTTGGGATTGGGGTGAAGGTCCTCTTCAGCCGCTTGCGGAATGGTTGCGGGTGCCGGTGTTTTGACTGCTGGTGTGGAAAACTGAACCTCTGGCTCGGGCGGTGTTCGGTTCAGGACGGCGGCGGTAGGTGGGGTTGGCACAGGCTGCATAGGCGCTGGGCTGGCTGCGGCGGGACTCCAGCTGACGGCATGCGCCAGGGCTAATTCGAGCGGCAAGCCGGGCTGCCAGCCGCTGCGCATTTCGCTGGCGGCACCGTTGAAATCTTTAAGCGTCTCCAGTAAGTGTTCTTTATCAAAAGCCTGGGCCTGTTTGGCCATCAGTGTGCGCTGTTCGGCAGTCGCATCCACCTGCTCGGCATTGCCAAGGCGCACCAGCAGCAGGTTGCGCAGGTAGTCGACCACCTGGCGGGTGAACTGGCGCGGGTCCGAGCCGCTGTCCAGCGCGCTGTGAATGCGTTCCAGACCGCTGGCCGGGTCGCGTTGAATGACCGAATCCACCAGATCGATCACCAGTTGGTTGGTGGCGGTTCCCAGTACAGTTTGCGCCATTTCCAGCGTGATTGGACCACCCGATGAAGCCAGTTGATCGAGGAGTGAAATGGCATCGCGCATGGCTCCGGTTGCCTGGCGGGCTATCAGGGTCAGAGCTTCGTCAGAGACCTGAATGCTTTCTTGTTTAGCCAGTTCCTTCAAGTGGCTTACGATCAGGGGCAAAGGAATGCGGCGAAATTCATGCCGCTGGCAGCGCGAGAGCACTGTCGCCGGAATTTTATGCACCTCGGTGGTCGCCAGGATGAAAATGGCATGCGGCGGCGGCTCTTCCAGGGTTTTCAGCAGCGCGTTGAAGGCGGCGGTGGAGAGCATGTGCACTTCGTCGATGATATAAACTTTGAAGCGTCCCTGGGTGGGGGAGAAATTAATTTTGTCCCTCAGATCGCGTACATCATCCACTGATGTGTTGGAGGCAGCATCGATCTCGATCAGGTCAAGAAACCGGCTGTCGTTGACTGCCTGACAGTGCGCGCATTGGTCACAGGGGCGTAACTGCAGGTCTTCAGCCAGACAATTGACAGCTTTTGCCAGCAAACGGGCCGAAGTGGTCTTGCCGGTTCCACGCGGACCGGCAAACAGGTAGGCATGACCGACCCGTCCGCCGCGAATGGCATTTTGGAGGGTTTGCACGATATGTTCCTGTCCGACAACCTGGTCCCACAACCGTGGGCGCCATTTGCGGTAAAGAGCCTGCGACATGAATTACCTGCCTTCTGCTTGCGAAGAATTAGCGTTATCCCCGTGTTGGATCGTGTCCAACTCACGGGCAAGATCCAGCGGTTGGCGATGAAATACCGGTGAGGGTGTCTGCAAATTGTACTGGAAAATTCGCTGATTCAGGGCTTCGATTCGCTGTTGAAACACGGCTTTATGCCGGTTCCAAAATTCTTGAGTGCCTGATTCCCAGGCGCTACGAGCGTCGCTGCGGGCGCGGTCAACAGCTTCCTCGATCTCTTTACGCAGTTCGAGCCACGGCAGGCTGTAACCGTTGGAACGCAGCATACGGTAGGCTGTGCGCCATTCTTCCGGCTCGTGCGGATTCTCGTCAAGCTTGAGCGGTTTCCCCTTGCCGGGTAAATTATCGAAGGCACCGTCCTGCATGGCGCGCCTGATAATTTCGTCGGCAGACTTGCCGAAAAGGTCCATAACAGCTTCCCTCAACCTTTAAGGGATGGCATAGGAGGCACGCTGGTCGCCATTTGAATCATAGAGAATGATGGTGTCGCCGCTTTTCCAGGCGGCAGAATCCAATCCCCAATACAATTCAATCACCGTGCTTTGACCGGCGCGCGAATACAGGCGTACCGAGCCGTTTTTATTGAGCGTCAAAGCCGGGAAGGTGTACTTTAAATTGTTGCCTTCCAGGCGCCAACCGGCTAACTGCAATTCACCCTCACCAACGCGCTGCAACTGCACCGTCTCAGTGGATAGGTCGCCGGCGCCGATGACCGTCTCGATGCGGATCACCGGTTGATCCAGCGGTGGCAGGGTAGGTTGGACTTGCAGGGTGGTTGCCGCTTCAGGGTTGCTTGCGAGGGTTGCTTCAGGGACGCCGCCAGTTCCGCTGGGCAGCTGCGGGTTCTGAACGCGATCCCACACCGTCAACACGATCAGCGTGGTGGCGGCTGAGACGAGGATGTTGATGATCAAGTAAGGAAAGATGCGTTTCCAAAAATTCATTGGCGCTCGTGATGTTCACGGGGTGGGATAGAGCAATAAACCTTGCGTATTGTCCTGGCTCGGGTTGAATCATAGCATATTTTATTAGTAAAATGAAACCACGGAGACTGCATGCCAACGATTATTGACGGACACAACCTGATTCCCAAAGTGCGCGGATTAAGTCTGCAGCGGTTGGATGATGAGATCGAACTTATCCAGCAACTGCAGCTCTACTGCCGTGTGCGGCGTAAAACCGTCGAAGTGTATTTTGACAAAGCCGCTCCTGGCCGCCAGGGTACGCGCAGTTTTGGCGCGGTTAAGGCACATTTCGTGGCGGCGTCCTCCAATGCAGATACAGCTATCCGTCAGGCACTGCATAAACTGGGGCGGAAAGCGCACAACTGGGAAGTGGTCAGCTCTGACC